>NZ_JBEYYI010000006.1:0-417665 GCF_040645495.1 Nocardia sp. NPDC046763 | reverse complement strand
CTCATCGGCGCCAACGCCGTCGGGCTGGCCACTACGTATGCCCTCGGCGACACCCTCGGCAAGCGGCACTCGCTGCACTGGAAGATCACCGAGGCGCCGATCTTCTACATCGGCTACGCGGCGCTGCTCGCCGTCGCCGCCGCGGTGTCCTTCAGCCCCGATCACGTGCTCGGCCTGCTGACCCAGGGCGTACAGGCGCTGGCGGGTGTGCTGCTGCCCTCGGCCACAGTGTTCCTGGTCCTGCTCTGCAACGACAAGGCCGTCCTCGGACCTTGGGTGAACACGGTGCGGCAGAACATCGTCGCGGGCGTCATCGTCTGGTCGCTGGTGCTGCTGTCGCTGGCACTGACCGCGGCCACCTTCTTCCCGGACCTGACCACAACCCAGCTGGAAATCGGCTTCGGAATCGGTGTCGGTGTCGGTCTGTTCGGCGGTCTCGGTATCGCGGTTGCCAAGCACCGGGCCGACCGCAGGACGACCGAACAGACCGCGGTCGAGCTCGGCGGCCTGGACCCCGACCAGGTCGAGGAACTCAACTCGACCCCGCTCTCGCGAGCCGAGCGCAAGGCGATTCTGGAGCAGGATCGCGACACTTGGCGCACTCCGGCGCTGGACACCCTCGAACGGCCCGCGTTCTCGCCAGGGCGGATGGCGGGCATGATCGCGCTGCGCGGCTACCTGCTGATCGCAGTGATCCTGGTGGGCGTGAAGATCTTCCAGTCCATCACCGGCTGAACGCGATTCGCTCGGTGCCGTCACCTCCTTACGCGGCGACGGCACCGGGAGCGTGCGGTTTCAAGCCGCGAAGTTCCGAAAGCATACCGATGCGGAAAATCCCCGCTGGCGCGGTCGCGCGCCCAATTCGCTCGTTTCCACTGTGGCGGCTGGGCATCACGGCTGGCCTTCTCGCCTTTGCCGCTCTCCGGGCGGTGCCTCTCGATGCGTCGGCCGCGCCTACGAATTCGGGGCGACCCGCTGGATCACCCGCGGCGCTGGCCGAGCAGATGCAGTCTGCGATCCAGGACGCATCCCCCGGTACCGAGGTCGGCATCGAGGTCGTCGACGCCACTACCGGTGCCGTGATCGCCGACCTCAACGCCGACCAGCAGTTCTACACCGCCTCCGTGGTCAAACCCGAAACGGGTTCCTGGGCGGCCGCTTTCGAGTACTTTCGCAACATGTTCCAGTTTCGCCGGTGATTCGCGGCGAGACCTGTGTGGACAGAAGGGCTGGTCATGGCTGCGACGGACTACATCATCATCGGTTCCGGGAGCGCCGGTGCCATTATTGCCCGCAGGCTGGCCGATACCGGTGCCGCGGTCACGCTGATCGAGGCGGGCGGTCGTGACAACAGCCGGCTGGTGCGCAAGCCCGGCATGATCGGCCCGATGCACAGCGTGCCGCAGCTGAAGAAGCGGATCGACTGGGGCCACTACACCGTCGAGCAGAAGCATGCCCTGGGCCGCACCATCCCGCAGACGCACGGCAAGGTGGTCGGCGGTTCGAGTTCGGTGAACGGCATGGTGTTCGTGCGTGGCAACCGGCGAAACTTCGACGACTGGGCCGGCGAGGGCAACAGCGGCTGGTCGTATCAGGATGTGCTGCCGAGCTTCAAGAAACTCGAGTCGTTCGAGGACGGCGCGAGCCAGTTCCGCGGCGGCTCCGGTCCGATCAAGGTGATCCGGGCGCGCGATCTGACGGCCGCGTCCGAGTCGTTCATGCAGGCGCTGGCCGAAACCGCCGACCTGCCGCGCAACCCCGACTACAACGGCGCTGAGCAGGAAGGCGTCTCGATCCTCCAGCAGAGCAACAGCAACGGGTTGCGCTACAGCACCTCGGTCGGGTACCTCGACGATCGCCCGAAAAACCTTATGGTGCTTCCTGATACGCACGTGGTGCGCATAGTGACCGAGAACGGCCGGGCCACCGGTGTGGAGTACCGGACCGAGCAGGGCATCGAAGTGCTGCGGGCCGAGCGCGAGATCATCGTCAGCGCTGGCACATTCGGCTCCGCGCAGCTGCTCATGCTCTCGGGCATCGGACCGGCCGACCATCTCCGGGCGTTCGGCATCGACGTCGTCGCCGACCTCCCGGTGGGCGACAACCTGCACGACCACCTGTTCGTGCCGATGACCTTCGCCATGCCGACCGCCGTGCGCCGTTCGTCGCCGGGTTATTTCGCCCGGGCGTTTCTGCGAGAGTCGTTGCGCAACAACAGCACCTGGCTGGCGCGCAGCGTGTTCGAAGCCGTCGCGTTCCTGCGTACCCCGCATGCGGCCGGGGCGCCCGATCTGCAACTGCACGTGCTGCCGTGGGGCTATCCCGGCCCCAATCAGGATGCCCCGATCCGTCACACTCCCGATCCGCGCCGGTCACTGACCGTCCTGGTGACGATGATCTACCCGCAGAGCCGGGGCGCGCTGCGACTGACGTCCGCCGACCCCACTGCGGCGCCCGCCATCGACCCCAACTATCTCGCCGAGCAGCGCGACCTGGACACGCTGGTGTACGGCATGGAGCTGACCCGAGAGGTCATGGCCGCCAAGTCGATCAGCGGCGCGGTGGATACCGAGATCTCTCCGGGTCCGCGATACCCCGGCCGCACGGAGTTGGCCGCCGAAGTCCCCAACCGCGCAACCACCGTCTATCACCCCGTCGGCACCTGCCGCATGGGTGTGGACGAGCGCGCGGTCGTGGACCCGACGCTTCGAGTGCGCGGAGTGGACGGACTGCGGGTCGCCGACGCGTCGATCATGCCGAGCATCGTCGGCGGCAATACCAACGCGGCCACCATGATGATCGGCGAACACGCCGCCTCGATCATCCTGGGCTGAGCGCTATCGACGCCTGTTCCGCCAGTGCCGCGAGGCGTCCCTGATCCTCGGTCACTACCAGGGCAGCGTTCCGGAGGCATCGAAATACCCTCCGGTGGGCCCGTTTCGGGGCACCCGGGCCATCCGTACGATGATCTCGGCGCCCTCTTCGACGGTCTGCCTGCCCGCGTGGGCGTTGAGGTCGGTCGCGGTGTATCCGGGCTCCACGGCGTTGATCCGAATATCCGGGAATGCTTTCGCGTATTGCACGGTGATTCTGTTCAGCGCGGTTTTCGATGCGGGATAGGACAATCCGGGATAGGAGTAGGCCTGGGTGTCCGGGGTGGTGCCGCGTGCCATCGAGGCCAAGGAGCTGCTGACATTGACGATGACCGGTGCGGTGGATTGCCGCAGCAGCGGCAGGAACGTGTGCACGACGCGCACGACGCCGAAAACATTGGTGTCGAATACCGTCCGCATCATGTCGGCGGTGACCTCCGCGAGGTCGACCTCACCATTGCCCTCGATATCGATGCCCGCGTTGTTGACCAGGACGTCGAGTCCGCCGTCCGCCTCGATGATCTTCGCCGCCGCGGCGACGGAAGCGTCGTCGGTGACATCCAGCTGGACGGAGCGCGCCCCGATTTCCGCCGCGGCGAGCCGCCCGCGCTCGGCGTCGCGGCTGCCGACATACACCGTGTGCCCCGCCGCGACGAGCTGACGGGCGGTTTCGAAACCCAGCCCCTTGTTGGCGCCGGTAATGAGTGTTGTTGTCATGTCCTCAGATTCGCGCCGCCGGGCGGCATCAGCCAGTCGCCTGATCTTCCTGGGACTGTCGATACCAGGCTGGGACGGTCGATACCGAGCAATACGCCGACGGTGGGCGGATCGGCGAACGGGCAGAATGAATCCCATGGCCACAGCGGAATTCGGAGTAGCGGTGCGGCGCTGGCGCGATCAGGTATCCCCCGACGCCGTGGGGCTGTCGGCGAATGGCGCGCGCCGAGCGCCCGGCCTGCGGCGCGAGGAACTGGCGATGCTGGCCGGTATTTCCGTCGACTACGTCACCCGGCTCGAACAGGGCCGGGCATCCAACCCCTCGCCCCAGGTGGTCGAGGCGCTGGCGCGGGCCTTGCGCTTATCGGCGGACGAGCGTGCGCACCTGTGTCGGCTGGCCGGACTGGTACTGCCCGAGCCCGGAACCGTCCCCACCGCCATCCCGCCCGCCGTACAGCGCATGCTGGATCGGCTGGCCGGCATCCCGGTCGCCGTCTTCGACGCGTCCTGGACATTGTTGCAAGCGAATCCGGCATGCGCGGCACTGCTCGGCGATTCCATGACCTGGCAGGGCAACGAACGCAACCGGGTGTGGCGGCATTTCATCGGCCCCGGCTCCATCGGCCGCTACGCACCGGACACCCTCGAATCCCTCGAAACCGCCCTGGTATCCGACCTGCGCGCCGCCGAGGCCCGCTACCCCGCCGACCAGCGCCTACGCCGCCTCATCGCTGATCTGCGCACCTACAGCCCCCGCTTCGCCACACTCTGGGAGTCCGGCGCCGTCGCCGGCTACGACATCACGGACAAGACCATCGACCACCCGACAGTAGGCGCCCTGACCCTGGACTGCGCCGTCCTCACGGTGGCGGGCTGCGACCTGCGAATCATGATCGACACCGCCGAGCCCGGCAGCGCAGACGCCGAACGCCTTTCCATGCTCACCGCCCTCGGAGCCCGAACCGCCATCGGCTGATCAGTCGGGTCCGACGGCGTCGGACTACGTCACCCGAACTCGGCCTGACCGACAGCGATTACGTCATCCGACGCTCGCGGCGGCATTCCCGCGAAACCTATCTTCCTCGACGCGGACGCTCGCGCCCGCGATTCACGGCTCGCGAAGAGGAAGAGATCCAACTGATGACAGCCACATTCCAGCTGGGCGGCGACCTGACGGTACGCCGAATCGGTTACGGCGCCACGCGATTGACCGGCCCGCAGGTGCCCGGCTTCTCGAACGACATGCACGACCTCGCTGTCCACCTCGCGGAGAACGTTGCCACGGGAGACCTGCGGCTCTCCGACGACCAGTTCCGGCGGCTCTCGACCGCCGGGTGACGACTACGTCATGGTCGGCGTCAGCCGACTGATGTGGCGGTGCGGGAGCGGAAACCAGAGTGGAAGCCGCACAACGTGCTTCACCTCGAAAGGACAATGACATGGTCGACATTCGACACCCCCGGATGCGGCACGCGGGCCGGGCGATCGTGGCGGTCACGGCTGCGGTCGCCGCCGGTAGCCTCGCCGTCGCGTGCACCGCGAGCACCACCACTCATGCCGGGCCGACCGAGGACGCGCCGAAGCCGACCATCGTGCTGGTGCACGGCGCGTTCGCGGACGGATCGAGCTGGAACGATGTCATCGACCAACTCCGCAAGGACCACTATCCGGTTGTCGCGGCGGCCGATCCGCTGCGCGGGCCCGCCGCCGACGCCATCACCCTGCGGGGGCTGATCAGCCACGTCAACGGACCCGTTGTGCTGGTCGGGCACTCCTACGGCGGATCGGTCATCAGCGCCGCCGCGGCCGGCAGCGATCAGGTCAAAGCGCTGGTGTACGTGGCGGCGTTCCTCCCCGCACCCGGCGAGACCGCGCTGGAGCTGACCAACAAGTTCCCCGGGTCCACCCTGCCCGGCACGCTCGACCCGGTCCCGTTCACCAACCCCGACGGCAGCACTGGCACCGACCTGTACATCCAGCAGGCCAAGTTCCACGACCAGTTCGCCGCCGACGTCCCCGCGGACCGCGCCGCCCTGGCCGCCGCCGCCCAGCGGCCGATTCTGCAGGCCGCGCTCGAGGAGAAGGCCACCGTCGCCGCCTGGACCGAAAAGCCCAGCTGGGACGTGATCACCACCCAGGACCTCAACATCCCCGTTGCGGCACAGCGGTTCATGGCCGAGCGGGCGCACGCGCAGGTCACCGAGATCGCCGCCTCGCACTCGGTCGCCGTCTCGCATCCCGACAAGGTGGCCGACGTGATCGAGCAGGCGGCCAAGAACTCCGCCCACTGACGACCGCGAAAGACATTCGAGGAGAACACGAATCATGGACATGAAACTGGAAGTCGTCGTCCTGCCCGTCGCCGACGTCGACCGCGCCAAGGCGTTCTACACCGAGCGGCTCGGCTTCCGTCTCGACGCCGATTTCCCTGTGGACGACGGCTATCGCGTGGTACAGGTCACCCCGCCCGGCTCGGAGTGCTCGATCATCTTCGGCACCGGCGTCACCTCGGCCGCGCCCGGATCCGTCCGGGGTCTGCATCTGATCGTCACCGATATCGAGAACGCCGTCGCGGAGTTGACCGAACGCGGGATTGCCGTGGACGGACCGTTCCGGGACGCGACCGGCGTGTTCCACCATGCTGGAACCGAAAGCCAGGTCACTGGCGCCGACCCACAGCGACGCAGCTACGGATCGTTCGCCGCGTTCACCGATCCGGACGGCAACGATTGGTTCCTGCAGGAAATCACGCAGCGCGCACCCGGCCGCTGACTTGGCCATCGAAGGGAAGCTTATGTCCGACAAGGAAGTTCGTACTTACGACGTCGTGGTTGTCGGGGCCGGGCCGGTCGGTGAGAATGTCGCCGACCGCACCCGCGCCGCCGGGTTGAGCACCGTGATCGTCGAATCCGAACTGGTGGGCGGCGAATGCTCGTACTGGGCTTGCGAACCCAGCAAGGCGCTGCTGCGCCCCGCGCTGCTCTACCGCGAGGCCGCCCGCTTCCCCGGTGTGGGGGAGGCGGTCACCGGGCCGCTCGACGCGGCCGCGGTGTTGAAGCATCGCGACCGGATGGTGGCCGACTGGGACGACCGGGGCCAGGTCGACTGGCTCGCCTCGGTCGATGTCGAACTCATCCGCGGCCACGGCCGACTCGAGGGACCCCGGCGGGTGACGGTCGAGACGCCCGAGGGCGAGACCGTACGGCTCGCCGCCCGGTATGCGGTGGCCGTGTGCACCGGCACCTCCGCCGCCCTGCCACCACTGCCGGGCCTGGATGCCGTGCGGCCGTGGACGAGTCGCGAAGCCACCAGCGCCCGGGAGGTGCCGGACCGGCTCGCCATTCTCGGAGCCGGAGTCGTCGCCACCGAAATGGCCGCGGCCTGGCAGGCATTGGGCGCGCGGGTCACCCTCATCGCCCGCGAGTCCCGGCTATTGGGCAGAGTCGAAGCCTTCGCCGCGGATCTGGTCGCCGAGCGGCTCCTGGAAGCCGGAGTGGACCTGCGGTTCGGCACCACCATCACCGCCGCCGAACGGGCGGGCGGACCCGACGACAGCATCCACCTCACCCTCGCCGACGGCACCCGGCTGGTCGCCGACGAACTCTTGCTCGCGACCGGCCGCGCACCCCGGACCGACGACATCGGCCTCGACACGATCGGCCTGACACCCGGCCAGTGGCTCGCCACCGACGACACCTTCACCGTGACCGCGGTCGAGGGGGAATGGTTGTACGCGGTCGGGGACGTGAATCACCGTGCGCTGCTCACCCATCAGGGCAAATATCAGGCCCGCATCGCCGGGACGGTCATCGCCGCCCGGGCACGCGGGCTGGCGCTGGACACCGGACGCTGGGGCCGCCACGCCGGCACCGCCGACCTCGAAGCAGTGCCGCAGGTCGTATTCACCGATCCGGAGATCGCGGCGGTGGGCCTCACCACCGACGACGCCGCGCGCGCCGGGCGCGACGTGGACGTGGTCGACTACGACATCGGCCGGGTCGCCGGTGCGATCCAGCACGATCCCGGCTATCGGGGACGGGCACGAGTCCTGATCGACCCGCAACGCCGGGTCGTCGTCGGCGCGACCTTCGCCGGGCCGGGCGTCGCCGAACTGCTGCACTCCGCCACCATCGCCATCGTCGGCGAGGTCCCTCTCGACCGGCTCTGGCATGCGGTGCCGTCGTTCCCCACCATCAGCGAAGTCTGGCTCCGGCTGCTGGAAACCTATCGCGACCAACAGAATTCGCCGACCTCAGGAGAAGCCAGATGATCACCTACGATCGGCTCTACGTCGGCGGTTCGTGGACCGAACCCAGCGAACCCGCACTGCTGGAGATCCTCTCGCCGCACGATCGATCGGTCATCGGCCGTGCGGCGCAGGCGCAACCCGCCGATGTGGACCGCGCGGTGGCGGCGGCGCACGCGGCCTTCGAGAGCCGGGTCTGGCGCGACACCCCGCCCGCCGAGCGAATCGCGGCGCTGCGACGGTTCAACAAGCTGCGCGAGGAGCAGGCGGACCGGATCGCCGAGCTCATCACCGACGAAAACGGTTCCGCCGCATGGTTCACCAAGGCCGGCCAGGCCGGTCTGACCCGGCAGGCGAATGCCTACCTCGCGGCCGCCGAGCATTTCGACTGGGAGCACACCCTCACACCGTCGGACCCGGATGCCGGTGTGCGCAGCATGGTCCGGCGCGAGCCGGTCGGCGTGGTGGCGGCGGTGATCCCGTGGAATTCGCCTTTCTCCTCGGCGACGTCGAAGATCCTGCCCGCCCTGCTCGCCGGAAATTCGGTGGTGCTGAAGGTGTCTCCGGAGAACTCACTGAGCATGGGTCTGCTGGCCGAGCTGGTGGATCGAATCGGCTTGCCGGAAGGCGTGATCAGCGTGCTGCCCGCGGATCGGGAAACGAGCGAGTACCTGATCTCCCATCCGCGGGTGGACAAGATCGCGTTCACCGGCTCGACCGGGGCCGGTCGCCGGATCGCGTCCATCGCCGGCACCCAGCTCAAACGGGTGAGTCTCGAACTGGGCGGCAAATCGGCGGCGGTGATCCTGCCCGATGCGGATCTGACAGCGGTGGTGAACGGCCTGAAATTCGGTTCGCTGCTGAACAATGGAGAGTCCTGTATCGCCCAGACGCGGATCCTGGCCCCGCGCGCCCGCTACGAGGAGGTGGTCGCGGCGCTGACGGCGCTGGTCGAGTCCCTGCCGGTCGGGGATCCGCGCGACCCGCAAACCTTCATCGGGCCCATGGTTCGCGGCGATCAGCAACAGCGGGTCCGTGACTACATCGAGGTCGGAATTGCCGAAGGCGCGCGTCTGGTGTGCGGCGGTCCGCAGGTCCCGCCCGGCCTGCAGGACGGTTTCTATGTCACGCCAACCGTTTTCGCCGACGTGACACCGGCCATGCGCATCGCCCGTGAGGAAATCTTCGGCCCGGTCCTGGTCGTGCTCGCCTACGACGATATCGACGACGCGGTGCGCATCGCCAACGACTCCGATTACGGACTCTCCGGTGGCGTCTGGTCGGCGGACGAGGCCGCGGCGCTGGCCGTTGCCCGCCGCATCCGGACCGGAACGGTCACCATCAACGGTGCGCCGATCGGATTCGACGGCCCCTTCGGCGGATTCAAGACCAGCGGCATCGGCCGCGAGTACGGCGTCGTCGGTTTGGGTCAGTACACCGAGTATCAGACGATCACCGTCTGACGCCTCTTCGAAGGCGGCCGTGCGTGCGATCGAGTCCGGCGAGACCGGACGACGAACCGCCGGGCCCAGCGGTGGCGGCCGGGCCCGGCGGCTGACGGAATGTCAGAGGTGGTCGGCGTCGATGATCGCCTGCGCGAACGGGTGCGGCGCCTCCTGCGGGACGTTGTGCCCGATGCCGTCGAGGACACGGTGCTCATGTTTGCCGGTGTACTTGGCGGCGTAGGGCTTTCCGTCCTTGGCTGCGCCGTCGAAGTCGCTGCCGAGGGTGATGGCGGGGACGGTGATGGCCGGTCCGGTGGCGAGCTGCTGTTCGTAGGCGTCGTATTGCGGCTCGCCCGGCGCCAGGCTCAAGCGCCACCGGTAGTTGGTGATGACGATGTCGACGTGGTCGGGGTTGTCGAAGGCGGCCGCGGTGCGGTCGTAGGTGGCGTCGTCGAAGTTCCAGGCCGGGGACGCGCGCTTCCAGATCAGCTTGTTGAAGTCGTGCCGATTGCGGGCGTAGCCGAGGCGTCCGCGTTCGGTGGCGAAGTAGTACTGGTACCACCAGCCGAGTTCGGCCTCCGGCGGCAGCGGCTGCTGCTGTGCCGCCTGCTGGGTGACGATGTACCCGCTCACCGCGACCATCGCCTTGACGCGCTGCGGCCACAGCGCGGCGATGATGTCGGCCGTGCGTGCGCCCCAATCGAATCCGCCGAGCACGGCCTTGTCGATGTGCAGCGCGTCCATGAAGTCGACGATGTCGCGCGCGATCGCCGACTGCTGGCCGTTGCGGACGGTCTGCGCGGACCGGAAGGTGGTCGGGCCGTAACCGCGCAGGAACGGGACGAGGACCCGGTATCCGGCCGCCGCCAGCAGCGGCCCGACATCGGCGTAGCTGTAGGCGTCGTAGGGCCAGCCGTGCAACAGGATCACGGGCTGCCCTGTGCTGGGCCCGAATTCCGCGTAGCCGACGCTGAGGACGCCGGCGTCGATCTGCTTGATCGGTCCCAGTGTCGTATTCGCGCCCGAGCCTTTCCGCAGATCCGCACCGACCGGAGTCGCGGTCGCCTGCGTGGTCGTGGAATCCGTGGCGCAGGCGCTCAGCGAGGCCGCGGCCAGGCTCGCCGCGCCCGCTGCGAGCGCACCACCGAAAAGTCGTCGTCTGCTGATGTTCATGTCATCAGACGCTAGGAACCGGACGGCCGGTGTCGCGAGCGTCGAATGACGTAATCGGTGTCGGTTGGGCTACCGCACCGGCTCGTCCTCGGTCGGCAGGAGCGTCGCGAGGTCCCCGCGCGAACTGATCCCGAGCTTCGGGAAGATGCGATGCAGGTGGGTGCTGACCGTCCGGTGCGACAGGTACAGCCGCTGTCCGATCTCCCGATTGGTCAGCCCCTGCGCCGCCAGCTGCGCGATGCTGAGTTCGTGCGGGGTGAGCCGCTCGCGGGCGTCCGGATCGCGGTTCGGGCTCGATTCGCCCGCACTGCGCAGTTCCAGGCGGGCCCGCTCGCTCCACGCCGTGAAGCCGAGGGCGTCGAAAGTCTCTCGGGCCGTGCGCAAATGGGTGCGCGATTCGACCACCCGCCGCTGCCGCCGCAGCCACTCGCCATAGGCGAGATGGAGGCGGCCGCGTTCGGCGGGCCACCCGGTCAGATCCGCCTCCAGCGCGGCGGCGAACAGCTTGCCGGCCGAATCACCGGCGAGAACCGCTCGGGCGTACCGCATTCCGATGTGCAGGGCGGGCGACGACGTGGACGCCGCCACCGGTTCCAGTCCGCGCAGCAGCTCCGCCGCAGCGTCGGTCTGCCCGGCCCGGACCGCTGCCTCGGCGAGCTCGGTGAGAAAGCACGCGCGCAGCGCCAGCGAATACGACGGATCGCGCGGATCGTGGATGCGGGCCAGATCGGTGAAGGCGTCGTCGAATCGGCCCTCACCGAGCGCGATCAGCCCCCGGGTGAGCTGCACGGTGGCCAGCACGGGCCGTGCGCCGGCGGCCAGTCCGGTCCGTTCGGCGTCCGCCGTGAGCTCGGCGGCCTGCGGATACTCCCCACGCAGAGCGGCGATTTCGGCCTGTACCGCGACGACCACCGCATGCATGAAGGGCGCGCCGGTCTCGCGGGCGAAGGCCGCGGCCTCGGCCGCGATGGGCGCGGCGGCGGCGAGGTCGCCGAGCCGGGCCAGGCTCCAGGCCTGGATCGCGAGGGCCCGGGTCAGCAGCCCCAGGCGTCCGGCGGAACGGAATCCGGGTGCGGCGGCGCCGGCGAACTGCGCCGCGAGGTCGAAAGCGCCGACCTGGTAGGCCGCGCTACTGAGGAAGTGATCGACCTCCGGATCGCGGCCCGTGGTCGCGGCCAGCGCCCGCAGGTGGCGCAGCACCTGTTCGCCGCGGTCGAACGGGGCCACGATCGAGTCGATCGCCAGCTTGCGCGGGTCACCGTCGGGAATGCCGAAGGTGTCGGCGACCGCGAGGACCGCGCGCCGGGTCTCGGGCCCAGGTTCGGACCAGAAGCACCGCATGGCCGCACCCCACAGGATCCGCAGCGCGGGATCCGGATACCCGTCGTCGGCGACGGAGGCCGCGAGTGCGGCCAGTTCGCCTATGCGCGAGGGACTTTCGCGCATTCCGTCCTCGAATCCGCTCAGCAGCCACTTCGCGGTGGCCTCCTGCGCGGGGGTGAGGGGGAGGGTGCGCGCGGCGTCGACCAGTCGTTCGGTCGTGTCGGGGTGACCGGAGTCGACGGCCAGTTCGGCCGCACGCAGCAGGCGATCCGCGCGCCGGCCGGGGGTGGCGCTGAGCGTGGCGGCACGTTCCAGTGCCGCGACCGCGCCGCCGCGGTGCCGGGACCGTTCGGCGGCGTCCTCGAGCGCCGCCGCCACCTCCTCATCGGCTCCGGCGGTGCCCGCCGCCCGATGCCACACCTGGCGATCCGGAGACCCGGTGAGCAGGTCGGCGAGCGCCAGGTGGGCGCGGCGGCGCTCCTCGGCCGTCGCCGCCGCCACGAGGGCCGAGCGGACCAGCGGATGGCGGAAGGTCACTGTGCCGGAACCGATGTCGATCAACCGGGCCGCGACCGCGGGGGCGAGAATGTCGGTCCCCACCTCGGATCCGAGGAGAATCCCTGCGGCAGCGAGTGTTTCGGTGACCGAATCGCCGTCGTCGAGCGCCGCGACGAGCAAGGTCGATCGAGTGCGCTCGGGCAGTGTCGCACTGCGCGCCGAGAACGCTCGTTCGAGGCGCTCGGTCAAGGGGAGGGTCGGCACCGGCTCGGCGAGATCCCCGACGGCCGTGGGCAGTTCGGTCAGGGCGAGCGGGTTGCCGTGCGCCTCGGCGAGCACCCGGCGGCGGACCTGGGCGGTCAGCTCCGGTGCGGTGCTGTCGAGCACGGCGTTCGCGTCCGCATCGGACAGTGGGGCGAGCCGCATGGCGGTCAGCTCCGCCTCGCGGAGCGGTGAGTTCGTGCCGCCTCGCACGGTCGCGACCATGGCGACGGGTTCGGAGTCGATGCGGCGCGCGACGAAGGCGAGGATCTCGGCGCTGGCTGGATCGAGCCAGTGCACGTCCTCGGCGACGACCAGCAGCGGCCGTTCGACCGCCAGATCGGCCAGCAGCGTCAGGGCGGCGAGGCCCACCAGGTGCGGGCTCGGCTCACCGACGGCATCCGACATGCCCAACGCGGTCGTCAGCGACTCGAACTGGCGCGCCGGCAGGGTATCGAACGCGCGGCGCAGCGGGTACAGCAGCCGGTGCAGCCCGGCGTAGTCGAGGCCGTGTTCGGCTTCCACACCCGCGGTCCGCAGCACCCGCAGCCCCGCGGCGGCCGCCATGGCGACCGTCTCCTCGACGAGCGACGACTTGCCGATCCCGGGTTCCCCCTCGATCAGGATGCCGCTCCGGTCGCCGGGGCCGTCCACGAGTGCGGCCAGGACCTTCAGCTCGGTGTCTCGTCCGACCATCGGCATGGGTGGTGCTCTCCTCCCGGACCCGTGACGACGTACGGGACCGGCCGCGACCTTACCGAAACAGGATTACGTCACCTCAACGTCAACTGACAGATTCGGCCGCCCGCCCGCGGCGGCGAAGGTTCTTCCATGGCTACGGTACGTTTTCATCTCTTGTCCACACTGACTCCCGCCGAGGTCGTGCGGGTGCTCACCGACTTCGGACCCACCCGCACCGAGGTGTGGCCGAGCATCGACGCCGAGCATTTCGTCGTCCACGATCGCGGCGAGACCTGGGCCGAGGTCACCGAAGGCACGGCCGCCGCCTGGGAACGCGCCCGCTACCAATGGGATCCGGACGGCGACACCGTCACCGTCACCACCCTGGATTCCAAGCTCTTCGGCGCGGGCGGCGGCTGGGTCTTCCGGGCCACGCCGGAATCGGGCGGCACCCGGGTCGATGTCGAACTGACCCGGACTCCGCAGGCCTTCAAGGGCAAGCTGCTGGCGGCGCTGCTGCCGCTGGTCGGCCCGTCCTCGCTGCGCAAGTCGTTCGCCGGCCCGCTGCGGGCAGCGTGATGTCCGCGCCGCACTCGATCCGCGGCACCGGCCGACTCGCACCCGGCGTCCACACCGTCGATTCCGACGGCATCACCCAGCGGTATCACGTGTACGGGAGTGGGCCCGTCTGCGTCGCCCATCCCGGCGGCCCCGGGATCTTCTGGGAGTACCTGCGCATGCCCGCTCTCGAGGAACACCTGACCATGGTGTACGTCGAGGCGCTCGGCACCGGCGAATCCGGCCGCCTGCCCTCCCATCCGCACGGCTACACCCGCGAGCGGTACAGCCTTGCGCTGCAACGACTGATCGACCACCTGGACGTGCCCGAGGTGTATCTGCTCGGGCACTCGCACGGGGCGTTCGTCGCCGCCTATCACGCGATCCACCGGCCGGACGGGGTCGCGGGTGTCGTCCTGTACGAGGGCGCACCGGTCACCGGGCCCGAACACGGGGCCGAGGCCGGACGCCGCCTTCAGGAGTTCGCCGCCGCGCACGCGGACCGGCCGGAACTGCACGAGGTGCTCGCGGCCTTCGAGGCGATGCGGGCCATTTCGAGCGACGAACAGACCCTCGCGGTCGCGCGCGGCATCCTGCCGTCCTATTTCGCCGACTACTGGGGCGACGAACAGCGGTGGGCCGCCTTCCGGGAAGGGCTGCGGGCCACCTACATCTCGGGACTGGACGCGGACCTGACTCCCGACCTCGTCGACGATCGCACCGATCTGCCGAACCTGACCGTCCCCGCCCTGGTCGTCGTGGGCCGCCACGATGTCATCTGCGGACCGCGCTGGGGACTGGAACTGCACGAACTGATGCCCAATTCGCGACTGGTCGTCCTGGAACACAGCGGGCACATGGGGCATCTGGAGGAACCCCAGCGGTTCGAGCACGCGGTCCGGGAATTCGTCTTCTCACCCAAGGAGTAATCGATATGTCCCCGTTTCGTGTATTCCGCTGGGGCGAGCAGGTCAGTGCGGCAACGGTTTTCGCGGGTCCGGCGGCGCTGTGGAACTGGGCCGAGCTCGCGGTACTGCACGGGCGGGGACCCACCGTACGGGACCTCATCGGCTAGCGAGCCCACCGCTTTCGTTCATGGCGGTGCGGCCGCCGTTCTGGGCGTATTAGGTGTTTGGGCAACGATATCCGGTGCGGCTCAACCCGGCACCGGGTGCTTCCGTCGTCCGGACGCCGAGTGTGGCTGCCGTAGGGTGCAGTAATGCCGAGATTGAGGGCCCTGACCTGGGCGGCGGCGATAAGCCTTCCCGCACTGGGGCTTTGGTTGTTGCTGTCGCATCCGATGTTCGACGCTCACTACGAGCATCATCCGCAGCACTTCTGGTTGGTGCTGGCCGCGGCGACGATGGCGATGGCGATGGGCGTGCTGCTGTTCCGGGCCGCGCGCAGCCGCCGTGATGTGCGACTGATTCTGGTGTCCTTGATGTTTCAGTTCGCGGCGGGTTTTCTGGGACTGCACGCGATAGCCACCCCGGGCGTCATCCTCCGGACGCCGAATGCCGGATTCGTCTATGCCGTGCCAGTCGGGCTGACCTTGGGCGGGTTCGCGGCCGTGGCCTCCGCGATCGAATACGGGCCGGTCGCCGCGGCCCGGTTGAACCGGCTGGCGTGGCTGCTGTCGGCGTTGCCGGTCCTGACCCTGATGGTGTGGGGGATCTTCTCCCTCACCGGGCTGCCGCCGCTGGACGGGGTTCCCAGCGCCACCGAGACCACGCAGCCGCTGGTGGTGTTCGGGTATGCGGGTTCACTGTCGTATCTGATCGCGGCGGTCGTGTATGCGCGCCAGTTCTTTCGCCGTCGGGGCACGCTGCTGCTCACCGTGCTGAGCGCGTTCGTGTTGCTGATCGAGGCATTGCTGGCGGTCGGTTACGGGCGTAGCTGGCAGGCGTCCTGGTGGGAATGGCATGTGCTGATGCTGGTGGCCTTCGCGCTGATCGCGGTGACCAGTCATGTGCAGTTCCGACGGGAGGGGTCGTCGCTGGGACTGTTCGACAGTGTCACGTTGAACCAGACCATGATCGCGCTCGAGCGCGACTACGCGCGGGCGTTGACCGAGATGGTGGAGGTGCTGCGGGAGCGCGCCGCGGGCGGGGTGCCGGCGGATCAGCCGCTCGGCCCGGCCGGCGTCGAACTGTCGAAACGTTTCGCCCTCACCGAACGTCAGCTTGTCGTGCTGGAACAGAATGCCCGCTTGTATCGGCAATTGGACGAGCTGTTCCGCTCATACATGTCGCCCCAGGTCGCAACCGCTCTACTCGCCAACCCCGCGCAGGCCGATCTGGGCGGACGGATCGCGGAAGTCAGTGTGCTGATGGCCGATCTGAGCGGGTTCACGCCGTTCGCCGAGCGCACCGATCCGGCGCTGGTGGTGCATATGCTGAACACCTATTACGGCGCGATCGTGCCGGTGATTCTGAATGAGGGTGGCGTGGTGGTGCAGTTCGTCGGGGACGCGGTGATGGCGGTCTTCAATGTGCCTGTGCCGCAACCGGATCACGCGCTGCGTGCGGCGCGCGCCGGCCTGCTGTTGCAGCGGTCGGTGGCTCGGATCGCGGCCGAGCAACCGGGCTGGCCACGATTCCGGGTCGGGATCAACACCGGTCCGGCCTTGGTGGGCAATATCGGTGCGGCGCAGATGCGCAACTACACCGCTATCGGTGACACCACCAACCTGGCCGCCCGGCTGCAAACTGTGGCGCACCCGGGTGATGTGGTGATCGGACCGCTCACCCGGGCTCAGCTGGGCGATCGGGTGGCGGTCGCGCCGCTGCGCGCACTCGTCGTCAAGGGTCGCCGCGAACCGGTGAACTGTTTTGTCCTGCAAGGACTGTCGTGAGCACCGAATTCGCGCTGCTGCGCGGTCTGGAGCCGGAGGAACGCCGACGGGTTCTCGCCTCGTGCGTCCCGCGCCGATTCAAACGCCGCGAAATCCTCTGCCACGAGGGCGATCCCGGCGACTGCCTGCATCTGGTCAAATCCGGACTGCTGCTGATCCGGGTGGCGACTCCGCTCGGCCATACCGCGACCCTGACCATGATCGGCCCCGGCGATTCGTTCGGCGAGCTGGCGCTGCTCGGTCCCGACGCCATCCGGACCGCGACGGTGGAGGCCGCACAGAACGCCGAGACACTCACGCTGAGCCGGGCCCGGTTCGAGATGCTGCGCGGCGCCAATCCCGGAATCGACCGCATGCTGACCGCCACCCTGGTCGAGCAGGTCAAACGATTGTCGGCCACGGTGCTCGAGGCGCTGTATCTGCCGGTCGAGACCCGGGTGGTGCGTCGTCTGGACAACCTCGGCCGGATCTACGGCGCGCAGACGCCCATCGCCGAAATCCGGCTCACCCAAGAGGATCTGGCGTCGATGGCGGGCACCACCCGGGTGACTGCCAATCGAGTGCTGCGGGATCTGGAACAGCGCGGCATCGTGGCCCTGCGTCGTGGGCGGATCATCGTCATCGATCGCGCGAAACTGGCGGCCGCCGCCGCCATACCGTGACACCGGCCTGCCGGCGGTGTGTAAGCGCGGATACATATCTACTGTCACCGCCGTGGCAGAACGCCGCGGCGATCGCGTCCAGTATTGGTGTCACACCGGACGCCGACAACCTGTCGGAGTCGAAAACAATTGGAGGACACCATGATCCGTCGATTCCGTCGTAGTGCCACGGCCTTCGCGGCGCTTGCGGTGATCGGCGCGGCCGGCACCGGGATCGCGGGCGCCGCGACTCCGGAGGCGACCGCGCCGGCCCATACCGCGCTGAGCAGTGACGTGCGCACGTCGTTCGATCCGTTCTGCCAGTGGGACAGGGGATTCGACTGGCACTACTACCGTTTCTGCGACGACTTCTTCTGGCACGGCAGCCACCACAACGACTGGCTCTCCTGGGATCGCGACCACCGTGGCTACGACTACGGCTGGCGCCGCTGACCCGCATTCCCGGTCCGACAGTCCGGCGGCTCCGGCCGCCGGACGTCACGGCGTGAACACGGCGGATACAGCCTGACGATCCCGCCCGACATGACCGACCACGGGCAACTTCCCTCGAAAACCGCCGGCCAACACCATCTGGCCACCGGCAATGCCACCGCCACCATCGAGGACCTCGCCGGTCGGTACCTTGCCGAAGCAGGATTACGTCACGTCAACGTCAACTGACAGATTCGGCCGACTGCCCGAGGCGGCGAAGGTGTTTCCATGAACACCACTGCGGTACAGCCTGTTTCGACATCCGAGCGTTCCTCACTGATCCGCCTTTCCCTGGTCCGCGGCATCCTGGCCCTCGGGTGGGCCCTAGCCTTCGCCGCCGCCCACGTCCCCCTGCACGCCGCGGCGCTCACCCTGCTGATCGTCTACCCCCTCATCGACGCGGTGTCCTCCGCCATCGACTGGCTCGTGGTGCCCGAGGGCTCGGAACGCCGCGTGACCGCCCTCAACGGCGCCCTGAGCACCCTGGCCGCCATTGCCCTGGGGATCGCCGGAGCCGCCGGCGGCGTGGCCGCCGTCCTGGCCGTATTCGGTATCTGGGCAACGATATCCGGCGCGGCTCAATTGGCAGTCGGCCTCTACCGTCGCGGCCCCACCCTGGGCAAACAATGGCCCACCCTGATCTCCGGCGGCCTGTCCTTCCTGGTCGGCGCCGTCTACGTGGCCAAGGCCACCGGCCCCTCCCCATCCCTGGATGTCCTGTCCGTCTACGCCACCGGCGGCGGCATCTTCTTCCTCGCCCAAGCCGCACTGCTGGTCTGGAAGTCGCGATCCCAGCGAACGACCGGACAGGTGTAAGGCGTGCGTCGCACCATGGCCGCGCTTCGTCGAAAGCTGGTATGCCGGGAAGGATGGCAAGTGCGGGAACTGCCGAGGCCGGAGCCGGGACCCGGCGAGGTCGTCGCGATGGGCGATTGCGGCTGATACGACGCTGACGCTCATGCCAGCGGGGGAGTGCATCCTGTACGCCGTAGGTGGAGGAACGGGAACAGAGGGTGGCACAGTTTGATTCGGATCAGGCTGCTGGGGGCGGTGGAGGTGATCTCCGGCGACGGGGCGACCGCCGGGGTGCGAGGGACGCGGCCGAGGTGCTCGCCGAGCAGCGGCTGACGGCGATCGAGTTGCACGCCGATGGTGTCATGTGGTGCAGGTGAGGGTTCTCGATTCGGCGCGCCGACATGGACATTGGGCGGAACCTATCGCTTCGACCTGACCCGCATCGCGGGCGACCGGTCGCGGGGTCCGGTGCGCCGCTGTGACATAGCGCTCGCCGATATGCGAATAGCGGTTTTGACTTTTACCGAGTCTTTAACTAGGTTCCCTGTTGCACCTCGATAGGCGAGGCTCCTGCACGAACACAGGCCACTGATCTGACGACGTCGAGAGACGCCCAAGGTTAGGACAGATTTCTCCGGATCAAGGGGTAATCCAAAGTGGCTTTCCGATTCGGAACACGTCGTGCAGTGCCAAAACTCTGACGAGAGGGGTGTGCGCCCGCCCCGAGAGTTCCGGGCGACCTCCCCCGTGCGTTGACGAATCGCGTTCTACCAGTGAGGAGGTCGGGTAGCAAGATGGCACCCGATGATGACCCGGGATCTCCGGGCCGGCCCCTCCGCCTCGGTCCGGGCCGCTAGCCAGCACACCATCACCGCGTCGATATCTCGACGCACGTAATTCTCCGATATCACGATGCCGCCCGCGCGGCACCGGGCTATTCGCATGCACATTTTACGAATGAATTCGGAGATTCGCATATATATCCGACCCGTCGGCGCCACCGTGTCCGACGGTATTCGATGCTGCCCGGAAACCGATGCGGGCAGCGATATCCCGAGGGGAAACATCCCGATGAGAATTCGCTTGCTCGCCTTCGCCACCGCGGCGATCACCACCGCCGGACTGGTCGCCCCGGCCGCCGTTTCGGCCGCGGCACCCGGACCGGACGTCCGGCTCGCCGACGCTGTGACAGTTCAGGCCGTGTCCGGCGACGCCCGGATCGAGGACCGATCGGTGGTGCTGCGCACCGACCTCGGCACGCTCCGAACCACTATCGACCAGCTGCAGATCCTCGACCCGCAGGGCGTGGTGGTCGGGGCGATCCCACTGACCATCACGAAGCAGGACACCACGTACCCGATCGACGCCCGCATCGACGGCGACAGCGCCACCCTCACCCCGCGCCCGGATCGGGCCCGACCGGTCAGCACCGAGGAACGACGCATCGCCGCGGAGCTGCACGCCGCCGCGGAGGCGCAAGCCGAAGGCCCTGCGGCACAACAGATCGCCGATCCCGACAGCTTCGAGGATCGGATGAATACCGTCTTCCAGAATGTCAACAACGAGCTCACCGTGGCCCTGGCCGTGGGCACGCTGCTGGGCGCCGTCATCGGCGCGCCGCTGGGCTGCGTCCTGCTGGGCGCGGGCCAGGGTCTCGTGGTCGGCGCATTGACGTTGGGCACGTTGGCGATTCCCGGCGCCGTCACCGGCTGTCTGGAGGGCGCGGTGGCCGGGGCCGGGATAGGCGTCGTGGTTTTCAACCTGCTCGTCGGCGCACCGGCGGTGCTGGCCTCGGCCGTGCACGCCTTCAATGTCATGACCGCACCGCCCGCGGTCGCCGCCGAATCGACCAACTGAGTTGCGACGACGCCGCTCGGAGCGAGGTGAACAGCAATGACTCTTGAATTGGCAATTCCGGACCGGCCCAAGACGACTCCCGAGGCGCCGCGGGCACGCGGGCGGCTCCGAGCGGTGGACTACCTGATCATCGGCGCGGGTGTGCTGCTGATCCTGCTGGCGCTGCGGCTGTTTCGGGACATGTCGGTGCCCTGGACGCCGGATACCGGAACCGAGACCGTATCAACCGATCCCGCGAACCTACCTTATTACGCGGCCCGCACCACGCTGCGCATGTTCATCGGCCTCGCGGCGTCAATCCTCTTCACACTGATCGTCGGCCAGTGGGCGGCGCGCTCGCGCCGGGCCGAGAAGGTGTTCATCCCGGCGCTCGACGTGCTGCAGTCGGTGCCGGTGCTGGCCCTGGTCTCGATCACGGTCACCGCGTTCGTGGGCCTGTTCCACGGCTCGTATCTGGGCGCGGAGGCGGCGTGCATCTTCGCCATCTTCACCGCGCAGGCCTGGAACATGACCTTCGCCTATTACCAGGCGTTGCGCAATATGCCTCGGGAGCTGGATGATTCGGCCCGCATGATGCGGCTCACCCGCTGGCAGCGGCTGTGGCAGCTGGAGGTACCGACGGCCATGGTGCCGATGATCTGGAACGGCATGATGAGCTTCGGCGGCGCGTGGTTCATGCTCGCGGCCTCGGAGGTCATCACGGTATCCGGCCGGGACGAGGCGCTGCCCGGCATGGGTAGCTTCATCGCGGCGGCCACCTCCGAGGCCGAGGTCGGCAACCTCGTGGTGGGTGCGCTGGTCATGGTGCTCACCATCGTCTCGGTGAACGTGGTGTTCTGGCGGCCGCTCACGGCGTGGTCGGAGCGATTCCGGGTGGAGCACACCGAAAGTGCCCAGGCCCCACGGAGTCTGGTGCTCGACCTGCTGCGGCGCAGCACGGTCCCGGGCCGGCTGGCTCGGGTGCTACGGCCGGTCGGCGAGCGGATCGATCGCCTCATGCGCGTCTTCGGGCGCAGCACCCGTTCCGCCTACGACGAGCGCGCGGGCAGCCGCATCGGCGATGTGCTCTTCTTCGGACTGCTCTTCGCCGCGCTCGCCTGGGGCACCTGGGCACTCGCCTCCTACTTCGAAAGAACCGTGGGACTGGCCGAATTCGGGCCGACCTCGCTCATGGGGCTGGCCAGCCTCGGCCGCGTGATAGTGCTGCTGGTGGTCTCCACCATCGTGTGGGTGCCGGTCGGCGTGTGGATCGGGATGAATCCGCGCGTCTGCCGGTTCGCTCAGCCGGTGGTGCAGGTGCTGGCCAGTTTCCCGGCCCAGTTCTTGTTCATCTTCGTCATCGCGGCGCTCACCTACACCGGCATCTCACTGAATATCGGCGGCATCGCGCTGATGGCACTGGGTGCGCAGTGGTACGTGCTGTTCAATGTGATCGCGGCGGCCGGGCAGATCCCGACGGACCTGCGCGAGGCCATGGACGATCTCGGCGTGCACGGCGTGCAGCGCTGGAAGTCGTTGATACTGCCCGCGATCGCCCCCGGATATGTGGTCGGCGCGATCACCGCGTTCGGCGGCGCGTGGAACGCCACGCTGGTCGGCGAGGTCGTGGAGGCCGGGAGCACCCATATGGAGGCCTACGGCCTGGGCGCGTACATCACCAATGCCACCACCGAAGACGTCTTCGCCAAGGTGCTGCTCGGCACCGTGGTGATGAGCGTGGTCACGGTGGCCATCAACCGCCTGCTGTGGCGACGCCTGCAGCGCACCGCCGAACGGCGATTCTCGCTGAGCTGAAACATTCTTCGAAAGGAGGACACACCGTGTCGACCCCCATCATCACCGTCGATCGTGTCAGCAAGAACTTCACCAACCCCTCCGGCGAGCAGCTGCCGGTGCTCTCGGATGTCTGCCTCGAGCTGCACGAGGGCGAAATCGTCGCGCTGCTGGGCAAATCCGGCTCCGGCAAGTCCACGCTGCTGCGGATCATCGCGGGCCTGATGCTCCCCTCCGCGGGGTCCGCGCGCATCCGGCAGACCGAGATCACCGAGCCGAATGCCAATACCGCCATGGTGTTCCAGACCTTCGCGTTGCTGCCGTGGCTGACCGTGCGGCAGAACGTCGAACTCGGCCTTCGCGCCCAAGGGATTTCGGCCTGGGAGCGCGGCGAGCGGGTCACCGACGCCATCGACATGATCGGCCTGGACGGCTTCGAGAACGCCTATCCCAAGGAGCTTTCCGGTGGCATGCGCCAGCGAGTGGGATTCGCCCGCGCCCTGGTGGTACAGCCGGAGGTGCTGCTCATGGACGAGCCGTTCTCGGCGCTGGACGTCTTGACCGCCGAGAACCTGCGCGGCGAGCTCATGCGACTGTGGGCGGAGACCGCCTTCCCCACCAAAACCATGCTGATGGTCACCCACAATATCGAGGAGGCGGTCCAGTTGGCCGATCGAATCCTGGTGCTGGACAACAATCCCGGCCGAATCAAGGGCGAGATCCGGGTGGGTCTCCCGCAGCCGCGCGACCCGCGCGGCGCGGGGTTCCAGGCGCTGGTGGACCAGGCCTATCGGATGCTCACCGACGCCACCTTCGATGGCGACCGGACGAGCATCACCCCCACCCCCATCACCCGGCCGCTGCCCGATGCCGGGGTGGACGGAATCGGCGGCATGCTGGATTTTGTCGCTGCCCAAGGCGGGCGGGCCGACCTGCCGGATCTGGCGGGCGGGCTGCGCTTCGAGATCGACGATCTGATGCCGCTGGTCGACGCCGCCACCATGCTGGGGCTGGCCACCACCGCCGACGGGGATATCGAGCTCACCCTCGACGGCTCCCTGTTCACCGAGGCCGATATCGACAGTGCCAAGGCCATTTTCGCTCGGCTGGCGCGAGCCAAGGCGCCCCTGGTCGCGGCGATCGACCACGCGCTGACCAGTGCGCGCAACCAGCGGCTGCGCGACGGCTTCTTCCTCGATCTGCTGCGGCGGGGCTTCACCGAGGACGCCGCGCGGCGACAACTGCGGATCGCCATCGACTGGGGGCGCTATGCCGAACTCTACGAGTACGACGCCGCCGAGCGGCTGCTCACGCGGCATCCGGACGCGGCCTGAGGCGTCCGCCGTTGCGGCGATCCCGGGTGCGGTGGGGGCACACAATCTGCCGCGCGGCACACCTGCCGTAATCCGCGGCGCTCTGATCACGCGCAGCCGCCCACGAAACCGCCAGCGGCGCAACCCTGCTCGTCGACATCTACTCCACGCTGAGGTGCGCGGGGCGTGAAATGCGGTATGGCGCGATCGGAGACTCCGACCAATTCGCCTTCGCGGGAACGATGTTCGGGGCCACGCTGTATCAGCAGTGACCGGCCGATCCGGCCATCGACTCCGGGATGATCGTCATGACCGTCCCGGGTCGAGCCGGGCGCGGTCGGCGGCCACTCGGCCGGCATCCCAGCCTGCGGCGCTACGGATTGTGATCCCACGATTGCGGGCTTGTGGAAACAAGGTGTCGAAGGCCGCGTCGACCGCGACCTGGTGTGAAGCCAAGACCGGCAGCAGTCGTTCCGGCTCAGGCGATTCCGCGATGGTGGCCGCGGTGGCTGCTTCCAGACGCTCCCCGATACGGGTGGCATAGGCGACGAGGAACGACTTCCGGAACGTCCGGCTGCGCGCTTCGTCGCTTCGGGAGGCTTTGTCGCTTCGGGAGGCTTTGTCGCCGTTCGCGATCATCGCCCTGGTGGCCTGCACGAGCAGCGAGGTGGACAACAACTCCACCGTGTTGAGATCCGCGTCGTCGCCGACGATGGTCATGAAATCCCATGCCGAGGAAAAGACGGCGCGGCATCGATTGGCCTTGGCGACCACGTCGATCAGCAGGGCCTTCGCGTCGGTGTACGGGGTATCGAGCCACATTCGCCGTGCCCCGGGGAGATCCGGGACGGCGGTGTCGGCGTCGACGAGCACCCGATCGAGCGCGTACTTGGTCATCAGCTCCTGTGCCTTGGCCGACAGGGCCTCGGCCTCCTCGGGGAAGGACGTGGACTCGGCCTTGGCGAGCAGTCCGCGAACGCGGCCGAGCGCCTTCTCGTCGACATGATGGGGGACAGCGGCCGCCGGACGTGCGGTACCGGGCAAGGGCCTGATGAGTTCCAGTTTCGGCAGCAGGATCAGCAGGGCGAGGGCCTCGATCACGGTGGTGAGCGCTTCGTTGGTAGTCAGCATGTGCTTCGCCGCCCACTGGCCGAAATGCGGCGCCGAATCCGACCACCACGCGTCCGCCGCCAACTCACCGAGCTGAGCAACCCAGGTTTCGTCGACGGTCGCAGGCGCGAAGGGCCGCACAGCGTCCGCCATGGTGTCGATCAGAAAACTGACCGCGAAGTCGTCGACGCGCCGTCGTGCCGCCTGATGAATGTCCGTCGGCAACCAGCCATTCCGGAAGACCCGCGTCATGAGGTGCTGCCCCGCGAGGTGCGCACCCCGCTCCACTTCGTGAACGAGCGGGTCGTCGGCGGCGAGCCGGCCGGTGAATACAACAACCGGATCACGCTGGACCGATCCACCCCGCGTTCCGCGCTGGGCCGATTCCATGGCGGCCGCCAGGATCGCATTGCCGATCTCCGCAGCGGTCGGCGGCCGCCCCTCGGCCCCGCCGTGCATGGCCGCAAAGTCGGCTCCGCCGTTTCGCGCCCGCTGCTTGGCCGCCCGATGCTTCCGATTCGGCTTACCCATGATCGACTCCGCCAACCCTCGAATCGCCATGACCTGTCACGACCTCGACCGTATTTCACCGCTGTACCGCTCCCGCATTCGCCTCCAGCCGCTCCAATCGACCCCCCGATTGGTCGCTCGGCACAATCAGCACCGTGAAGGCACGGTCGAGGCGGTCACCGACCACTTCTGCGCACCCCGAACCTGATTCGCAGACAGACCGCATCGGTGCGCGGACGGCGGGAACGATGTGGGCCGGACACGGCCAAAAATTTCAGAATGGAAACAAAATAGAGCTCGGCTACGACGAACAACACAACGCCAATCGGAAGGGTCTTCATGAAAAGGTCGTTGAGTGTTGCCGCACGGGTTGCGGTCGCGGGCATTTCGGGTTTGGGTTTCGCAGCGGTCGTCGGGTCGGGTACCGCGCAGGCCGCGCCACAGGACTGCACCGTGACGAAGGGGCTGTTCGACGCGTCGGCAGTCTGCCGGCCCGACGGTGGATCCAACTACGTACTCCACCTCGACTGTGTCGGCCTCTACGCCAGCGGACCGTTCCCGCTGTACGCCGTCGGCCCCTACAAGGTGCTCAGCTACCCGTTCACCCCGTCGGGTGACCGTATTACGGCGGCCTGCACCGGCACCGGACCTGGCGTCTTCGCCGTCGCCACCAACGCCTACGTGGAAATCTACAACCCATAGGCGACCTTCGCGGAGTGACAGCAGACGCGTCACGCGTCCCCGATACCGATTACAGCGCCACCCCCTCGGCGGTGCTGATCTTCTCGCCTGTCGGTGTGCTCCGTTAGTGTCGGGATTCGGCGGGGAAGAGCCGCTCGCCGTTGTGAGACAAGGATATTCGATGACAACGGTTCGGCGGATCGCCAGTGACGTTCATGGGGGCTGCGCTGTCGAGCGCCGGTGCCGGGATCTCGGGGGCGGACGATTCCAATGGGCATTCGGCAGGCCATGAGGACCGGATACGACGAGGGCAATAGTCTGGTCACCGCGTCGCCGTCGAGCCCATGATCGTCGAAAGTTGGTATGCCCGGGAGGAATCGAACCCCCAGCCTTCTCCTTCGTAGGGAGACGCTCTGTCCGGTTGAGCTACGGGCATGTGGCTCCGCGCGGATGTCGGCGTTGACATCTACTCGGCACCGAGGTGCGCGGAGATGGATCGGTGGGTTCCCTCCGGCGGTTCGAACGCATCCACAACAACGCCGACCCGCCGTGAGTTGCGGATTTCCGCTGAGACCGGAGTGGCTCGGTGTTGCTGTCGAAGATCCGAAAGCGGTTCTCGACGAGGGGGTTGCGGTAGCCGTCGCCCGTGCATGCGTCAACGGTGACGCCCGCTCGACGTTGAGGTGCGTGGGCTGGGTGGCTTGCTTCGGGCTGGATGAGAAAGGGTCGCTCCTGGCGAATGCCGGGGAGCGACCCTGAGTGGTCTGCGGTAGTCGAGACCTTCAGGGGCAGATCCGTACGCCGACGCGGACGAGACGGCTGCGGTCGAACGTGTTCGGGCGCTGCATAAATTCGGTCACGGTGCCGCCTTTCCTGTCGTCGGGGGAGGTGTTGGAATCACGGTAGCAGCCGAGTCCTGAAGTGGTAAAACGATTTTCGACCCGGGGATGCGATGGGTGATGCCGGTGCGTCAGCGCACGGGAACGTGCACCGTGATTTCCCCGCCGAGGTGATAGCCCTCGGCCAGACGCAAATTGTCGCCACTCCAAAACCTGCCCGGGTCATACCAGTTCGGACGCTTCTCGGGCAGCAGACCCATGGCCTGATAAGTCATGGCGACGATCTCCGCGCAGTACGCGTTCTCCAGACCGGCGTCGGTTTCACGCGTTCCCGATCGCTTCGGCAGCGCTACCCGGCCCCGCAACCACCGCCCCGCGAGCGCGCTGGTGGAGGGAAAGGGCATGCCGTCCAGCCGCGCGACCATCCGCAGCGCGGCATCTTCCATCTCGCGGGTAACCGGCCGATCCAGCTGGCGAATCCACGCTTGCTGCCCGTAATCGTTGGCCCAGCGCATGATCGCGGCCCGCAGGTCGTGCAGCTGTGCACCGCGATGGTGGTTGCCCGACCAGACATCCGGCAGTGCCCGGCCGAGTTCGGCGTGCCAGATCAGGGCCGGGAGGTCATCGATGACCACCGCCATGCCGACATGGTTGACCGGGCTGTTGGTCAGCCCCCGGATCGCGCGGTCGGCACCGGTATGGCCGCGGAACAGCCACAGATCGCCGGTCCGCGCGAGCTCGACCGCGTCATCCAAACCGATACTCGAGAGCGCTTCACGTGGCACAGCGACTAGCCTAGGCGTATGCGCTGGTGGAAGGTGCTCGGCTTGGCAGGGGCCGCGGGTGTCGCGGCGACGGGAGTGGTCATCGTGCGGTCCGAGCGCAAACGCCGCGCCTACACCCCGGACCAGATCCGAGACCGGCTACACGCCCGCCTCGGCGATGCGCCCGGGCCCATCGAGCCCGTCGGCGACAGCAAACGCTGATCCGGACCGCGAAAGCGTTCGCCCACAACGGCTTCGACCGTCACCGCGGGCTCGATGCGACAGCCCCCGGAACGAACGGAAATCACGCGACGTGCAACGGCATATCGAGGTCGTTGTCCAGCAGTCGTTGTCTGGCCGAGCGTTCGCCGAGTTCGGGCATGGCACCGGCGGGGCTGCCGGCCAAGTCGGCCAGGCTCCATCGCAGAACCGATTCCACCTGCTGCCGGGATGCGGTGCTGCCGAATTCGGCACACAGCCGCGTGACCGTCCGGTCGAACGTGCAGGGCTCGATCGCCGGCGTCGGCGCCACGGTGGCAAGAGTCATGATCACGGGTACAGGCTGCCGCGCGAACCCGCCGCTCGGCAGAGCCGAAAGACTCCTCGCCATGGTCCAGGTGTCGCTGGTTCCGCGCGGCCTGTCGGCCCACCATGGGCTCGAGGCCGTCCGCCCAGGGCGCGCCGCGACGTGATCGGTACGCGGGATCCATTTCGCGACAACGGATCACGGCATGCTCGTGTCCGTTCGGACATGACGTTGCCTGGTCAGAGCCCGAACAGCGGAAACAACCCGGAGCCGTGGAACGCGACGACCCTGCTGACGCCCTCGGCGGTGACTGTCAGTACGTGCAGTGCGTGTGGATGGTGCGCACCGTCGTGGCCGCGGGCGTACACCGCGAAGGCGGGGCTGTCCACTGGCGGAGGTGGCGACCAGTTCGGCCGGACCGATCATCCGCATCTGTCCGACCAGGAAGGCGAGGATGGTGTCGCGGCCTTCGAACCGGGTTGCGATCGGCGGCATTTCCCATCGTGCGTCTTCGGTCAACAAATCCGGAGCGTGATGAAATTCGGATCGCTGCCGAATTCGCGATCGATCGGCGGCGCTACCGGCGCGCAGCTACAGTAGGCGTTCGAATCTGAAGCGGTCGCGCTTCGCATGTTTTCGCAACGGATCGATAAGAGGTACACAGCCAGTGAAGAGTTCGGCTCGGTTGCGGTTGCTTGCAGCGTCCACGGTCTGCGGCACCGCAGCGGTGCTCGCCGCGATGGCGCCGCCGACCACGGCGGAGACCCCCAGCGGCAAAACGCTCGTGGTGATCGGCGATTCCTTCTCCGCCAACGGGGAAATCCTCGACCTGCTGAACGCAGGCGGGGATCCCGACTGCAAGCACGTGCCGACATCATGGCCGACACAGCTGACGCAGCGTATCGGCTTGTCACCAGACGACGTCGAGGACACCTCGTGCCAGGGCGGCACGATCGACACCTCCGGCTGGACCCTGGTGCACCAGGTGAAACGGGTCATGTCCGATAGCGCGTTCGGGTCACGCACCCGGACCGTGACGATTCAGCTCGGCATGAACGACGCCTGGGGAGCCGACAACCCGGTCGCCTTGTCTCGTGCCCTGACGTGTCTGACCGACCTGATCGATGGTTGCGGTACGGAAGCCGCAGCGCAAGGCCGCGCCCCCGACCTCGACACCATCACTGGTCAGGCCTACGCCGACCGAGTCCGCCAAGCGGTTGAGTACATCCGCTACTACGCCCCGAACGCGCGGATCGTTTTCGTGGGATACCCGGAGATACATTCTCCCGGCCAAGACTCCGCCTGCGCGAGCATCCTCGGCATCGACGCGGTCCAGCCCCGAGCCGGCGCGGTCACCGGGTTTCTGGACCGGATCGACTCGGCCCAGCGCGAGGCCGCCGGCATTCTGAACGTGGACTTCCTCGACACCCGAGCGGTAACCGCCGGGCATGGCGCCTGCACTGCGGATCCCTGGGTGGACGGAGCGTTCGACCCACGCACCGAACTGCTCGGGTTCCCCTGGCACCCCACCGCGCACGGCGACTCGATGGTCGCGGCCGCCATGCAACAGTGGATCGCTCGAGGTTGAAACAGCGGGCTCGTTCACGCGGCTCGGAGCAGCCACCGGCGGCTGAGCCCGACCATGTCGTCAGGGGTCGGGGAACTCGGTGAACGGAGGCCACGGGTTGCTTTCAGGCAACTAGCGTCCGGCGAGCTCGGCGACGACCGGAGCGAACCTGTCGGCGAAGTCGGCGCCGAAAATGAAGTAGGAGAAGCCGATCTCCTCCCGCCGCCGCTGGATTTCCTCGGCGGCGGCCGCCGGGTCATCCGGAAGCACGGTCATTGCGTCCGCCGCGTGAAGCGCAGCGGTGTCGGTGTCGGGGCGCGCCATGTGCGGCGCGACAGTATCACCGATAACCGGTACGGCGAGCGCGAGTTCGGCGTCGCTGAGGGTGCGGAACTCGCGTGCCAGCCGCTCGACTTCGCCGCGAGGCTGATCCCCCAGCACGAAGGTGACCGTGTCCGCGATCTCGGCCGCCAACGCTTGGGCCTTCGGGCCGATTACGGCCATCGCCACGGGCGTGTGACGGTCGGGGCCGTCGAGATCTCGCAGCGTCTCGACGGTCTCCCGGATCTGTGCCAGCCGCTCGCTCGGCGGCGGTACGACGGGCTGCCCCTTGTCGCGGAGCTCGTCCTCGATTCCCGGTCTGCCCGTGCCGATGCCCATCTCGAAGCGCCCCTCGGTCAGTAGCGACAGCGAGTGTGCTTCCCACGCCGTCAGCCAGGCCGGGCGTAGCGGAGAGGCGTACACCCAGGTGCCCACGCGCAGGTCGGTCAGGGCCGCGACGGTCGCCAGCACGGGGCCGGGCGCCGGTTGCATCTGCGGGAAGTCGGGCACCAGCAGCGTCGAGTAGCCGCTGTCGGCGATGCGGCGCACGCGATCTCGCCACGTCGGCAGGTCGGTTCTGAGCGGGGCAACGACCCCGAATCGAAACGGTCTCGTCATGTCTGGACTCCTGTCTTTCGGTCTATCCAGGGGAGCCGACGACGGATCCACCCGAAATTCATCGGTGCGGCCGAGATCGTGTACCACCGATCCGACTCCGCCGGACAACCTCGCCTGATCCGACGGGATTCGACCGGGCCTGAAAGACTGCGAACGGCGGGATTCGGCTTACCACGCTTCATCGAAAGTTGGTGTGCCCGGAAGGATTCGAACCTTCGACCTCCTGCTTCGGAGGCAGGCGCTCTCTCCACTGAGCTACGGGCGCTCGACCCCGCGCGGATGTCGCCGCTGACATCTACTCCGCACTCGGGTGCGCGGGTCGTGAAAGGTGGGTTCCCTCGGTGAGATTCGAACTCACACTCGACGGCATCTGAGACCGTTGCCTCTACCTTTGGGCTACGAGGGAATGGGGTGGGCGAGGGGATATGGAAAAGGGCCGCTCTCCGTGGCGTTTTGCCCGGAAGCGGCCCTGGCGGGTCGGTGATGCCGAGGCCGCTAGGAGACGCTCCGTGCGCCGAGTCGGACGCGGAGCAGGCGGGCGAGGTCGAATGTGGTTGCGGGCTGAATCAGCTCGGTCACGGGGCCGCCTTTCCGGTGTCGTCGAATGGAGGTGTTGAAACTACGGTAGCAACGAGTTCTGAAGCGGCAAAACGATTTTCGGAGCGGGGGTGGAGATCTCCGGCCGGGCTCCTATGAAGTCACAGCGCCACACCCGGTGAGTGCACACGAGCACCTCTCCGCCCGGGCCGAGCGTTCGCGGTCGGCCCGGCTGCGGTAGTGCGGGCGATCGCCCAGATTCCGGGCGGCGTCGTTCAGCCGGGCCGCGGCCGCGTCGCGGGCTTCGGCGCTCCACTGTGCGCATCCGAACGACTCCGGTCAGGTTTCCTCGACACGTTCTAGAGGGTATCCTCTAATTGAAATTGGAGAGTAATCGCTAAATGGAGGAATCATGATTCGTAACGTCCACAGCCGGGTGATCGCGGCCGACGCCCAGTCGGTCGGTCGGCTGCTCGACACGCTGGCGAGCGACGACGACCGGCTGTGGCCGGTCGACCGATGGCCCGCAATGCGATTCGATCGGCCACTGGGAGTCGACGCATCGGGCGGCCATGGTCCGATCCGCTACACCTGTGTGAAATACGTTCCGGGACGTGAGGTGCGGTTCCGCTTCCGTCGCCCGCTCGGCTTCGACGGAACGCACGGATTCGTCGTGGAGGAACTGGACGCCACGCACTCCCGCCTGACACACGAGTTGGTGATGCGGACGCACGGAAGGGACCGGCTCGCCTGGCCACTCGTGTGGCGATGGCTGCACGACGCCCTACTGGAAGACTCCCTCGATCTCGCGGAGTCAGCCCTGGTTCCGGGCACGCCACCGAGGAGCTTCCACAGCGGCTACGTTCGCTTCCTCCGCGCACGCGTGCACAACGCCGAGGTCCGAAAGGAGCTCGCCGGTTAGAGATTCGGCCTGACCAACGCCTCAGCGATCGGTATTCCCGTGCGTTGCGCGAGCAGCTGCCGCTCTCGAACCTCGCGTAACGTGCGCGGCCGATAGCCCGGACCGGTGCCGCAGCATCCGCCGTGGAAGGTCAGCCCGGAGTCGAGTACGGCCGCGAGCACCTGCCACCCGGCCTTGTCGACCTTCCGGGGCACCGCGAGATGTGGTCCGGCATCGATGAATTCGCCACCACAGTGTGAACACCGCTTCGGCCCGCACCCGGTCGAATGCTTATAGGACACCCGGCATTGCAGGCACACGAGATGTGTCCGACTCGGGTAGAAGCACATGCGAAGCAAGGTATGTCCCCGCCCATATCGAGTCGAGTGATCAACCCTCGGTCGCCGATGCGTGGAATTCGATCGGCGTCGGCCCGACCTCGCCGCCCATATCCGACGGAGTCGACCCCTCGGATCTTGACCTCGGGCCGCAGATTGTGTATCGGGAAGTGTGCTCTCAATCGCCCGGAACAGAGCGCGCGAAACGGCTGCGGCGGGACTGAGGGAGAATGAGGTCGTGGGCGACGCAATGAAGAACAAGTTCGGAGATCGGCTCGGCGTTCGGGCGGTCGTGGCGGGAGCGGGTGCCGTGGCACCCGTCGGCGGCTAGGTCGATGTCGGATCGGGAAGTACCTGGACGTGGATCCCTGCCGGGACCCGGCGGGAACAGGTTCGATGCGGTGGAACGGCTACGCAGGCAGCTGGAGGCATTGAAGGCCGCCGAGCGCGGTGCTGCCGAAGCGGGGGATGGCTCGTCGAAGATCACCAGGCTGCCGCGTCGCCCGCGGCGTAAGAACGAGGAAGCGGCCGAGCGTCCTCAGCATCCTTGGCGTCCGGAAGGCGGCTCGGTCTACGATCCGGCGCCGACCAGGCCCGTCCTTCGATCCGAGCTGCAGCGTGAGACCGGGTGGTGGCCGGTCGACCCCGGGCCGGGACCGTACCCCGCTCCGGTCAACGATCCGGGCAGCGCCGACCAGGGTGGGAGTGTCATCGACCTCGGTGCCATGCGGCGCAAGCGAGCCGGTGACGATGCCCCGGTCACCGGTATCCGGCCCGTGGCCCGGCCGCGCAGAATCGGCCCCGCTGCGGGTGAAGGATCCGGCGGCGCACAGGACAGCGGCAGCGACCCCGATCTTCCATCGCCGGACGGGCCCGGTCGGCGGCACTGACTTTCCACGGCGCGCCCGCGCATACCGCCTGCGGAGGCAGCTCCTGCGGCGGGATTCACCCGACTCGGTCGTTGAGGTGCACGCGAAGAACGTCACCGCGGCCGGTGGCAACCATGAGGTCGCGTTCGGAGCCGGGGGCCGTCGCCACCGCGGCCAGCGGGTCTCTGGTCAAGAGCGAACAGCTGGCGTGGCTGTCGGGGTCGACGCGGAGCAGGGTGCCGGACGTCGTGGCGGTGTAGAGAAATCCGCCCGGGCCGACAGCCAGGTCGTCGGCGAGTGGGGTGTCCGTGGTGGTGCTCTGGCGGGACGGGTCGGCGAGCGGGATCTGGACGAGCCGGCCCTGCGGGGTGAGGTAGACCGTCGTGTAGATCGAATCATCGTGGACGGCAATGCCGTTGACGCCGAATATCTTCGCCTGCGCCGACCACTCGGTATCGACGGTGCCATCGCGCCGGACCCGGACCACCCCGGACCCGGTGTCGGCGACGTACAGGTTGCCCTCGGCGTCGAAGGCCGCACCATTGGCCATGCTCAGGCCGTCGACGAAGGTCTCGGGAACCGGTGTGGCGGCGGTCGGGTCGAAACGGACGACACCGCTGTCGTGATGGCCGGGCAGCAGGTTCACCGAGTTGTCGCCGTAGACGATATACAGCAGCTGATCGGGTCCGAGGCGGATCGCGCCGGGCGAGGTGACCGGGACGGTCGCCGTAACCCGGCCCGCGCTGTCATAGCGCTGCACTTCATTCCGGTACAGCCGTGCGACCCACAGGTTGCCCTGCGCGTCGAATCCGAGGTTCTCGGCCCAGTCGACGAACGGGATCACCGCGGTGGCAACGGTCGATACGGTGACGGCGGGGCATGAAACCGGTTGGGACCGAGCGGTTCCCGGCGCGGCGAGACCGGCGGCTGCCACCGCGAGCAGGGTCGCGCCCGCCGCGGCGATCCGAGGCGGCCGAGTGTGCGTGTGGGGGAATGGCTTCACGGTCGGTCATGCTAGGTACCAGAACCGGTCGGTTGCCTGGGTGCGCTACACCCAGGCACGCAGGCGAGCCAGGCGCGCGGCGGTCGGGCTGCCGGGCTCGGCCTGATAGACCATCAGCCGCTGGCCCGCGGCGGCGCGCACGTCGAAGGACTCATACGTCAGGAACAGCTGACCGGCCTCGGGGTGGCAGAACTCCCGGGGCTCGGTCGTCGCGGTGCACAGCGTGTAGGAATGCCAGAGTTCGGCGAATTCGGTACTGGCTGTGGTGAGTTCGGCGATCACGCGACGTAGGCGCGGATCATCCGGATTCAACGCCCCCGCCTGCCGGAAGCCCGCGACCATGGCCTGACACGTCCACGTCCAGTCGGCGCAGAATCGGCGAGCGGCCGGTTCGAGGAATGTCATGCGGGCCAGATTGTCGACGCACGGGAATCCGGAGAAGAACGCGCCGGCGATGGCATTGGCGGCGAGGATGTCCATGGCCGGATTCAGCACCAGGGCCGGTGCGGCCGGGTAGTCGTCGACGATGCGGCGCAGCGTGGGGCTGACCGTCTCGTCCGGGCTCGGCCGCCGCGCGGGCGGGGCCACCCCCGTGAGGCGGTAGAGGTGCTCGCGCACAGCCTCGTTCAGTCGCAGCGCACCGCTCAGGGCCTCCAGCATCTGCGCCGACGGGTGGCGCTCCCGCCCCTGTTCGAGGCGCGTGTAGTAGTCGCTGTTCATTCCGGCGAGCTCGGCGACCTCCTCGCGGCGCAGCCCCGCCACGCGGCGGCGGCCGTGCGAGATCAGCCCGATCTCTTCGGGACGCAGTGCCGCGCGGCGGGCGCGCAGAAAATCGCCGAGCTCGTTGCCGGTCATGCCGACCACGCTATGTGTTCGCCGCAGCCGGTTGCCCGGCGGCGGTCCCTACGGTGTCAGTAGGTGTAGAAGCCGCGGCCGGTCTTGCGGCCGAGATAGCCCGCATCGACCATGCGGCGCAGCAGCACCGGGGGCGCGTACTGCGGTTCGCCGAATTCGGCGTAGAGGGATTCGGCGACCGCGAGGGTGACGTCGAGGCCCACGGTGTCGGTGAGGCGAAGCGGACCCATCGGGTGGGCGCAGCCGCTGACCATGCCCTCGTCGATGTCCTCGGCGCTGGCGAAGCCGGTCTCGAACATGCGGATCGCGCTGCAGAGGTAGGGGATCAGCAGGGCGTTGACGATGAAGCCGGCCTGATCCTTGGACTCGATGGTCCGCTTGCCGAGGATGTCGCGGGCGTAGGCGGTGACCTTGTCGACGACCTCGCGGTCGGTCTTGAGGGTCACCACCACCTCGACCAGCGGCAGCACCGGGACCGGGTTGAAGAAGTGCACACCCACGACGCGGCCCGGGTTGGCGGTGGCGTTGGCCAGCCGGATGACCGGGATGGACGAGGTGTTGGTGGCCAGGATGGTCTCGGGGGAGACGATGGCGTCCAGCTTGGCGAAGAACTCGGTCTTCAGCGTCTCGATCTCCGGGGCCGCCTCGATGACCAGCTCCCGGTCGGCGAAGTCGTCGATCGAGGTGGTGAGGGTGATGCGGGCGCGGGCCTCGTCGGCTGCGGCCTGCTCGAGACGGCCGGACTTGACCGCGCGGGCCAGGGACTTCTCGATGCGTGAGACAGCGGCGTCGGCCGCCGCGGTGTCGCGCTCGAGAACCAGGACCGACCCGCCTGCGCGGGCGGCCACCTCGGCGATGCCGGCACCCATGGTGCCGCCGCCGATCACGCCGATGCGTTGCACTTGCTTCTCCTTGTACCTCGGGGAAATCGCCACCTATCTTGCTCGACCACCCGCGCCCGCGTTCCGCCGGGCGGCAGCGGCAACAGCCACTGGACAGTGTGCGTGTCTCAGGCCACAGGTCCGGATCCGCGGCACTCCGGGCCGGTACTGTCCAGAGCCGTCAAACATGCTGAGCGATCATCATGGGCGATTACCCCCGAGCGAGCCCCGAGCCGACGCAGACCGGTCCGGGGCTCGATCGGTCACCGTGGGCGTCCGGCCCGCCGTCCCCATTGCAGCCGTCGGCGATTCATGCCGAGCCAGGTACCGCCGATGTTCGACAGTGATCCAGCCGACGCCGGCGATCAGTCCGATCGCGGCCGCGGCGGCCCACGGACCACTCCAGGTGTCACCGGGCGTCATGGCCAGCGCGATGACACCGACCAGCAGCAGGGCGAAGCCGGGCCACGACACACCGTCCAGCAGGGTCGGCACGGTGTCGCCCGCGGGCGGCTCGTGAATCGTTTCGGGGTGGAGATTGCTTGGCATAGGAGCGCGCTCCTTCCGGTTCGTACACTGCGCCTTCCATCGGGTTCCCGATTGCGCGTTCCCGAAACAGGCTGCGGTCGGCCGCGCCCACCATGCGCAACTCGAAATGTGTTGTGTACGAACAAGAATCGACAAATTCGCGTGCGCTCGCCGAGTTGCGCGCGGCCGTGCCGAGTGCCTTCCCGCTGGAGTCAGTCCCAGGCGCCGCTATCGACGACCCAGATACCGTGGCTGCCCTGTGTCACCGGCTGACTGACCTGCAGCGTGAGTTTGCTGCCGTCCTGATTGGTGACCACGACGCTGGTCGGACCGTCCGCGGCGGCCTGGACAGTGGCCCAGCCGAATCGCTGCTGCACGAAGGCCTTTGCGACCTGGACACGATCCAGGCGCCACGGCTGGTGCCCGCCGTCCACACCCTGCTGCAGGTCACGGGCTTGCTGAGCAGTGAGGCCCTCACCGGGAAAGGTCGTCCCGGCCTGCGGCTCGGTGCTCGACTCCGGCTGCTTCGACGGAGCCTGGGTCGGCACGACAGGAGATTCGGCCACCAACGATGTTGTCGGCACGAGGGTTGTTTCGGGTACCGAGTCTGGGACAGTCGCCGTGGCAGTAGCCGTCGCCGCGTCCGATGGCTGACTGGTGGGCGAGACCTTCGATGTCGTCGTGCAGCCCGCAATCGCGGCCGCACAGGTGAGGACGCCGAGAACGATCGCCCCCGCCCGCCGCCCTACCAGCGCGAACGCGCTCGGCCGACGGCTGACATGTGTGCTGCGCATAGGTATCCCCTGACCTCGGGCCCGAATCACCCCGACCGCGATCCACAAGGATCAGCTGCCCTGATGTCGTCCCACCGACCCCGATCGTTAACCGCCAAAACCATTCTGGTGCAGACCTCCCGAACCCCGCCGACGATCGCCCCAATTCCCGCGCGAAACATCCCCACGCACCCGCTGGGTGTCGTACCCGTGGGGTAGGTTCGCCGGCATGCAGCCTGCTACCGCCATGGTCGCGGATGTCGTCGCGGCGATCACGCCCTTCGATGACATCGAACGGCAGCACCGCGCAACCACATTGGAGTGGCTCGCGTCGACCGACGACATCTTCCGGCGCGTCAAACCCGCCACGCCGTCACCGCATCTGGTCGCGTACGTGGTGCTGGTCGATACCCGCGAGCACGGGATCTTCCTCGGCCGGCATCGGATGGCGGGCCTGCACCTGCCGATGGGCGGCCACGTCGAAGCCGGCGAGCATCCACGGGATACCGCCCGACGCGAGGCGGGGGAGGAGCTCGGCATCGACCCGATCTTCGACCTGATCGGGGAGCATCCGCTGTTCCTCACCCGGACAACGACGGTCGGTCGGGCGGCGGGCCATATCGATGTGTCGCTCTGGTACGTGATTCGCGGCGACCGCGCCCGCGATTATCCGCTCGATCCGACCGAGTTCGACGGCGGCCGGTGGTGGGACCTCGACCCGGACGGTCTGCCCGCCACCGACCCCCACCTGCCCCGATTCATTCTCAAGCTCGACGACTGTCAGCGGGGTGCCGCGGTCACGACAGCCTGATTGCCGTCGACCCAGGTTGTGCGGAGGGTCAGTTCGTCGATCGCCCAGTGCCGAGTCCGTCCCGATCGCGGTCGTCGATCACGCGGCCGTACCGGGTGACCAGCTGGCTCAGCCGGTATTCCTGTTCGAAAGATACCGGGGGAGTGTCGCGGCGGCTGCCGGCAGTGCACTGACAATCGGCGACGGGGATGGAGGTGTGCGGGCCCTGGTAGGGTGGCCGGATGCTCATCGAGGTCGACAGACTCTAGCCGCCTACTCGAAGGCGGCGTTGCGACCACACCTACTGCTCGGCGTTCCGAATCGGGAATGGGCCGTTGATTTCTGGTGTGTGTCGGCGGCGTCGGTAATCCCATGAGCAGGAAGAGTCTGTCGACACATGTCTTCATCCATGCAAGCGGCGATCACGCTGCAGAATCTGTCATTCGAATGGCCCGACGGGACAATCGCTCTCGCGGGGGTCGATGGTGTGTTCGCCACCGGGCGCACCGGTTTGGTGGGGCGGAACGGCGCGGGGAAGTCCACGCTGCTGCGTCTGATCGCCGGCATCCTGACCCCGACCTCGGGGCGGGTGGAAACCAGCGGCGATGTGGGGTATCTCCCGCAGCACCTCACACTTGCCCGGAACGACACCATCGCGCAATTGCTCGGTATCGCAGGCACACTCGCGGCCCTGCGGGCGATCGAGGCCGGCGACACCGAGGAGAAACACTTCGAGACGATCGGCGATGACTGGGACATCGAAGCCCGCGCCGACGAGATGCTCAACGAAATCGGTTTCAGCGCAGCCGATCTCGACCGCAATGTGGGCGAGATCTCCGGCGGTGAGGCCGTTCTCATCGCCGTCACCGGGCTGCGAATCAGGCGCACGCCGATCACGCTGCTCGACGAGCCCACCAACAACCTCGATCGCGAAACCCGCGCCAAGCTGGCCGAATTCGTGGATTCCTGGCCGGGCACCCTCGTCGTGGTGAGCCACGATCCGGAACTGCTGGAGCGCATGGACGCCACCGCGGAACTGCACGGCGCGACCCTCGAGGTGTACGGCGGTCCCTACAGTGCGTGGCGGGAGCACCTCGAGCAGGAACAGGCCGCGGCCCAGCAGGCGGCGCGAACCGCCGAGCAGGCATTGAAGGTCGAGAAGCGGCAGCGCATCGAGGCCGAGACCAAACTGGCCCGGCGCGAGCGCACCGCACGCGCGACGCAACGTGACGGCGGCATTCCACGCATCCTCGCGGGCAATCGGGCGAGCCGGGCGCAGGGCTCGGCCGGAGCCATGCGCACCACGCTCGACGCCAAAGTCCGTGCCGCCCAGGATGTCCTGGACGCTGCGGCCACGCGGGTCCGCCGGGACGAGCACATCCATCTCGATCTGCCGGACCCCGACGTGCCGCGCAGCCGCCGTATCGCGGAACTCGGCGACGGCGACCGCACCATCGTTATTCAGGGCCCGGAACGGGTCGCCCTGATCGGCCCCAATGGCGCGGGCAAGTCGACGCTGATCGAGCATCTGCTCAGCGGCCGCCACCCCGAACGCGGCACCCTGCTCACCGACCGGGTGGGCTACCTGCCGCAACGCCTGGACAATCTCGACGAGCAAGTCGGCGCGCTCGACAATGTGCATGCGGTGGCCACCGCCACCGCACCGGCCACGATCCGTAATCAGCTGGCCCGCTTGCTGCTTCGCGGCAGTAGTGTCGAACGCCCGGTCTCGACGTTGTCGGGCGGTGAACGCTTCCGGGTGTCGCTGGCGCGCCTGCTCCTGGCCGATCCACCGGCACAGCTGCTGATCCTCGACGAGCCGACCAACAACCTCGATATCGCCAGCGTCGATCAACTGGTGGAGGCGCTGGCCGAGTATCGTGGCGCGATCCTGGTGGTCAGCCACGACTATCCGTTCCTGCACCGGATCGGCATCGACACCGTCGTCGAGCTCGACCGCACGGGGAACCTGCGGCAACGCGGCTCCCTGTAACCGCCTCCGGCGCCGGGCCTCACTGTGGCCCGGCGATCGGAGAACTTGGGCAGGGGGAAGCACAGTGCGGTCTCGACCCGCCGCAGCGTCCCCGATTCGCCTGAGGCGATGATCTTCTCGGCCGCCCGCATCAGCGGGTGACAGCGGTAGTGGAACGCCTCCGAGTGGTCACCGCCGGGCCCGATCGTTCACGGGTCCTCGGCGGACGGCCACCGCGGCGGGCGGAGCACGACCGGATACTGCCTGCGCCGGGCTTACGATTCAACCCGGTTGCGATCTCGAGGTAGGCGTGGCCGGGTTAATGCGCAGCGACTTCTGTGCTGTACTCGGCAGTCTTCCGGACTCCGAGGTGCAGGCCGTCACCACCACCTTCGAGCGATTCTTCGACAGCTCCATCCCCGTCGATCAGAAGGCGGCGTTGCTGGAGAACGGCCAGGCCTTCACGGAAACGCTGGAGAATCAGGCGCATTCGTCGATCGCGGGCGGCGCGACGGCTGGCGTCTCACAGGTGAACGGGGACGGGCCCGGACGGGCCGCGGTGACCTTCACCATCAAGAAGCACGGAATTCCGTTGCTGCTCAACCGTCATGGCACGGCGCTGCAGATCGACGGCGGCTGGAAGGTCGCCGCCCAGACCTTCTGCGATCTGCTGCGGGTGCAGGGCAGCCCGCCCGCGGTCTGCGGGACATCGACCACCACCGCCCCGGCGCCCACGAGCTGATCGCGGCCGGTGTCGCCGCGAGAACCGTGGTGTAGCACCGTGATTGAGAGGATCCGCCGGGCCGGACTGGTTATGGTAGCCAGATGGTTTTGGGGGCCAAGGAGTTTGCCGAGGAGTTCTCCGGGCAGCGTGACATCACCCGGATCGGTCGCCGGAGCACCGAACCCTGTGTGACCAACCGGATGCTGGCCGGCGGGCTCGTCCTCATGGCGGCCGCACTGCTGTGGCACATCTTCGCCATACCCATCGGCAATCCGTACTACGGCCTGTTCGACAACGGGCTCGACCTGGAGGTGTATCAGGCGGGTGGTGCGGCCCTCCGCAACCGGACCGGGCTCTACGACGGGCCGGTCGTGTTCGGCATGGACTTCACCTACACCCCGTTCGCGGCCCTGGTCTTCGTTCCGCTCACGATCGTCTCCCTGGTCACCGCCAAGGCGATGTGGTGGGCCGCGACCTTACTGGCCCTGATCGCGCTGACCGGATGCTGCCTGCGCAGCCTGAAATACCCGAATACGTTGCGCACCTGGATGTTCGCGCTGGTGCTGGCGGTGATCTGCACGGTGCTCGAACCGGTGCGCTCCACGATCTGGCTCGGGCAGATCAATGTCTTCCTGGTTCTGCTGATCGTCTGGGACCTCACCTGCCTGCCCGCGGCCCGGCTGCGTGGTCTCGGGGTCGGCATCGCCGCCGGGATCAAACTGACCCCCGCGTTCTTCCTCGTCTATCTCGTCTGCACCCGGCAGTGGCGGACGCTGGGAGTGGCGGCCGGGGCGTTCGCGGCGACCATCGCCCTCGGCTTCCTCGCCCGGCCCGGCGACGCGTACTCGTACTGGCGCGGACAGGTCACCGCCGCCGGCCGGGTCGGGGCGGTCGATTCGCCGGGCAACCAGTCCGTCAACGGTCTGCTCGCGCAGTTGCTGCGGTTCTTCGACGTCGAGCGCTACGCGTCGAATGCGTTCGGAGCGACCGTGTTCCAGCCGCCGACCTGGATGTGGCTGCTCGCGTTGCTCCCGGTCGTGGCCCTCGGGCTCGCCGCGGCGACCCTGGCTCATCGCGCCCACCGGGAGCTGCTGGCGATCACGGTCACGGGCATGACCGCCGCATGCGCGTCACCGTTCTCGTGGGGCCACCACTGGGTGTGGTTCGTGCCCTTGCTGATTCTCGCCTGGCAGCACGCCCGTACCGCCGCAACCCGCTGGACCTGGCTCGCCCCGGCAGTCGTCGTCCTGGTCGCCTTCAGCTGGTGGTGGACCTTCTCCGACCGGCCGCCCATGGAGGATTCACCGCACCCCATCGGAATCGGCCTGTTCATGATGCCGCGCGCCGACAACTCGGTGTGGTTCGCGTACATCACGGTGCCGGCCTATGCGGGCTGCTACGTCCTGCTCCACATGCTGACGAGTTGCTACGTCATCAGGCGTACGACCAGCCGCGCACCGAGTCGACAGCGATCCGAATGATCGGCCCCGCGGGTGGATCTACTTGGTACTGAGGATATTTGGCGACCAGCCAGCCGAGCGGCAGCTCACGGTCCACCGTGCCGTGCAGGATGTCGGCGGCGCCGTCGAGGCGTGTCCACCACAGCCGGGTCCAGTCCTCGTCGTAGTGATCGGCGAGGACGGAGACGCGACGGTTGGCGGCGATATTGCGGAGGCGGCGGAGATCGGTGGTGGTCTTCGGTTTGTTGTCGATGGCGATCACCACCAGCAGCGGCGAATCGGCGGGGGAGACCGCGAACGTGACGGGCACCAGGTGCGGCACGCCGGTGGTATCGGCGGTGGCCAGCCGGGCCACCCGGGCGGCGCGGAACCTGGACAGAGCCGTGGCATCATCCGATCGCACGGGATCGACGGTAGACCGTCGGTCGGGTTGCGCCACCGCCGGTCCGATGGTCACCGTCGTGCGGACAGCCCGTCCAGCACGATGCGCAGCGTGCGCTGCCACTGGTCCGGGGCGGCCCGCAGGCCGACGGTGTGATCGGCGGTGCCGACCCCGGCCAGTGCGAAAGCCACGTCCTCCCAGGCGGTATCGCCGCGCATCGAGCCGTTCCGCTGTGCCCTGCCGACCAATTCGCGCAGCCGGTCGCGCAAATCGCTTATGCAGCGGTCCACCTCGCCACTGCCCGCGCCGCCCAACGCGTCGTTGACCCCGCAGCTCTCCGCCCGCAAACCCACGTACGCGGCGGCGAATTCGGTGAATCCCTGCCATGGATCCGGTTGGGCGAGGGCGCGGTCGGCGGCGGCGATGCCCTCGTCGAGGACCTCCTCCAGCACCGCCGTCAGCAGTGCGTCGAGCGAGGGTACCCGCCGATAGAAGGTCCCCTTGCCCACCCCGGCCCGCTGCGCGATCTCCTGTGCGGTGACCGCCACCCCGACCTCCGCCACCGCCGCCCGCGCGGCCGTGACCAGCCGTTCGAGATTGCGGCGGGCATCGGCGCGGGGAGTCGGCGCGGCATCCCGGGCGAGCAGGCGATCGACGGCGGTCATGGCCGGACTCTAGCAAAAGTGGACTTTCCGGGTCCGTTTGACTAGCGTCCAAAGCGGACGCATCGAGTCCGTTTAATGGAGGAGTGAGTGATGTCGGACCGCATCCGAGTGGGAATCATCGGCGCGAACCCGGACCGTGGCTGGGCCTCCCGCGCCCACATCCCGGCCCTGCGCGCCCTGCCGGACTACGAGCTGACCGCGGTCGGCACCAGCCGGCGCGAGAGTGCCGAACGCGCCGCCCGCGTGTTCGGCGCGGACCATGCCTTCACCGACGCACGCGAGCTCGCCGAACATCCCGACGTCGACCTGGTCGTCATCACCGTGAAGGTCCCCGCGCACGCCGAACTGATCCGCGCCGCACTGGCCGCGGGCAAGCATGTCTACTCCGAATGGCCGCTCACCCGGACCACCGCCGAAGCCGAGGCCATCGTGGCCGCGGCCGCCGCTGCTCCCGGACTGCACGTCGTCGGACTGCAGGCCGGGCTCGCCCCCGCCGTCCAGCGAGCCGGTGCATTGATGGTCAACAGTCGCTTTGTGGGCAAGGTGGTTTCGGTCACGGTCTATGCGGCCCGCGGCAAGGGCGCGGGCGGCCGCATCCCGCAGTGGGCGGCCTACACCCTGGACCGCGAGAACGGCGCGGGAATGCTGGAGGTCGCGGGCGGCCACACCCTCGCGACCGTCGAATCCCTGGTCGGCCCGCTCACCGAGGTCTCGGCCGAGCTCGCGATCCGCCACCCGCTCACCATCATCGACGAAACCGGCGAGCGGGTATCGGTCACCAGCCCGGACCACCTGCTGCTGACCGGCCGCACCGAGACAGGCATACCGGTAGCGGCCCACATTCACGACGGCAAGGTCACCGACGGCCGCACCCGCATCGAAATCGCCGGCACCGACGGCGATCTGGTGCTTGTCAGCGACGGCCCCTCGGGAGCGGGTGGCATCCAGATGAGCGACCTGCGCCTGCTGGGCTCCAACGGCCCGGGCGGCGCGTGGCAGGACCTGACCCCCGAGGAGGTCGGACCCTTCGCGACGCTGCCGATCGAATCCCGCAACGTGGCAAGGCTTTACGACCGTCTGGCGGGCGACCTCCGCCGCGATCTCCACCTGGTCCCGTCCTTCGAGACCGGCCTGCACATGCATCGCGTCCTGGACGCCATCCGCCGCAGCGCCGACTCCGGCAGGCGCGAGACGGTCGAAGCCGGAACACCGGTCACTACCCGTTGAATCCCGGCAAGAAAGAGCCCCGCCCCGCATCGGCGGGGTGGGGCTCCCGGGGTATCTCGTTCAGGACACGAACGCGCCCATGGTCGGCTGCCATTCGACGATGCGCTTGTCGGTCAGCAGGCCCTCGCGGTTGAACGGGTCGTTCTCGAACAGCGTGGTCACCGCCTCCAGGTCGTCGGCCTGGACCAGGATGAGCGCGCCCGACCCGTCCGGGTACGGACCGCTGGTGAGCACGGTGCCCGCATCGACCAGGCTGTTCAGCCAGGCTCGGTGGTCGGGCCGGTGGATGTCGCGGCCGGGGACGGTGGCCTCGGAGTAGACGTAGTGGACGGCGAAGACGGCCATGGGCTCTCGCTCCTGATCGAAGTCGGTACGGATACGGAGAAGGTCAGAGCGTCAACAGCATTCGGGTATTCCCGAGTGTGTTCGGCTTGACGTAGGACAGATCCAGGAATTCGGCGACGCCGGTGTCGTAGGACCGGCACATCTCGGCGTACACCTCCGCGGTCACCGGCGTGCCCTCGATCTCCGCGAACCCGTGCCGGGCGAAGAAATCCACCTCGAAGGTCAGCACGAACACCCGCTCCAGCTCCAGCTCGCGCGCGACCGCGATGAGCTGCTCCACGATCAGCCGCCCCGCGCCAGTGCCCTTGATGTCCGGGTGCACCGCGACCGTGCGTACCTCGCCGAGGTCGGCCCACAGCACGTGCAGCGCGCCGCAGCCGAGGATCTGGCCGTCGCGCTCGGCCACCCAGAATTCCTGGACCGCCTCGTACAGCGTCACCAGGTTCTTCTCGAGCAGGATCCGGCCGGCGTAGATGTCGATGAGACTCTTGATCTCGGGCACGTCAGAGGTTCGCGCTCGGCGGACGATCGGCGCGACCGCCGCATGCCCGCCGATCGAACCACTGTCAGGTGCCCGTGTTGTCATGGGGTGCACAGTAGTCGGCCCGCGTACCGATAGGCTTGTCGGTGTGTTGCACATCCAGCTTCCCCACATACCGGCATGGTCCGGAAACCATGGCCGGTGTCTCGGCCGGTGGGGGCGCTGGTGACCGTGCAACGTGACGAGTTGGAGGGTCGCTGGATCGATGCCGGTCCCGCGGCGAGTCCGGGATTCGCCCCCGTGCCCCGCCCGGAGGCGGCGGTGGAACCGCCGGTCGTCCCACTGCTGAACATCGCCAATGTGCTGACGGTGCTGCGCATCCTGATCGTGCCGCTGTTCCTGCTGGCGCTGTTCGCCCACGGCGGGCACGACACCGAGTGGCGCTGGATCGCGGCCGGGCTGTTCGGCGTCGCCGCCATCACCGACCGTATCGACGGGCAACTGGCTCGCAAATACGGCCTGGTCACCGACTTCGGCAAGCTGGCCGACCCGATCGCGGACAAGGCGCTCATCGGGGCCGCGCTCATCGGATTGTCGATGCTGCACGATCTGCCCTGGTGGATCACGATCGTCATCGTGGCCCGCGAACTGGGCGTGACGCTGCTGCGGCTGGCGGTGGTCCGGCGCGGGGTGATTCCCGCGGGCCGGGGCGGCAAGCTCAAGACGCTGATCCAGTCCGTCGCCATTGCCGTGCTGTTGCTACCTCTCTCCGGCGGATTCGCTTCGGCCGGAATGGACTTGATGTACGTGGCCGTCGCACTGACGGTGGTCACCGGTCTCGACTACGTCGTGCAAGCGGCCCGCCTCTGGTTCGGGTCGCCGGGCGGCAGCCGTGCGGCCTGACGTCGAGGCCGCGCTGTCCCGCGTAGCGACCGCTCCGCCCATTCCGCCCGACCCGCTCGTCACCTCGGCGCCCGCCGCCGAACTGGTGGCGGCGCTCGCCGCCGCCGGTCAGACCGTGGCCACCGCGGAATCGCTGACCGCCGGACTGCTCAGCGCCGCCATCGCGGGAATTCCGGGCGCCAGCACGGTGTTGCGGGGTGGACTGATCGTTTACGCCACCGACCTCAAGCAGTCGCTCGCCGGTGTGAGTGCCGACACCCTGGCAGTCGACGGACCGGTAGCCGCGAGCACGGCCGAACAGCTCGCCGTCGGGGCCCGCCACCGCTGCGGAGCGGACTGGGGAATCGGGCTCACCGGAGTCGCCGGACCCGAACCACAGGACGGGCGACCGGTCGGCACGGTATTCCTTGGTATAGCGGGTCCGGAGTCCACCGAGGTACTTCGGTTGAAGTTGTCGGGGGACCGGTGGACGATCAGGGTGGGCGCGGTTCGCGCCGCGGTCACCGAGCTCGTCCGCATCGTCAGGGACGAGTGACGAGGCCGGGAACGCGCGGCCGACGCCGGACGTTGTCCAGTCAAACGCTGGGTCCGGCGAGACGAGTGTGAGGAGAACGAGATGACGCTGCTGCGAGAAGCCATCGGGGAAAGCCTGCGGCGCGCTCGGGTTGCCCAGAGCCGGACGCTGCGTGAGGTCTCCACCTCCGCGCGCGTGAGTCTGGGGTACCTGTCGGAGGTCGAGCGCGGCCGCAAGGAGGCGTCCAGTGAGCTGCTGGCCGCCATCTGCCAGGCGCTGGACGTGCCACTGGCGCAGGTGCTCTTCGACGTGAGCTCCACCATGGCCGACGCCGACAAGGCCACCGCGCTGGCCGCCGACAAGGCCACCGCGGGGGTGGGAGCCGGCAAAGTGCCCGCCAAAGCTGGGCTCGCCAAGGTGGCCGCGAAGGTTACCCCGCGGGGTGGTGACGGCGACGTGGCCCTGGCCGCGGATGGAACTTTCGGGCCCCGCATTGTGATTCCGGCCCCGAAGTCGGATCGTCTGGTGCTGGTGGCTGCCAAGTGACCACTGTGCTGTGGAGCCGAAAGGGATAAATTCTCTGTAGGCTTCGTGCCGGAGACGTCGTGCTGTTGCCGAAGTCTCCGGAACGGCCGTTGCACAGTGGAGATAGGGACAACAGGGGTGCGCGACGGTCGCGCACTACTGTCGCGCTACGGGGCGCGGCACGTCATATGGAGGCGGGATCAATCGATGGCTAATCCGTTCGTGAAGGCCTGGAAGTACCTGATGGCCCTCTTCGATTCGAAGATCGAGGAGCATGCGGATCCGAAGGTTCAGATCCAGCAGGCCATCGAGGAAGCCCAGCGCCAGCATCAGGCCCTCTCGCAGCAGGCCGCGTCGGTGATCGGCAACCAGCGCCAGCTGGAGATGAAGCTCAACCGCCAGCTGGACGAGGTCGAGAAGCTCAATGCCAATGCGCGCCAGGCGGTTATGCTGGCCGACCAGGCCAGTGGCGCCGGCGACACCGAGAAGGCCATCCAATACACCAATGCCGCTGAGGCTTTCGCCGCCCAGCTGGTGACCGCCGAACAGTCCGTCGAGGATCTGAAGGTGCTGCACGACCAGTCGCTGCAGGCCGCGGCGCAGGCCAAGAAGGCGGTCGAGCAGAACGCCATGCTGCTGCAGCAGAAGGTCGCCGAACGCACCAAGCTGCTCTCGCAGCTGGAGCAGGCCAAGATGCAGGAGCAGGTCTCGGCCTCGCTGCAGCAGATGGACTCCACCCTGTCGGCCCCCGGCGCCGTCCCCAGCCTGGATGCTGTGCGCGAGAAGATCGAGCGTCGCTACGCCAACGCGCTCGGTGCCGCCGAGCTGGCGGGCAACTCGGTCCAGGGCCGCATGCTCGAGGTCCAGCAGGCCAGCGTCCAGATGGCGGGCCACAACCGCCTCGAGCAGATCCGCGCCTCCATGCGCGGCGACTCGCTGCCCGCCGGTGGCGCCCAGCAGCAGATCCAGCAGGGTCAGCCCGCGCAGCCGGCCGCCCAGCCCAACTTCAACAAGGGCCAGGCCGCCCAGCAGTAACTGCTGCGCGAAAGGTAGTGCACGATGGGGAGATCGCGGGCCGACAACAGTCCCGCGACCTCCCCTGCCCGTTTTCTGCGCCGCACTCGCGCCAAAACCCCGGACCCTATCCCGGGTTTCCCCTCCCCGTTCCCGCCGCCCGCAAACCCGCAGCCTCCCGCGCACTCCGAAACCGCCCGGCCTGAAACAGCTTCCGCACCGCCTAGGGGCACTGTCCCAGCGCCGGAGCACAATCCGCCCCACTCGACCGGTTCCGACGGCCACTCCGCCCGCACCGATGCAGCACGGCCGTCCACCGCGGCGAGTCGGACCGCCGCCGGTGCGACACCACCTCCGGCATATGTGCCGTCGGCTTCGCCGCCCGGCTTCGAAACGAGCACGGCTCGCCCGGGTTTCACGAGCCGTTCCGCCCAGCGTGGTCGGACCGGTGGCGCTGCAGCTGAAGTCGGCCGTCGGTCGGATGGCGCGCAGCCTGGCTTCGGGGCGGGCGGGCCAGGGGCCGGGCCCGGTCCGGCCGGAAGCGGCCGGGGGAAGCGGGCGCGGCGGGAGCGGGCCACCGAGGCGGTGCGAGACGTGTTGGCGCCCACCGGGTTCGAGCCCGAGGAGTTGGCGCAGCGGCTGCCGGATACGTTGCGGGGTGTGGGGGAGCAGGCGTTGGTGGCCGTGCGGAAGTGGGCGGATCCGCGGGAGCGTGAGTTGCGGAAGCGGCGTCGGGCACGGCGTCGGAGTTTCCGGCTGGGAACAGCTTCGGGGTTGACGACGGCCGGAACCATTGGACTGGTGCTGATTTCGGCACCGGCGTGGGCGGTGGTCGTGGTCGGTGGTGGTGCGGTGGCGCTGGTTACCGGGACCGCGGTGACGGCCCGGCGGTATCTGGAGATGCGCCGGGAACCGCTGCCGCAGGCCGCTTTCGTTCCTCGGAAGCTGCCGCCGATCCGGTCCGCGGCGCGGGCGTCGATCGCCCGATTGGTCCGGGCCGAGCGGGCACTGCACGGACTGCACTCGCAGATCGCACGGACGGGCAGGCTTCCCGAGGACGATCTCAACGACACTCTGGAAACAGCCGCGTCGGGGGCCGCCGCACTGCACGCGCTGGCACAGGACGTTGTCGCCATGGAGCGGGCCGCCGGTGCGCTCGGCGCGAATTCGCCACTGGGCGAGCACGTCCAGGCCGTCTCCATCCGCCTCGACGGCGGAGTCGTCGAGTTCGAGGGCATGGTCGCGGCCGCGGCCCGGGTGCTGGCTGTCCCCGAGAGCGCAGCCATCGCCGACGATCTCGGCTGGGCCATGGTCGGCCTGCGCGACGCCGCCGACCGCCTCGACGGCTGGGCCCAGGCCCTCACCGATCTGGCCGACCAGCGCTTCCGCGTCAATCCCTGACCTGTCTGCATCGCTATGAGCCGGGCCTTCCCGGGGCGTGGCTCGGGCTGTCGCAGGTCGGCGGGCCGCCGCCCCGCGAACATGGCCTGCTGCCCCCGGTCGGGGGACTCGGGGAGAACCCTGATCTGTCCCGGATTTCGGTGCTGACCTGGTGATTTTCTCAGGTGGGCGACGCAGTATGGATGGTGTCGGATCGCGCGGACGGCGGTTCGGAGACTAGGGAGGTTAGGAATGTTCTGGAAGATTCTCGGCGTCGTCGTCCTGGTGTGGATCGCCTTCGCGGTGCTCGGGTGGCTGATCAAGGCACTGTTCCCGATTCTGCTGGTCAGCGCCATCATCTTCGGTCTGTACGTGCTGTACAAGGCGGTGTCGGGCTCGAAGGACAAGTCGCCGCTGAGCAAGTTCTGATCGGTCGAAACTTTCGGACTGTCCGCCCGGGTAGCCGGGCGGACGGTCCTTTTTTCGTATGATCGCGGCATGGCTACTGCTGTCGTTGCCACCGCTTACGGTGGACCGGAAGTCTTGTCGCTGGTCGAGGTCGAGGTGCCCGATCCGGGGCCGGGTGAGGTCAGCATCGCGGTGCGGGCCGCCGGGGTGAATCCCTTCGACTACAAGCTCTACAGCGGTGCGTTCGGCACCGATCCCAGCAAGCTGCCGCTCCGGCTGGGCCTGGAGGTGGCCGGAGTGGTCACCGCCGTGGGTCCCGACGCCGAGGGGCCGGCCGGGCCGATCTCGGTCGGTGACGAGGTGATCGCGCCGGTGGGTGGCGGCTACGCCACCGCCGTCACCGTGCCGGCCGCCCGGGTCGTGCCCAAACCCGCGGATGTGGACTGGAAGCATGCGGCCGGTGTGCTCAGCGTCGGCGGGACCGCGGTGCATCTGCTCGCCGCGACCGGCGTCGGGCCGGGGGACGCCGTACTGATCCACGGCGCCGCGGGCAGTGTCGGCGCGCTGGCCGCGCAATTGGCGGTGGCGCGGGGCGCGCGGGTGATCGGCACGGCCTCGCCGAGCCGGCATGAACGCTTGCGCGCCTACGGTGTCGAGCCGGTCGCATACGGCCCCGGACTGGCTGATCGCGTCAAGGCGTTGGCTCCCAACGGAATCGACGTGGCCCTCGACACGGTGGCCACCGAGGAAGCTGTCGACGTCTCTTTGGAACTGGTGGCCGATCGGAGCCGGATCGCGACCATAGTGGCGTTCGATCGGGCGGCCGCGGAGGGGTTCAAGGCCCTCGGTATGGGTCCCGGGGCCGATCCGGGCACCGAGATCCGCGGCAATGCCTGGCGTGAGTTGCTGCCGCTATTGTCCACGGGCAAGCTGGATTTGGCGATCGCCAAGACGTTCCCGCTGTCGGAGGCGGCCGCGGCGCACGAGTTCATCATCGAGGGGCACGCGGGTGGAAAGGTTATTCTGCTGCCCTGAACCGGGCCGCATCGATTTGGCGAAACGTCCCATATGAGTGACTCACACGGCATATGTTGTTGCCCACAACATATGCCGTGTGTGCGGTCGCAACCCAGTGACCGCCGCGTGAAAGGTCACCCTGATGAGGACGAAAAGCGCGCTCCCGCCGACGAAGTCCGGACGCCGACGGGGTTACGCCGCCGCCGCGCTCGCACTGTCCGGCCTGCTCACCCTCACCGCATGCGGATCCAATTCCAGCAGTACGACCTCCTCGTCGAACGCGCCCTCGGGCGGCGGCGCCAATGGGACGGTCGGGGTCATCCTCCCCGAGACCGCCACCTCGGCCCGCTGGGAATCCTTCGACAAGCCGCTGCTGCAGAAAGCCTTGAACGAAGCCGGATTCGACGCCGACGTGCAGAACGCACAGGGCGATGTCCAGAAGTTCTCCACCCTCGCCGACGGCATGATCGCCAAGGGCGTGAAGGTGCTGCTCATCGCCTCCATCAACAGCGAGGTGGGCAGCGCGGTTGCGGCCAAGGCCAAGCAGGCCGGCATTCCGACCATCGACTACGACCGCCTCAACCTCGGCGGATCCTCCGACTACTACGTGTCTTTCGACAATGTGAAGGTCGGCGCCCTGCAGGGCCAGGGGCTGGCCACCGCGCTGAAGGACAAGCCGGGCGCGCAGGTCGTCGAGATCGAAGGCGCGCCGACCGACAACAACGCCACCCTGTTCCACCAGGGCCAGGAGCAGGTGCTCCAGCCCCTGTACGACTCGGGCGCGCTGAAACTGGTGCGCAGCCAGGCCATCGACGACTGGAACAACCAGAAGGGCGGCACCACCTTCGAGCAGATCCTCACCGGCGCCAATGGCAAGGTCGACGGCGTCGTCGCCGCCAATGACGGCCTGGCCGGTGCGGTGATCACGGTGCTGAAGAAGAACGGCCTCAACGGCAAGGTGCCGGTGACCGGTCAGGACGCCACCGTGGACGGTCTCAAGGCGGTGCTGCGCGGGGACCAGTACATGACCGTGTTCAAGCCCATCAAGGACGAGGCCGAGAACGCCGCGAAACTCGCTGTGGCCCTGGCCAAGGGCGACAAGGCCGCCGCGGATGCCCTGGCGCAGGGCGTGAGTCAGGATCCCAAGGGCAAGCGCGACGTGAAATCGGTGCTGCTGCAACCGCAGTTGATCACCAAGGCAGAGGTCAAGCAGGTGGTGGACTCGGGCTTCGTGAAGGCCTCCGACGTCTGCTCGGGCGACGTGAAGTCCGCCTGCACCGAACTCGGCATCGCCTGAGGATCGAGAGACATGAGTGAGCCGCTGCTCCAGATCACCGGCCTGAACAAGAGTTTCGGACCGGTGCACGTGCTGCACGACGTGGACCTCACCGTGCCGGCGGGAGAGGTCACCGCACTCGTCGGCGACAATGGCGCGGGCAAATCCACGCTGGTGAAATGTGTTGCCGGAATCCACGCCGCCGACTCCGGCGAAGTGCGATTCCGTGGTGAACCCGTACACCTGCGTGGCGCCAAGGACGCGGCGGCGCTCGGCATCGAGGTCGTCTACCAGGACCTGGCCCTGGCCGACAACCTCGACATCGTGGCCAATATGTTCCTCGGCCGGGAGCGCGGCAAGCCGTGGCTGCTGGACGAGGCGAGCATGGAGGAGGCGGCGCGGCGCACCCTGGCCTCGTTGGGGGTGCGCACCGTGAAATCGGTGCGCACCCCGGTCGCAGCCCTGTCCGGCGGGCAACGCCAGACCGTGGCCATCGCGAAAGCCGTGCTGTGGAACAGCAATCTGGTGCTGCTGGACGAACCCACCGCGGCACTCGGGGTGGCGCAGACCCGGCAGGTGCTGGATCTGGTGCGGCGGCTGGCCGAACAGGGGCTGGGGGTGGTGCTGATCAGCCACAACCTGGCCGACGTGTTCGAGGTCGCCGATCGGATCGCGGTGCTGTACCTGGGCCGGATGGCCGCGCAGGTGCGGACCGCCGATGTCACCACCGGCCAGGTGGTGGAGTTGATCACCGCCGGACGTTCCGGCGATCTGGGCTTGGCGCGGCCGGAAGCCGCGGTGCTGTGAGGAAGCCACTGCTATGACCAATGTTTCGGAATCGGCGGCGGCCGAACCGGGTACCGCCATCACCGACTTCGGGATCGACACCACGACGCGGTCGACGCGAGAAGCCTTGCGCGACTATGCGGCCCGGCTGCGCGCCGGGGATATCGGATCCCTGCCCGCGATCCTGGGCCTGATCGCGCTGGTGGTGTTGTTCTCGCTGATGTCGGATGTGTTCTTCTCGCTCAACAATATTGCGAACCTGCTGGCGCAGGGGGCGGGGCAGACCATCATCGCCATCGGAATCGTGTTCGTGCTGCTGATCGGGGAGATCGATCTGTCGGCGGGCACGGCGTCCGGGGTGGCGGGGGCGGTGCTGGCCATGCACTACGTGGACAACGGGAACCTGTTGACCGGCATGGGATCCACGGTGTTCTTCGTGTTCAACGCCATGCTGGTGCTGGCCGCGATCCTGGCGGGGCTGCTGCGGATCTGGCCGGGGGTGGTGTTCTCGGTGCTGGGAATCGTGCTGACGGTCATCGGGTTTCAGGCGAATCCGTGGATCGAGATGCTGCTCGCGGTGTGCGTGGGCGCGGCCATCGGATGCATCACCGGGTTCCTGATCGCGAAGATCGGGATGCCGTCGTTCGTGGTGACGCTGGCGCTGTTCCTGGCGTGGCAGGGGGTGATCCTGCAGCTCATCGGTGAGGGCGGGGTGCTGGGGATCAGTTCCTCGCACGTGCTCAATGCGGTGGCGAACGGGAATCTGTCCACGGCCGGGAGCTGGGTGCTGTGCGTGGTGGCGGCCGGTGGGTATGCGGCGGTCACGCTGGGCGGGCATCTGCGGCGGCGGCGTCGCGGGCTGGTCACGTCCCCGACACCGCTGGTGGTTGCGAAAGTGGTGGCGCTCAGCGGGTTCGCGATCGTGGTGACGACGTTGCTCACCGTGAATCGTTCACCCAGCAAGCTGATCGTGATCTCCGGTGTGCCGTATGTGGTTCCGATCGTGCTGGTGCTGCTGGCAGCCGGGAGCTATGTGCTGACCCGTACCACCTACGGCCGTCACATCTATGCCGTCGGTGGGAACCTGGAGGCGGCCCGGCGCGCGGGCATCAATGTAACCCAGTTGCGGGCAAGCGTTTTCGTCATCTGCTCGGCCTGCGCGGCGGTCGGCGCCATCGTCTACTCCTCGAAGGTCGGTTCGGTCGATCCGCAGGCGGGCGGGCTCAACACCCTGCTGTTCGCGGTCGGCGCGGCCGTGATCGGCGGCACCTCCCTGTTCGGCGGCCGGGGCCGGGTGGCCGACGCGGTGATCGGCGGCGCGGTGCTGGCCGTGGTCTCGAACGGCCTGGGCCTGCTGCGGCAGCCCGCGGCGGTGGTGTCCATCGTGACCGGGCTGGTGCTGCTGCTCGCCGCGACCGTCGACGCGCTCTCCAGACGCCGCGTGGCGATAACGGGCCGCTGAGCGTGGCGATTACAGGTTGGTGAGCCGCGCAATGGTATTACCGAGTCCATGACCGTCGCCCGACCGGACGAGGTGCGCCGATTCAACCGGTCGAGCCTCCTGCGGCTGCTACACATCGGAGGCCCCGCCACCCGGGCGGCGCTGGCGGTCGAGCTCGGGCTCAATCGGTCCACCATCAAAATGCTCGTCGACGGGCTCGCCGAGGACGGGGTGGTGGAGGAGAAGGTGCCGCGGCTGGCGCGCGGCGCCGGGCGGCCCTCGCTGCTGGTGCTGCCGCAACCACAGGCGGCGGTGGTGCTGGCGGTGGATGTGCAGGTCGAGCATGTGGGGATCGCGCTGGTCGGCTTCGGCGGGCAGGTCATGGGGCGCAACAGCTGGAATCTGCGTGGGCGGCAACGGGAACCGGACGAGGTGATCACCCACGTCGCGGAATCGGCGGCCATGCTCGCGGAGGATCTGGGCATGCGGCCGGTGGCGGCGGGCGTCTGTGTTCCCGGCGTGGTGCGGCGGGCGGACGGCCTGGTGCACCACGCCGCCAACCTGCGCTGGGGTGAGGTGGCGCTGGGGCAGCGGCTGCACGCGGTGCTGGACGTGCCCGTCACCGTCGGCAACGACGGTGAATTCGGCGCGCTCGCAGAGCATGTCAGGGGTGTCGGGCGTGCGGCCGCCGATGCGGTCTTCGTTTCGGCCGATGTCGGGGTCGGCGGCGGGCTCATCGCTCAGCGTGCGCTGTTGCGAGGATCCGCGGGGTATCTCGGCGAGATCGGTCATATGACGGTGCGGCCCGGCGGACGAAAGTGCTACTGCGGCAACGAAGGCTGCTGGGAGACCGAGGTGGGTGAGGCGGCGCTGTGCCGCGCCCTCGGCATGCCCGAGCACGGTCCGCGCGGGGCGATCGTCGCCGAACTCCGTGAGCTGCAGGGTGATTGGGAAGCCCGGCTCGACGGCTATCTCGAATGGATGACCCTGGGCCTGGTCAACGTGGTCAATATCCTGGGGCCCGAACTCGTGGTGCTCGGCGACCTCTTCACCGCGCTCCCGGAACCGGCCATCGACCGGGTTCGCGACCAGGTCCACCGACGCAGCATGGTGAGCCGTGCCTTCGGCGGGGTTCGCATCGAAAAGTCACGTCTGGGCCCGGATCTGAAGCTGCTCGGGGCGGCGGAAGCGGCCTTCGAGGACGTGCTCGCCATGCTGTGACACCCCGCGTGGCGGTGGGGTGCGAAGTTCGCGTCGGCCATGTGTGGGCGGTCGCGGCTGGTGTTCAATGCAGGATATGGAGCAGCTTCCCGAGGACTGGCAGCGCGGGATCGTCATCGCCGCGCATCCCGATGACATCGAGTACGGTGCGGCCGCCGCGGTCGCGCGCTGGACCAGGCAGGGCAAGGACATTCGCTACGTGTTGGTCAGCAGTGGCGAGGCGGGGATCGCGGGGCTGCCGCCGGCCGAGTGCGGGCCGCTGCGGGAGGACGAGGAGCGGGCCTCGGCCAAGATCGTCGGTGTCAGCGAGGTGGAATTCCTCGGGCACCCGGACGGGCGGATCGAGGAATCCCTGGCGCTGCGACGGGATCTGGCCGCCGCCATCCGCCGCCACCGCCCGGACATGGTGGTGCTGTTCAACTTCGGCGACACCTGGGCGCGCGGCTACGCCAACTCCGCCGACCACCGCGCCGTCGGCCGCGCCGCCCTGGACGCCGTGTCCGACGCGGGCAACGAATGGATCCATCCCGAACTCGCCGAGCTGCCCGCCTGGTCGCCGCGCTGGGCCGCCGTGTACGGCGTTCCGGACGGCAGCCACGGGCTGGACGTCACCGACACCTTCGGGACCGCCGTCGAATCCCTCACCGCCCACCGCCGCTACCTCGAGGCCCTCGGCGCCGAGCCGGCCGAAACCCAGGCCCGCGCCGTCCTGGAAATGACCGCCGGCCCGAAGGAAGGCGTCCCCGGCGCCCACGCCCTGACCTTCGAGCTTTATCACTTCGCAAGCTGAGCAGGTTCGCGTTCGATGCCAACGTGACAACTGATTTCGTAAGCCTCCGGGTAACTCCGGGGGTACCCCCGAAATAGGTGATGATTCGGACCGCCGGCACGCGTGCCTGACGTTGACGGCTCTCAGCCGTGCGCTGGAGTGGCGGGGAGGCGGGGGAGCCCGCCGGCACGCGTGCCTGACGTTGACGGCTCTCAGCCGTGCGCTGGAGTGGCGGGGAGGCGGGGGAGCCCGGCCGGCCACGCGTGCCTTACGTTGACGGCTCTCAGCCGTGCGCTGGAGTCGCGGGGAGGAGAGGGAGCGGGGTGTGGCACCCTGGGGCCGTGCGAGTAGCGGTGGTGGCCGGGCCTGATCCGGGGCATGCCTTTCCGGCGATTGCGTTGTGTCAGCGGTTGCTGGCGGCCGGCGATGAGCCGGTGCTGTTCACCAGCCCGCGGTGGTTCGACGCGGCCCGTGAGGCCGGGATCGGGGTGCGGCGGCTCAAGGGCCTCGCACCCCGGGCCGAGGACGACGACAGTGACGCGGGCGCCAAAGTTCATCAACGGGCCGCGCATATTTCGACCGAGATCCTGCCCGACCTGAGCGCCATGCTGCCGGAACTGGTGGTGTCGGACGTGCTCACCGTCGGGGGCGGGATGGCGGCGGAGCGGCTGCGGCTGCCCTGGGTGGAACTGTCGCCGCACCCGCTGTACCTGCCGTCGAAGGGCTTGCCGCCCATCGGGAGTGGGCTCGCCGCGGGGGAAGGCATGCGCGGGCGCGCCCGGGATTCGGTGCTGCGCGGGCTGACGTCGCGGGCCATCCGGCGTGGGGAACTGCAACGTGAGCAGGCCCGCGCGAGTATCGGCCTGCCACCGGAGGACCCGGGCCCGACCGCCCGCCTGGTCGCCACCCTGCCCGCCCTCGAGGTGCCGCGCCCCGACTGGCCGGACAATGCGCACCTGGTCGGCCCGCTGCTCTGGGAGCCGACCGACCACATCCTGGATCTACCGCCCGGTGACGAACCCTTGATCATGGTCGCCCCGTCGACCGCCCAGACCGGCACCGCGGGCCTGGCCGACATCGCCCTCGAGGCCCTCGAAGGCGCGGGCGTCCGGGTCGCCGTCTCCATGCTCGACACCCCGCCCGCCGACCTCCCGCCCTGGGCCACAGCCGGTTTGGGCCGCCAGGACGAGATCCTGCGTCACGCCTCGGTCGTGATCGGCGGCGGCGGCCACGGCCTGCTCGCCAAATCTCTGCTGGCCGGCGTCCCCATCGTCACCGTCCCCGGCGGCGGCGACCAGTGGGAACTCGCCAATCGCGCTGCCCGCCAGGGCAGTTCCATCCTGGTCCGCCCCGTCACCCCCGAAGCCATCCGGGACGCCGTCAAACGCATCCTCGACGACGCCTCCTACACCGACGCCGCCTACTCCGCCGCCACCGGCATCACCGTGGTCACCGACCCGGTCGAAATCTGCCACGCCGCCGTCGAATCCCCACCTGCCGCCTGACTTTCGGTCGCGACGCCGGTTGGAAGTTCCGACGTCCCCTGCGGCCTGGTCTGTCGGACCTGCTCTGGATAACGCGGCGGTCGAACCCATACCCGCCGTCATGACTTTCGGTGATGACGCGGAACGGTCGTGCCGACTGCTGTGGCCCACTCGATCGCCACGGAGGCGCCCGGCACAGTCGAGATCTGGCTGGTCGCCGCGACAGTTGTTTCGGGTGTTCGTCCTTTCAGCCGGCCATCGCGAGGCGGTCGTCGGAGGCGGTGGCCGGCCACTGCTGGGTTTGGCTCGGGCGCGGGGCGGTGGCGTAGGCTCGCGGCCGTGCGGTTGACGGAGTTCCAGGAGCTGTTGCATACCGAGTTCGGGACGGCGCGGGGAGACGTGCTGCTGACCGATCATGTACTGCCGTCGATGGGGCGGACGGGCGCCCAGGCCATCGAGGCGGGGGTGGATCCCCGCGACGTATGGCGGGCGCTGTGCGCGGAATTCGACGTGCCGAAGTCGCGATGGTGATCAGATCCGCGTGAGGCTGCGGCTGCCCCCGCGCGTGGCGGAGTTGGCCGCACGGGATCTCGCCGACGATTTCAGCGACGGCGAGGTGGAGACCTGCTTCGCCGCCTACGGCCTGCCCGATCCCGATCCGGCGCGGCTGGCCTACTACCGTCTGCTCGACGAATTGTTCTGAGCCGCAGCGGGTTCGCCTACTCCGCCTGCGTCTTCCTCGCGTAGTGCCGGGTGGCCTTGGCGCGGTTGCCGCACGCCGCCATGGAATGCCAGCGGCGGGTGCCGTTCTTCGAGGTGTCCAGGAAGTACAGGATGCACTGCGGGTGCGCGCACTGCTTGATGCGGTCCGGGGTGCTCGCCAGCAGGTGGAGCAGGTTGTCGGCGGCGAGCCAGCCGGGCAGCCAGGCCGGCTCGGCGACCTCGGGGAGCGCGGCCGGGCCGTCCGGGGTGAGGGAACGGCGGATGCGGCCGTGCGCCAGGACGGTATTGAGGTCTGCGGCGGTCTCGCCGCGGACCGCGCGCAGGATCGCCTCCCGGGTCGTCACGAGCGCGTGCAGCGTCGGCTCGTCGGCGGGCAGGTCGAGGTCGTTGTCGGCCAGCCACTCCCGCAGCCCGGACACGTCGGTGAGCAGGTCCTGGGGTCCGCTCGCCGCGATCCAGCGGGTGTTGAGCAGGTCCAGGGCGAGCGGTTCACCGAGGTGGGGGCGTGGTTCTGGCACGCCTGAGGGTAACCGCCGTAGTGCGCGCATCGGCCCGACGACTCCTTTCTAACCGGCAAAACCAACTATAGGGGTTGACGGCAAGCGTGCACCGCCGCTAGCTTCTAACCTGTAAAAGGAACTACGATGGTTAAATCTTCCGAAGGGGGTCTCCATGACCGCACCTGTTCTCGTCACCGGGCACATCGGCCTCAATGTCACCGACCTCGATCGCTCGGTGGACTTCTACCGCAGCGCGCTCGGCTTCGAACAGCTCGGCGCCGGCGGCGAGGGCGCCCAGCGCTTCGCCTTCCTCGGCCGCGACGGCAAACTCCAGGTCACCCTCTGGCAGCAGAGTGACGGCGAGTTCTCCGCCGAAACTCCCGGCCTGCACCACCTCTCGTTCCAGGTCGACACCATCGACCAGGTCCGCGAGGTGGAATCCGCCCTGAAGGCCCGGAATGTCACCTTCGCCCACGACGGCGTGGTCGCCCACGGTGAGGGCGCCTCCTCCGGCGGCATCTTCTTCACCGACCCCGACGGCATCCGACTCGAGATCTACGCCCCCTCCGGCGCCGACCACGCCCCCGCCCCCGCCGGCACCGCCCCCACCTGCGGCTTCTTCTGATCCGGAATACCGCCACCAGCACCAGAATTCACCCGAGAAGACCGGTCACCTCCGCAGGCGGCCGATGGGAGCTCACATGAACGCCATCTCGACACGCGATGCGCACCACGACGGGAAGGCATGGGCCACAAATGAGCCCGGTGCGCCGTCGGGCGAACCCGGATCGACCACCGACGCGGTGACCGCCAGTGGTGCGATGACCGCAAGTGGTGCCGCGACTGCTGGTGGCGCAGAGACCGGCGGCGGTGCGGTGACCACCGGTACTACCGCGGCGAAGGGTGGTGCCGTGGCGGCGAGCGGGATCGGCTATCACCCTGGGGAATTGGCCGTGCAGCGACGCATGGGGCAAGAGGATATTGCGCAACGGGTCGGGCGGATGATTCGCGCCGATATTCCGGCCGCGGCAGCGGAATTCCTGGCGGAGCAGCCGATGATCGTGGTGGCTGCCGCCGATGACGGTGGGCGGATGTGGGCGGGTCAGCTGGTTGGGTCGCCCGGGTTCGTGCATGCGTCCGGTGAGCGGGCCATCGAGGTCGAGGCGCGGCCGGTGGCCGGTGACCCGCTCGCTGAATCACTGCACACCGCACGGCATATCGGCATGATCGCGTTGCAGCCGCAATTGCGGCGGCGGATGCGCGTCAATGGTGTGATCGCACCCACCGCGACCGGGCTGCACATCGATACCGAGCAGGTGTATTCGAACTGCCCGAAGTACATCTCCCGCCGTGGCATCGAGGAGTGGGCGGCGAGCGGGACTCCGACGGTGCGCCGGGCCAGCGCGCTGGACGAGTCTCAGCGGCAGCTCATCGCCCGCGCCGACGCGTTCTTCGTCGCATCCGCCGATGTCGACGGCAACGCCGACGCCTCTCATCGCGGCGGCAATCCCGGCTTCCTGCAGGTTTTTTCCCCGACCCGCCTGCGCTGGCCCGACTACCGTGGCAACTCCATGTTCATGACCCTCGGCAATATCGCCGCCGACCCGCGTTGCGGCCTCCTGATTCCCGACTGGCGCACCGGCGCCACCCTGCAACTCACCGGTACCGCCGAGATCACCTGGGAGGAAGCCGCTTTCACCGCCGGTGCCCAATGCGCCATCGACTTCACCCTCACCGAAGTCGTCGAAATCACGGACGCCACACCCTTGCGCTGGGGTGAACCCGAGCTGTCCCCGACCAACCCTTAGCCAATACCGGGCGCATCCGCCCTCCACGTGCTGCCTGGCAACTTCGTCCTCGGTGATCGACTCCGCCCACATCCGGCGGCATTACACCCGTCCATCCCCCTGCCGTGTCCCGGCAAGGTGCCCAGCCCACTCCACACCCGAATCGAAAGGTCTCCTTCATGCGTCCTCCGCTACCTCCGTTCGACCTGGAATCCGCCAAGCTCAAAGTCCGCGCGGCCGAAAATGCCTGGAACACGCGCGATCCCGAGACGGTCGCCCAGGCCTACACCGAGGATTCCGTCTGGCGTAACCGCGACGAATTCCTCACCGGCAGCGCCGAAATCGTCGACTTCCTGAAGCGCAAGTGGGCCAAGGAGAACGGCTACGCCCTGCGCAAGGACCTGTGGTCCTTCACCGAGAACCGCATCGCCGTCCGCTTCCAATACGAATGGCACGACGACGAGGGCCAGTGGCACCGTAGCTACGGCAACGAGCTCTGGGAATTCGCCCCCGACGGCCGCATGTCCCGCCGCGAGGCCAGCATCAACGACGTCCCCATCGCCGAGTCCGACCGCCGTATCTTCGGCCCCCGCACCCCCGAAGAGGACGCCCTGGGCTTCCCCCTCCGGTGACAACAAGATCAGGGAGCTCTCACTGCGGGGAATTCGGGCGAATTCCACCGCGAGAGCTCCCTGATCTCGATTTCCCGGTCAGGCGACCGTCGCGGGCTCGGGCGGGACGAGGACGGGGTTCTCGGGGATTGGGTGGGATGCGCGGGTGTAGAGGGCGAAAACCACTGCGGCTGCGATGATTCCGAAGACGCCCGCCGTGAGCGTCGCCGAGTTCAGGCCGTCCACGAAGCCGTGAGTCATCGGGTGCGCATCGCTCGCGTTGCGGAAGACGGTGCCCAGCACCGCGACTCCCAGCGCCAGGCCCAGCTGCCGCGCGGTGTTGATCGCACCGGCGGCGGTGCCGCTCTGGCGTGGCGGGACCGCGGCCATGCCTACCGCCATCAGCGGCGGAGCCATCACACCCACGCCGACACCGATCACCAGGAAGCCGGGAATGGCGGCGGTCCAGGATGATCCGGAGCCGATGAGGGTCAGCAGGGAGCTGCCCGCGCCGATCGCCAGCAGGCCGCCGCCGATCGTCCACCTCGGCGCCACCTCGTGCAGGAACCGGCCGAAGATACCCGAGGTCAGGAAGGCGCACACCGACATCGGCAGCATCGACAGCCCGGCCCGCAGCGGGGTCAGGTGCAGGTACTGCTGTAGCCACAGCGACACCAGCGGGCTGGACGCGAAGGCCGCGAAGCTCATGCCGACCGCGGCGATCAGCGTCGCGGTGAAGCCCGCGCTGCGCAGCATGGGCAGCGGCAACATCGGTGCCGCACTGCGGGATTCGAGCAGGACGAACACGATCAGCGCGACCGCGCCGCCGATCAGCGCCACCGCCGCCCCGCGATCATCCCAGCCGTGCTCGCCGCCCCGGATGATGCCGTAGGTGACGGTTGTCGCCGCGACGGTGAAGCTCAGCATCCCGCCGACGTCGATGCGTCGGTCCGCGTGCCGCGGCGACGGCCCGAACACCAAGGCGGACAACATGATCGCGACCACGGCGATCGGCAGGTTGACGAAGAAGATCCACCGCCACGACAGCAGATCGGTCAGCACGCCGCCCAGCACCACGCCGATACCGGCCGCCGCACCCGACACCGCGCCCCACGCGCTGAAGGCGATGCCGCGATCGCGTCCGGTGTACGTGGCGTGCAGCAGCGACAGTGTGGTGGCCAGCATGGCCGCGCCGCCGATGCCCTGCGCCGCGCGCGCCACCACCAGCACGCCCGCCGACCCGGCGACGCCGCAGGCCAGGCTGGCCGCCGCGAACAGGGCCAGGCCGATCAGATAGGTGGGCTTCGCGCCGAATCGGTCGGCGAGCGAACCGAGCATGAGCAGCAGTGCGGCCAGCGCCAGCGCGTAGCCGTCGACGACCCATTGCAGCCCGGACAGCCCGGTGCCCAGGTCGGCGGCGATGTCCGGCAGCGCCACATTCACGATGGTGACGTCGATGAGCAGCATCAGTGAGCCCAGGCACGCGGCGAAGAGGGGCAACCACTTCCGCATGAGAACCTCCAGAGAACGAACGATTTCGTCTCCAAGCATGGGGTAGCCGCTCGTATCCACCTAGCTGTCGAGGTTCATGCGGTATATTCCTCCTATGTTCGAGGAAGACTGGGATGATTCCTCCGTCCTGGATGTGCTCGACAAACAGATCGTGCACGGCCTGGTCACCGATGCGCGCATCCCGTTCGCGCGGCTGGGGGCGATCCTCGGCGTCTCCGAGCAGACGGTGGCGCGGCGGTATCGGTCACTGCGCACCCGCGGAATCATCCATGTCGCGGGGCAGGTGAACACCGTGCCGCTCGGTCAACCCCGCTGGATCATGCGCATCACCTCCACACCCGCCAAGGCGGTGGCCCTGGCCGAATCCCTGGCCCGGGTGCGGGAATTGAGCTGGGTGGCCTTGCTGACCACCGGTTTCGAAGTCATGTGCGTGGGGCGGACACGGTCGATGCAGCGGCGGGACGAATTGCTGCTGCGCATGATCCCGGGGGCCACCCCGGTGCTCGGCATGACGGTGTACGAGGTCATGCGGCAGTTCCCCTTCGTCGAGGAGTGGCCGCGCTACAGCCGCCTGCTGACGCCCGCGCACTTGGCCGAACTCGGGCCGCGGCCGCCCATGTGGGATCCGCTGGGGCCGGAGACGCCGGTCACGCTGTCGCGGGAGGACGAGGCGATGCTGGCCATCCTGGCCAAAGACGGCCGCGCGCCGTACGCGCAACTGGCCGCCGCGACCGGGTGGAGCGCGACCCGGGTGGCGCGGCGGATGAACGAGCTGATCGAGTCCGGCGTGCTCTACTTCGATCTCGATTTCGCCTTGGAACTCATGGGTTACACCTCACGGGCGCTGTTGTGGCTGCGGGTGCATCCGGCGCATCTGGAGGAGGTGGGGCAGGCGATCGCGAGGCATCCGGAGGTGGCGTACCTGGCCGCGATCACCGGCACGGCGAATCTGACGGTGTCGGTGGTGTGCCGGGACAATGCGCATCTCTACCGGTATGTCACCGAACGGCTGGGTGCGCTGCCGGGGATCAATGATGTGGAGGTGACGCCCGCGCTGCGGGTCTTCAAGCAGTCGCAGAGCCTCATCGACGCCAAGAAGATCGCGATCGCGCCCTGAGCCGCGCCGGGTCGCAGTGCGCTTGCCGACCGTTTGCCATCGGGTCTTTCGCGTGTCGCCCAGCGCGTCACTTGCATCGAACACCTGTTCGTCTAAGCTCGTCGTCGGAACTTGTCGGTGCCGCCCTCTAACGTGGGCGCCAACCACAGCATGAGACACACCCGTTGAGAAGGGGATCAGACGATGGCACCACAGGCTTTCGATCGTGACAAGGCGCTCGAGCTCGCGCTCGCGCAGGTGGAGAAGAGCTTCGGCAAAGGCGCGGTCATGCGTCTGGGCGAGGAGGCGCGTCAGCCCATTTCGGTGATTCCGACCGGCTCCATCGCGCTGGATGTGGCGCTGGGCCTGGGCGGCCTGCCGCGCGGCCGCATCGTCGAGATCTACGGTCCGGAATCCTCGGGTAAGACCACCGTCGCCCTGCACGCGGTCGCCAATGCGCAGGCCGCCGGCGGTGTCGCCGCCTTCATCGACGCCGAGCACGCGCTGGATCCCGACTACGCCCGCAAGCTGGGTGTCGACACCGACGCGCTGCTGGTCTCCCAGCCGGACACCGGTGAGCAGGCCCTCGAAATCGCCGACATGCTGGTGCGTTCCGGCGCCATCGACATCATCGTCATCGACTCCGTCGCCGCCCTGGTGCCGCGCGCCGAGATCGAGGGCGAGATGGGCGACAGCCACGTCGGTCTGCAGGCCCGCCTGATGAGCCAGGCGCTGCGCAAGATGACCAGCGCGCTCAACAACTCCGGCACCACCGCCATCTTCATCAACCAGCTGCGCGAGAAGATCGGCGTCATGTTCGGCTCCCCCGAGACCACCACCGGTGGTAAGGCGCTGAAGTTCTACGCCTCGGTCCGCCTGGACGTTCGCCGTATCGAGACCCTCAAGGACGGTTCGGACGCGGTCGGTAACCGCACCCGCGTGAAGGTCGTCAAGAACAAGGTGAGCCCGCCGTTCAAGCAGGCCGAGTTCGACATCCTCTACGGCATCGGCATCTCCAAGGAGGGCTCGATCATCGACATGGGTGTCGATCAGGGCTTCATCCGCAAGTCCGGCTCCTGGTACACCTACGAGGGCGACCAGCTCGGCCAGGGCAAGGAGAACGCCCGCAAGTTCCTCCTCGAGAACACCGATGTCCGCGACGAGATCGAGAAGAAGATCAAGGAGAAGCTCGGCATCGGCGCGGACGTCACCGCCGAAGAGGCCCCCGCCGACTTCTGATCCATGACTCCTCGGGAACCCGAAGGGCCCCGGCCTGATTCGCCGGGGCCCGCTCGCCTGGAAGCGGTGGAACGCCTCCGCCGCCAACTGGAGTCCTCCGCCGCCCGAGCCGCCGGCCGCGCGTCCCGCCCCGCCGCTCCCAGGCCCCGAACCCCCGAGCCCGGTCACGATCTCTTCGACTCCGCCGACCCCTACACCACCGGCGTCGGCACCTGGAACTACGGCCCGTCCACCTCCGTCGCGTCCTATCACCCTGTCCCCGAAGACAATTCACCGGACATCAATCGCTCCACCTGGCGCACCACCGACGACGCGACCACCACACCCGAGCCGCCACCGTCGCACCGACCGAAGCTCTCCGAGCTGTCGCGACCACAATCCTCCGATGCGAGCCGAGACCCCGGGCCGCCGGACCATCAATCCGGCAACCGCTCCGCTCAGGCCGCGTCCGCCATCGGCCCCGCGCCTGCCGACGACTCCACGCCGCATGCCGCCCAGCTGGGCCGGTGCGCCCGGGCCGGAGATGATCCAACGGACGGAGAGAACCCACCCGCGCCGAGCGCGACTCGGGACGGTGAATCGAGCACTACCCGCGCCGAATCCGCCGATCTGGAACCAGTCGGTGCTGGTCGATCGCGGGAGGACAAGCTGCGTGCGGCTCGAGCGGTGCTTGCCGCGGCCACCGCCGCCGCCACCGACTCCGGACAATCCGGTCGAACTCGACGTGAGCGAGCCGACGGCGGAGCCGCCCGCCGGTCACGGCAGCGGCATGGCGATACCGAGCCCCTCACCGGGACGGATACCGGCAGCGACGAGGATCGGTCCGGCAATGGGGCGGCCGTAGCGGACTACGCGGAGGATGGGGAGGAGGCATTCCCGCAGCGCCGTTCGACGAGTCGCGTTGACGCGCAATCGGATCGGGGGCGCGATCGGAGGGGAGGGCGCGGGGCGGAGCCGTCAGGGCGGGGAAGGCGCGGGCGGTCGCGGCCGGATTCGGGTGAGGGGCACGGGGAATCGATCGGATCTGCGGGTGGGGGTACCGAGGCGCAGGCGAAAGAGGTGTGTCTGCGGCTGCTGGCCGATCGTGCGCGAAGTCGCTCCGAACTCGCGGATCGGTTGGCCGACAGAGGTTTCAGCGTGCCGGTGGCCAAGCGTGCACTGGACCGGCTTACCGAGGTCGGACTGATCGATGATGCCGCCTTCGCTCAGCAGTGGGTGCGTTCCCGGCACCTGTACGCCGGGAAAGGGAAGAAGGTGCTGGCGGAGGAGTTGCGCCGCAAGGGAATCGCGCCGGAGCAGGCCGAACCAGCTCTGGAATCGGTGACCACCGAGGACGAGGACGCGCGCGCCGCGGAGATGGTCCGCCGCAAGCTGAAGACCTTGTCCCCGGAGGTCGATCGCGACAAAGCCATCGCACGCTTGGTCGCCATGTTGGCCCGGCGTGGCTACAGCCCCGCCACCGCCTTCGGCGTAGTGACCGCCGAACTTGCCACAATGACAATGCAACGCGGCGAAGCGGACGCCCCCGGCACCGTGCCGCCGCTCCGTTCGAAGCCCGCCGCAGCACGCCCCGAATCCGCTTCCGACGACGCGGATTCCGCCGCCGACCTGGTCCGGGCCAAACTGCGCACCCTGTCCCCGAGCCTCGACCGCGACACGGCCACTCGCCGCCTGGTCGGCATGCTGGCCCGCCGCGGCTACCAACCGGGCACCGCCTACCAGGTGGTGTCGGCCGAATTGGCCGCCACCGCGACGCCCCGGGCGGCCGAGCAGCCCGGCGACCAGGCCGAGCCATCGGATCCCGCCTCGCACGACGACGAGCACACCCGCGCCACCGACCTGGTCCGCGCCAAACTCCGCACTATGCCCCGGGATCTGGACCGCGAGAAAGCAATTCGCCGCCTGGTCGGCATGCTCGCCCGGCGCGGCATTACTCAATCCACGGCCTACGCCGTGGTGAAGGCTGAATTGGCGGAGGCCGGACGCGGGTAGCGGTCCCGGAGCCGCTGCTGCCGGGACCGGCTACCAGCGGACCATCGGTAGTGGCCGGAGCGGATGGGCGACGGCGTAGGTGAGGGCGCGGCGGGCCAGGTAGGTGTGGAAGCCGAGGTAGGGCAGTTGTCCCACGACCGTGTCGATGTCGGCGCGGGTCAGCGGTCGGTACAGGCGGCCGCGGGTGGCGTCTATGCGATCGGCGATGCGGAAGGTCTCGACCACCCTGTTGTCATTGCGACGCAGGCGGTGATGGTCGAGCACCATGCGTCGAACCGCGTCGATGTCGGTGATGCCGAACTCGGCCGCGTGTACGTCGGCCAGATCGGCGGAGGGCTCGAGATAGTCCCACGTCTCCGCGGTCCACACGCCCAGGTCGTGGATCGCCCAGGCCAGCGCCGCCGCATCGGACACCGGCTCGCCCAGCAACAGGCTCTGGTAATTGAGGCTGCGCAGCACATGGTTTCGGTAGGCCGGAAGTTGGGTCCCGACCGCATCGCGATGCTGATCCAGTACCGCGTCCACGATCGGATGGGACGTTTCGACGATCATGCATAAACCCCCGAGTCACTGATCAACTAGGTCACGGATGCTACGCGAACGCCATGGGCTGGACCCCGGCATCGTGCTGGGCAAGCTGGCGCAGTCGATATACGTACGGCGCCTATCCCGACCACTTGATGACCAAGGTGATCACCGCGGCCACCACACCGAGGGCGAGGGCCGCGGTGCCCCATATGACGCCGCGGCGCGCCCATGGCCGGTTGTGGTCGAGGGAGAATCGGCCCGGCCCCGCGATCGCCAGCGTCAGCGCGGCAACGGCGAACAGCAGGGCGCTCTCATAGCCCATCAACCCGTGATGCCAGGTCACATTCATCGCGTTGATCATGGTGCCGATGGCGATAGCCGCCCCGAGCGGCGTGAGCAGTCCGAGGAACAGCAGCGCGCCACCGGTGAATTCACACAGCCCCGCCAGCGTGCCGAACACCCGGCCGGGGTGATACCCGAGCTTTTCGAACCCCACGGTGGTCTGGTGCCAGCCCGCGCCATTGAACCATCCGAACAGTTTCTGGCTGCCGTGTACAAACATCAACCCACCGAAGAACACCCGCAACACCAGCAGCCCCACATCGACCGCACTGGAATCGATATTCTTGCCCGGATCCCTGACGTTGTCATCGGTGACGTTGGTGGTCATGACGTCCCACTTCGTGTGATGAAGCAGGTTGATGAAACAACCTGTCCTCCCGTCCCACCGATGAATACGAGCCGGCTCCCGAACCGGTTCAATCGCCCGGAAGAGCGAGTCCCGAGACCAATTGCCGTCGCCCGTACTCACGCCGTCACATGTGTGGTCACTGTGACCTGAAACCACCATCGGCCCACTCGGTGAATACGGTGAAGTCCTTGCGCCGCAGCCCTGTCCGAGGGTCCACGCGGTACAGGAGAGCCGAACTGCCGTGCTGTGCCGACACCCACTCCCGGTCATGGTCGCGAATCTCGTCGTCGACCCAGATGAAAGGCCGTCCCGCCGCCCACTCGACCACGGTCCGGGTCTTCCAGTGCAATCCGAACCATTCGTCGACCTGCTCATCCGCGCGTTCCGGCCATTCCACCACCGCCAGGTCCGGCAATCCCAGCAGCGGACCGACAATCCGGTTGGCGTCGTGCGTCCACGACGTCGCCCACACCAATTCGCAGGGGAGCGCGGACAGCAGCGGCCCGAGTGCCGGATCGAGTCGTGTCACCAGCGGGTTGGCCGCGTTCCGCTCGGCCGGTGCGTCATTCCCGGGCGGTCCGCCGAACGGCAGTAATGGTCCGTCGATATCGAGAAAGAGGATTGGGTAATGCGGCACGACTACAGATATGAGGGGTTCCACGGGTCGAAAAGAACTGGCTTCGATTGTGTCACGGTTGAGGATGCCGTACGCACAGCGTTCAGTGCAGGACGCCACCCGGGCGGCGGGTGGAGAGTGCCCGGCGGGTGTGGCGGTGGTTGGTGTGGCGGAGGGCACGGGGGGTGGCCATGCGGGGTGCGGATGGGTGGGGCGGTTTGTCGTGGCGGGCGGCGAGGAGGCGGCCTGCGGCATCGTAAACGGCCAGTGCTCCGATGACGGCGGCGAAGGCCGTGAGGCCGGCGAGGAGGGGGGTGACGATGGTGGTCAGGAACAGCCCGAAGACGAATTCTCTTCGAGCGCTGTCGTCTTCGTTCATGGAGACCAGTATGCGAGCTGGATGGAGTAATTGTCCCCGGGTCGGCTGACCATTCCCGGAATGCCCTGTCCCGGTTCGGGAGTCACGGCTCCCGAACCGGGGTCAGCGGTCAGCTCCCCGACCGCGTGTCGCCGATCACGCCGGGTACGGACTGGTCCGCCAAGACGACATCCATGCCCGGGGGAGGGGTGACGGCGCCTGCCGTGAGCGCGGCCCGGGAGCCGCGCTTGCGGGTGCGCAGCCACTTCTCCACGCGGGTGGCGATCACGGTCAGCGCGTAGTTGATGACGATCATGATGATGGCCACCACGATCAGCGACGGGATCGGATTCTTTTCCGCCGCACCGAGCTGCGTGCCTCTGCGCACGATTTCCAGATAGGTGATCTGGTAGGCCAGCGCGGAGTCCTTCAGCGCCACCACCATCTGCGAAATGAGCGCCGGCAGCATGGCGGTGACGGCCTGCGGCAGCAGAATGGTCACCATCACCTGGGTTTTGCGCATGCCCAGGGCGACGGCGGCCTCGGTCTGTCCCCGGGGCAGCGCACGGATGCCCGAGCGCACGATCTCGGCGATGACCGATCCGTTGTAGATGGTCAGCGCCGCCACCGCGGCCGCGAGCGCCAGCTGGTCGGAGGGGAAGACGTTCTGCTGGGCGAACAGGGTGAACAGGAACAGCATCAGGATCAGCACGGGAATGGCCCGCGAGATCTCCACCACCACACCGGCGAACCAGCGCACTGCGCGATGGTCCGACAGTCGCAGAATGCCGAACACCATTCCGAGAACCAGCGCGAGCACGATAGACAGCGCCGCCGCCTCGAGGGTGCCGCGCAGACCCGGCAGAAGGTAGGTACGCCAGGTATCGCTCTCGGTGAAGGGCTTCCACTTGTCGGCGGTGAACTGCCCCTTGTCGGCCAGTCCGTGATACACGAACCAGACCGCTGCCACCGCAGCCGCGATGAAGACGACCGAGTAGATCCGGTAGCGCAGCCGCGCGCGGGGTCCCGGCGCGTCGTAGAGCACGGACGCCGCAGTCATCGCGCCACCTCGAATCGCTTGGCCAGCCAGCCGAAGAACAGACCGGTCGGCAATGTCAGGATGACGAACCCGAGCGCGAAGATGGCGCCGACACTGAGCGGCGCCGCCTCGTTCTCGTTCATCTCCGACATGAGCAGCGCGGCCTCACCGACGCCGATGGCCGAGGCGATGGTCGTGTTCTTGGTCAAGGCGATGAATACACTGCCCAGCGGTGCGATGACCGCCCGGAACGCCTGCGGCAGTACCACGATCCGCAGATTCTGCCCGAAGGTGAGCCCCAGCGAACGTCCCGCCTCCGACTGCCCGAACGGCACCGTGTTGATGCCCGCGCGCAGCGACTCGCACACGAAAGCTGCCGTGTAGATACTCAACCCGACGATCGCGAAGCGAAAGCTGTTCTCCGCGATGCTGTTCGGTCCTTCGGCGGCCAGCCGCCACCCGAGGGTCTGGTACAGGCCCAGTGAGCAGAACACGATGATCAGCGTGAGCGGCGTATTGCGAATGATGTTGACGTACAGCGCGCCGATCCAGCGTGCGATCGGGGTCGGCGACACCCGCATGGCCGCCACGACGGTGCCGAGAATCAGCGCGACGAACGCCGAATACAGCGTCAGTTTGATCGTCACCCAGAACGCGTCGAGCAGTTTGGTGTGATAGTTGGAGATCATGTCGAACACGACTGCCCCATTCCTCCGATCGGAAGACGAAGCGCGGCAGGTGATTTCGCGAATCAAAGCGTGAAATCACCCGGCGCGCCCGCGAATCAGTACCGGTCGACCTTGGGCGGTTCCGGGATCTGGAAGCCGGTGCTGCCGAATTCCTTCTCCAGTGCCGCCTTCCACGCGCCGGAGGTGATCATGGTGTCGATGGCATCGTTGATCTTGCCGCGCGATTCGGTGTCGCCCTTCTTCACGCCGATGCCGTAGTTCTCGACGGAGAAGGTCTTGCCGACCACCTTCAGCGCACCCGGCGACTGCGCCGCGTAACCGCGCAGGATGATGTCGTCGGTGGTGACCGCGTCCACCGCGCCCGACTTCAGCGCCTCCACGCACAGCGAGTAGGTGTCGTACTCCTGCAGCTGAACTTCCTTGGCGTACTTGTCCTTCACGTTCTGCGCCGGGGTGGAGCCCTTGACCGAGCACAGCTTCTTGTTGCCGGTCAGCGATTCCGGCCCGGTGACGTCGGTGTTGTCCGACCGCACCAGCAGCGACTGCCCGGTCACGAAGTACGGGCCCGCGAAGTCGACCTTCTGCTTGCGGGCGTCGGTGATGGAGTAGGTAGCGACGATGAAGTCGACCTGCCCGTTCTGGATCAGCGTCTCGCGCTGCGCCGACGGCGATTCCTTGAAGGTGATGTTCTCCGGCTTCACGCCCATCTTGTCGGCCACGTACTTGGCGACGTCGACGTCGAAACCGCTGTAGCTGCCGTCCTTGTTGAGCAGTCCCAGGCCCGGCTGGTCGAACTTGATGCCGATGGTGAGCTTGCCGTCGGCCGCGTGCTGGCTGGCGGTCTTGTTGCTGCCGCCGCCGCATGCGGTGACGGCGAGCGCCAGGGCAGCCACTCCGGCGGCGATCCGGATTGCGTGGTTGATCCTCATCGAACGTCCTGTTCTCTTGTGGAGTGCGGGAGAGTTCCCTAGTGGAGTGGAGTCAGTGGGAGAGGATCTTGCCCAGGAAGTCCCTGGCGCGATCCGATTTCGGTGCGGTGAAGAAGGATTCGGGCTCGGTGTCCTCGACGATCTGCCCGTCGGCCATGAACAGCACCCGATTGCCCGCGCGCCGCGCGAAGCCCATTTCGTGGGTCACGACGAGCATGGTCATGCCCTCCTTCGCCAGCCCGACCATGACCTCGAGCACCTCGGACACCATCTCCGGGTCGAGCGCGGAGGTCGGCTCGTCGAACAACATCACCTTGGGGTCCATGGCCAGCGCCCGCGCGATGGCCACGCGCTGCTGCTGACCGCCCGACAGCTGCGCCGGATACTTGCCGGCCTGATCGGCGATGCCCACCCGGTCGAGCAGTTCCAGTGCCCGGGTGCGCGCCCTGGTCTTGTCGACACGCCGCACCTTCACCGGCGCCAGCATCACGTTCTCGAGAATCGTCTTGTGCGCGAACAGGTTGAACTGCTGGAACACCATCCCCACATCGGCGCGCAGCTTCGCGAGGGCCTTGCCCTCGTCGGGCAGTTTCACGCCGTCGACGGCGATCTCACCGGCGTCGATGGTCTCGAGCCGGTTGATGGTTCGGCACAGGGTCGACTTGCCGGAGCCGGAGGGCCCCACCACGATCACGACCTGCCCTTTGGGCACTTCGAGATTGATGTCACGCAACACGTGCAGCGAGCCGAAGTGCTTGTCCACATTCCGCATCGAGATCATCGGCGCGGGAGTGCTGATGGAATCGGCCACGTCGGTCATGACCAGTGACCCTAATCATGTCGTGGCCGAAATGCTTGTCTTTGCCCGGGCGGCCCGAACTACGCCGGGACTCGACACCCCCGCGTAACCAGCGATTGATGCTGCTGAGACCACCATCGCCCGGTCGGACGATGATTCGCCGACAATTCCACGACCATCCGCCGGGCCGTTACCGTTCCGCACGCAAGACCCGGGTCACCCAGCACGGACGGCGTTTATGGCCTGCGCCGGGCACCTATTACCCTGGTTGGGTGAATTCCCCGGCCCGGACCTACGAGGTCCGCACCTATGGCTGCCAGATGAACGTGCACGACTCCGAGCGGCTCTCGGGTCTGCTCGAGGACGCCGGCTACGTCAAGGCCGTGGCCGGCGATACCGCTGACCTGGTCGTCTTCAATACCTGCGCGGTGCGCGAGAACGCCGACAACAAGCTGTACGGCACCCTCGGTCACCTCGCGCCCATCAAGGCCGACCGCCCCGGTATGCAGATCGCCGTCGGCGGCTGCCTGGCACAGAAGGACCGCGACACCGTGGTCAAGAAGGCGCCCTGGGTGGATGTGGTGTTCGGCACCCACAACATCGGCTCGCTGCCGGTGCTGCTGGAGCGGGCCCGCCACAACGAGCAGGCCCAGGTCGAGATCATCGAATCGTTGGAGGCGTTCCCGTCGACGCTGCCCGCCAAGCGCGAGTCCGCGTACGCGGGCTGGGTGTCGATCTCGGTGGGCTGCAACAACACCTGCACGTTCTGCATCGTCCCGGCGTTGCGCGGCAAGGAGGTCGACCGGCGTCCGGGCGACGTGCTCGCCGAGGTGCAGGCGCTGGTCGAGCAGGGCGTGCTCGAGGTGACGCTGTTGGGTCAGAACGTCAACTCCTACGGCGTCTCCTTCGCCGATCCGGAGGAGCCCCGCGACCGCGGCGCCTTCGCGAAACTGCTGCGCGCCACCGGGAATATCGAGGGCCTCGAGCGGGTGCGCTTCACCTCCCCGCACCCGGCCGAGTTCACCGACGACGTCATCGAGGCCATGGCCGAGACGCCGAATGTCTGCCCGCAGCTGCACATGCCGCTGCAGTCCGGTTCGGACCGCGTGCTCAAGGCCATGCGCCGCTCGTACCGCAGCGCCAAGTTCCTCGGCATCATCGAGAAGGTGCGCGCGGCCATGCCGCACGCCGCCATCACCACCGACATCATCGTCGGCTTCCCGGGCGAGACCGAGGAGGACTTCCAGGCCACCCTGGATGTGGTGCGGCAGGCGCGTTTCACCAGCGCCTTCACTTTCCAGTACTCCATCCGGCCCGGCACGCCCGCGGCGACCATGCCCGATCAGCTGCCCAAGGAGGTCGTGCAGGAACGCTACGACCGGCTCATCGCGCTGCAGGAGCAGATTTCGCTGGAGGGCAATCAGGCGCTGATCGGCTCGACCGTCGAGCTGCTGGTCGCCGAGGGCGCGGGCAAGAAGAACGACAAGACCGCGCGGATGTCCGGTCGCGCGCGCGACGGCCGGCTCGTGCACTTCCGCCCGCCCGTGGATCCGGCTCCCGGCACCGAGATTCGGCCCGGCGATGTGATCACCGTCGATGTCACCGGTGCGGCACCGCACTACCTGATCGCCGATGGCGAGGTGCTCACCCACCGCCGCACCCGTGCCGGAGACGCGCACGAGCGTGGCATCACCCCCAAGACCGCGCCGATCGGCGTCGGCCTGGGCCTGCCGAGTATCGGCGCGCCGGTCGTGGTCGAGACCGTGGCCGCGGGCTGCGGACCGGCCTGCGGCGAGTAGTCCGGCCCGCGGCGACCGAGCGGTCGGCGCGACCTCGCGCAGCAAATGGTGGGGTCGCTGTCAACTACACAGCGTCATAGGGCAGGATCGCTGGAGTACGTGCGAGGGATCGATCCGTCACGGGTACCCCTCGCACACCGCCTGACCACATCCCCGGCGCGGGAGCGCTAGCCGTCAGCAAGGATCTCGAGTGGTATGACCGAGCAGCAGCCCACCGGCCCGGACGAGCCTCGTGACCGGCCGGAGCATCCGGAAGACGAAGCAGCACAATCGGAACCGGCGTCGGAAGCGACGCCCGAGGCGAACGAGGAGAGCATGCAGGCCGCCGAGAACAGTCAGGACTTCGAGCAGTTCCGCGCGGACCTCGAGGCCGTCGAACGCAAGATCGCCGGCGAGATCGACCCGGGCGTGCGTGCCATGGTCGTGGCCGGTTCGGTGTTCGTGCTGCTCGCGTCGCTGGTGCTGCCGCACGCGGGCAAGACCCGCGGCTTCGACGTGCTGCTGTACGACACGGTCGCCCAGGCCGACCACATCGGCCTGCCCTCGCGGGTCTTCGTCTGGTTCGTGGTGGTGTTCGGCATCGGCTTCTCGGTACTGGCGCTGATCACCCGCCGCTGGCTGCTGGCCTGGATCGCGGTCGCGGGGTCGGCCATCGGCAGCGTGTTCGGCGTGCTGTCCATCTGGCACCGCCAGACCCCGGGCATCGGCAACTACCACGGTGCGGGCCCGGGCATCGGCCTGATCGTGGCGACCATCGCCATCGTCGTGCTGACCTTCCACTGGGTCCGGGTGGTGTGGGCGCGCACCTCGGTGCATCTGGCCGCCGAGGAACAGCGCCGCCTGGCCGAGGCCAAGGCCGAGGAACAGCAGCGCCGCCGCCTCTTCGGCGAGGACTGAACCTTCGATACAGGCCCGGTGGCAACCGAATTCGGTTGCCACCGGGCCTTTTTCGTACCAGCGGGCGAGGTCAGGCGGCGGCGCGGTCGGGGCGGTAGGCGAGTCCGGCGACCATGGCGGCCAGGCCCGCCGCCACCATGTACAGCCAGCCCGCGCGGAACTCGGTCATGGTGCGGTGGGCGGCGTCGCCGAGGATGGCGGTCAGGACGGCGACGCCGAGGGCGGAACTGGTCTGGCGGGCCATCATCAGGGTGCCGGAGCCGAGCGAGATCTGGTCGGCGGGCAGCAGGGTCGAGGCGCCGAACAGCGGCGGTTGCAGCAGCGCGGTGCTGGCCCCGGCGAGGATTGCGCCCGGGACCATCACCACCGCATAGGAATTCGAGAAGCCGCTGGCCAGCACCCACCAGGCGCAGCCCAGTGCGATGGCCGCCCCGCCCAGCGCCGCCGAGGCGCGCGCCCCGACCAGCGCGACGAAGCGGCCGGACAGCGGCGACAGCAGCAGGCAGCTGATCGGCATGGCCGCGACTCCGAGGCTGGCGCGCAGGGTCGAGTACCGCCATTCCTCGGTCATGAACAGCGTGGCCTCCAGGATCATGGCGGCGAAGGCCAGGTAGTAGCAGAAGACGCCGAGGGTGGCGGTGCGGAACAGGCGGTGCCGCAACACGATCGGGCTCACCACCGGGTCGGGGTGGCGGCGGACGTGGCGGACGAACAGGGCCGTCAGGGCGAGGGCGGCGACCAGGCAGCCCAGGGTGCCCGGCGCGGTGTAGCCCCAGTCGGTGGCCTGCACGAACACCGTGGTGAAGGCGGCGGTGGCCCCGAGTATCAGCGCCGCGCCCAGCAGGTCCAGCCGCCGGTTGGCGCGCTGCTGGATATCGGGCAGCACGCGCAGCCCGAAGGCGAAGGCCACCACCGTGAACGGCACGTTCAGCAGGAAGATCCAGCGCCAGCCGGCCTGCAGCAACAGTCCGCCGATGACCGGGCCGCTCGCGCCACCCGCCGCGGCGATCGCGGTCCAGATGCCCATGACCGTGGCGTGCTCGCGCTTCGGGAACACCGGCAGCACCAGGCCGAGCCCGGTCGGGATGAGCAGGGCCGCGGCCGCGGCCTGCAGCACGCGGGCCACGATCAGGACGGCCAGGTTGGGGGCGAGGCCGCAGGCGATGGACGCCAGCCCGAAAAGTGCTATGCCGAGCAGGAATCCGCGTTTGCGGCCCGTGTCGTCGGCGAACCGGCCGGCCGGAACCAGCAGGGCGGCCATGACGATGGTGTAAGCGTTCAACGTCCACGACACCGCGCCGGTCGACGCGTGGCCGAAGGACTGCTGCAGCGCCGGGAAGGCGACGATGACCGCGAACAGATCCAGGATGGCCAGGTACTGGGCGATCGCGGCAATCGCCAGTACCCGCCATCGGCGCGGGTCGGGAGCCGTATCCGGTTGGGGGAGTGCGGTTGTGGCGTCGGTCGTCGTGGTCATGTCTTCGACTATGCGAAGCGGCGGCACGATCCACGAGTGGCAGGAATGCCACACTGCGCTAGATTTCTGACACCCGGCGGCGTTAGATTCGAGCCATGGAATCGACCGGTCCCGGAACCCTGGCCGTCGCCGTCGCGCCCGGCATGCCGATCTTCGAGGTGGCCATTCCGTACCAGGTCTTCTACGAGCCGCCCCTCGGCGTCGACCCGGCCGCCTGGTACGACTTCCGGCTCTGCGGCCCCCGCGGCACCCAGCACGCCACGCTGCGAGATCCCTTCGTGGCCTTGACCGATCACGACTACGACGACCTGATCCGCGCCGACACCGTGATCGTCCCGTCCACCCCGAACGTCCGCGAGGACCCGCCCGCCGACCTGGTCGAGGCGGTCCGCGTCGCCTACGACCGCGGCGCCCGCATCGCGTCCCTGTGCACCGGCGCCTTCGTGCTGGCCGCCGCGGGCCTGCTCGACGGCCGCCGCATGACCACCCACTGGCGCCACATCGCCGCCCTGCGCGAGCGCCACCCCCACCTCGACATCGACCCCGGCGTCCTCTACATCGACGACGGCCGCATCCTCACCAGCGCCGGCACCATGGCCGGCATGGACCTGTGCATCCACTTGATCCGCAAGGACCTCGGCTCCCAGGCCGCCAATGCCGCCGCCCGCTACCTCGTCGTCTCACCGCACCGAGCCGGCGGCCAGGCCCAATACCTGCGGTCCCCGGTCCCCGCCCAGCCCACCGACTCCGGCCTCGCCACCACCCTCGAATGGGCCCTCACCAATCTCGAACACCCCCTGACCGTGGCGGACCTCGCCGGCCACGCCAACCTCAGCGAGCGCACGCTGGCCCGCCGCTTCCACTCCGAACTCGGCGGCACCCCGCTCCAATGGCTCCTCACCCAACGCCTGATCCGAGCCCGCGAACTCCTCGAACTCACCGACCTCCCCGTCGACGTCGTGGCCGCCCGCTGCGGCCTCGGCACCGCCGCCAACCTCCGCACCCACTTCAACCGCGAAGTAGGCCTCCCCCCGAGTGAATACCGCCGCTCCCACCGCCCCACCCGCCACGAGATCATCACCGAACCCGCCCCGGCACAACTCAACTGAGCGCGGCAATCAGCCCTGGCCGAAGAGCGGCCCCGCCACCGCGCCAACCATGGTCGGCCACAACCAGATCCGGCATCGGCTCGCCGGAGGGTGTTCAGCGCCAGGCGACCCGACCGGCGATGCCGGTGGCCACCGGCCGCGCGATCAGCTCTTCCCGGCTCGGTGCCGTCCACCGAGCCTGATCGCGACCGCGCACCCGAGGTGCTGATCGCCTGGGCCACAAGGGAACCCAGGCGGTCGGCTCAGCGCTGGCTGACCGCGCCCTCGGCGGCCTCGGCCCACTCGCGCCACTGCTTGGCCTGCTCGAGGGCCTTTTCGGCGTCGCGGGTCTTGCCCGCGGCCTGGGCCTTGGCGGCCTGCTCCTCGAACTGGGCGACGCGCTCGCGGAATTGGGCGGCGCGGGCCATGGCCTCGGGGTCGGTGCGGCGCCACTGGGCGTCGACGGCCTCGCGCACCTTCTTCTCGATGGTGCGCAGGCGCGATTCCAGATCGTGCATGCGCTCGCGCGGGACCTTGCCGATGGCGTCCCACTTCTCCTGCAGCTCGCGCAGGGCGCTGCGGGCGGCGTCCAGGTCGCCCTCGGGGTTGATGTGCTCGTAGGCGTGCAGCAGCGCTTCCTTGGCGGACGCGTTCTCCTCGAACTCGTGGTCGCGTTCGCTGGCGGCGGCATTGCGGGCGGCGAAGAAGACGTCCTGCGCGGCCTTGAAACGCCGCCACAGCTGCTCGTCGGCCTCACGGGGGGCGCGGCCGGCGGCCTTCCACTCGGTCAGCAGGTCGCGGAAGACGGCCGCGGTGCCGGACCAGTCGGTCGAACCCGACAGCTCCTCGGCGCGGACACAGAGCTCTTCCTTGCGGCCCTTGGCGGCGGCACGCTCGCGGTCGAGTTCGGCGAAGTGAGCCCCGCGGCGTCGGTTGAAGGCCTCGCGGGCCTTGGAGAAGCGCCGCCACAGCGCGTCGTCGACCTTGCGGTCCACGCCGCGAATGGTCTTCCACTCGTCCAGGATCTCCCGCAGCCGGTCACCGGCGACCTTCCACTGGGTGGAGTCGTTGGCGATCTGCTCGGCCTCGGCGGCCAGGGCTTCTTTGCGCTCGGTTTGCTCGTGCCGGGTGCGTTCCTTCTCCTCCTTGGCGTGCGCGGCCGCCTCGTCGGAGTGTTCGATGATGGCCTGCAGCCGAGCCGTCAGCCCATCGATATCGCCGATGACCGCGGCTGTCGGCAACGTTTCGGCAATCGCGGTGGCGGCGGTCTTGGTCTTGCGGGCGTCGGTGCCGGCGGCGAGTCGGGCCTCGAGCAATGCGACCTCGGTGGCCAGATCGTCGTAGCGGCGGCCGAAGTGGGCCAGACCCTCGGCGGCGTCACCGGCCTGCCAGGAGCCGATGACGCGTTCGCCGTCGACGGTCTTGACCCAGGCGGTGCCATCGTCGTCTACCCGTCCCCACTGGCTGGGGTCACTCACGCTGGGGACGACGACCGGATGCGGATGGTGTGCCGCCGCGCCGGGCGTGGGCTTGACGGCATGGGGTTTGGGGGATTCGGGTTTGCGGCGCGGGCCCCCAGGGCGGGGTGCGGCGGCGGCCGCCGGTGATGGCTCGGCGCTCTCGCTCGGGGTGGGCATCGGCGCGCCGGGCTTGGGCGTCGGGGTCGACTCCGGGTGGGTAGCCTTCTCGTTTCCGTTGTTGTCGGTCATTGCTCCTCGTCCCTGCCGCGCGTCACGGCTGCCTGGTTACGCCCTAGCTCATCGGTCTAGCTCATCCCATTCAACCAGGCTGAGATGGGAAATGCTGTCTTTGAGCCCGCTTCGGCGGCGCGGCGATCGGCGGGGGTGGGGCTGGTGAGGTGCGTTAGCGCTACGGTTGTCGGCGTGTTCTGTGTTGCGTCACTGGTCCCTTCGCCGCCCGTGCTGGTACCCGAAATCGGGGGTGCGGCCGGTGCGTCGGCCGAAGGAACGGTTGCGGGGCTGCGAGCTGCGGTGTTGCGGGCTGCGGGGGAGTTGGCGGCTCACGCGTCGCGGTGGATCGTGGTCGGTGTGGCGGAGCCGGAGGAGGGTTCCGGCGGCGGCGATACCGGCCGCGTGATCGGTTCCGATGCGGTGGGCACATTCCGGGGATACGGAGTGGACCTGCGTGTCGGTTTGTCTGGGGTGGTTGCCGAGCGTGTCGCGGACCCGATGCTGCCGCTGCCGGCCTTGATCGCGGGCTGGCTGCGCGAGCAGGTCGCGCCGGAGGTCACCGCCGAATGTCGTCTGATCTCGGCCGATGCCTCCACCGACGAGTGCCTGACCTTCGCCCGGCAGCTGCGGGCCGACCTGGACGCCGAGCCGGAATCGATCGCCGTTCTGGTCGTCGGCGACGGCGCGGCAACCCTGTCGCTCAAGGCTCCCCGCTATCTGGACGAGCGCGCGGCGGGCGCGCAGGAGGCCATCGACCGGGCCCTGAGCACGGGGGACCGGCAGGCACTCGCCGCCCTGGACACGCGCCTGTGCGCCGAGATCGAGGTGGCGGGGCGCCCCGCCTACCAGGTGCTGGCCGGGCTGTTCGCCACCGATCCCGCCGACCCCGACGTCGAAACCCTCTATGCCGCAGCCCCGTTCGGTGTCGCCTACCACGTCAGTGTGTGGCGTCCGCGTGAGTGCGGCGGAGCCGTCACATGACCCGGCCCATCGCCGTGGTCGGCCCCACCGCCACCGGGAAATCCGATCTGGCCCTGGATCTGGCGCAGCGGCTCGACGGCGAGATCGTCAATATCGACGCCATGCAGCTCTACCGCGGCATGGACATCGGTACCGCCAAACTGCCGGTGTCCGAACGCCACGGCATCCCGCACCACCAGCTCGACGTCCTCGACATCACCGAAACCGCCACCGTCGCCTCGTATCAGACGGCGGCCCGCGCCGACGTCGAGGCCATCATGGCGCGCGGGCGCACCCCGGTCATCGTCGGCGGCTCCATGATGTATGTCCAAGCGCTGCTGGACGATTGGGATTTCCCGGCCACCGACCCGGAGATCCGCGCCAAATGGGAAGCGGTGCTGGCCGATCGCGGCACCGTCGCCGTACACGAGGCATTGAAGCGGGCCGACCCCGTGGCCGCGCAGACCATCCTGCCCACCGACGGCCGCCGCATGGTGCGTGCGCTGGAGGTAGTGGAGCTGACCGGTGAGCCGTTCGCCGCCTCGGCGCCCCGGATCGGTGAACCACGGTGGGGGACGGTCATTATCGGCGTCGATCGCGACACCGCCGAACTGGATGCCCGCATCGAGGTGCGCACCGCGACCATGTTCGAGTCCGGTCTGGTCGAGGAGGTCGAGGGCCTTGTCGCGCTGGGCCTGCGCCACGGCCAAACCGCCCGGCGCGCTATCGGTTACGCGCAAGTCCTCGACTTCCTGGACAACGAATACGAGCTGAACGAAGCTCAGGAGCGCACCTTCATCGGCACCCGGCGTTATGTCCGGAGACAACGTTCGTGGTTCCGCCGAGACCAGCGGGTGCGGTGGGTGGACGGCGCGGATCCCGCCTTGGCGGACACCGCGCTGGCCCTCGTCAACTCCTCACCGATGAGGGACGAACAGGAACCCCAGTGACGCGTCGCGCGAACACTCGCACCGCCGCGGTTCAGGTGTGGCAGGCGTACCTGACCACCCGTGCCGCCCGGATCCGGGACAATCGATTCCTGGTGCAGGGGGTGCGGCCCATCAGCCGCGCCCTCGAATGCCGTTGGCCGCTGGAGACTCTCGTCTACCGGCTGCCCGAGCCCTCGCCGTGGGCGCGGCAGGTGCTCGACTCCAGTGGCGTGCCCAGTGTCGGGCTGGTGCCGGAGGTGATGGCCGGGCTTGCCGAACCGAGTGAGCCGATGCCGGAACTGGTGGCGGTGGCGGTGACCCAGCGGCCCGAGCTCGAGGATTTCGCACCGGGCACGCCGGAGGATCCGGCCACGGTGGTGGTCATCGACCGGCCCGCGTCGGCGATCCGGCTGGGGGCGCTCATCCGTTCGGCGGTGGCGTTCGGGGTGGGTGGGGTGATCGTGACCGGTTCCGGCGTCGACCACTACGACCCGCAGAGCGTGCGCGCCTCCGACGGCGCGCTGTTCGCCATCCCCGTGCTGCGCGCCTCGGGTCCGGCGCAGGTGGGTGCGTTCCGGGACCGGCAGCGGGCCCGCGGCATCGCCACCCGGATCGTCGGCAGTGACGACCACGGCGGCCTCGCCCTCGACGACGCCGAGTTCGACGGCGGCACCGTCCTGGTCCTGGGTGACGAGAGCGAATCGCTGGTCCCCGCCTGGCGGCAGGTGTGTGACGAGCTGATCTGCATTCCGACCGACGGCACCCTCGGTGCGCCCTCGGCGGCCGCGGTGGCCCTCTACGAAATATCCCGGCAGCGCCGGGCGCTACGGTGAGGACCATGACGAGCGAGAACAGCGCCGCTGACATCGAATTCAGCAAGGGCCACGGCACCCAGAACGATTTCGTGGTGCTGCCCGACCCGGACGCGTGGTTGGAGCTCACCGCGTCCCGGGTCGGCGCGCTGTGCGACCGGCAGCGCGGGCTCGGCGCGGACGGGGTGCTGCGGGTCGCGCGCGCGGGCGCGCTGATCGAAACCGGTGTGCTGGCCGGGCTGCCCGAGGGCGTCAGCGCCGGGGACTGGTTCATGGACTACCGCAATGCGGACGGATCCATCGCCGAGATGTGCGGCAACGGTGTGCGCGTGTTCGCGCACTACCTGGTCGCGACCGGGATGGAGAAGAGCGAGGAGTTCGTGGTCGGTTCGCGCGCGGGCGCGCGGCCGGTGGTGGTGCACCACGCCGATCCCGTGCACGGCGAGGTGACCGTGGCCATGGGCCGGGTCAAGACGCTCGGCGTCTCGACCGCGACCGTGAGCGGACGCGAATTCACCGGCCTCGGCATCGATGTCGGGAATCCGCACCTGGCTTGTGTGGACCCGGAACTGACCCCGGCCTCGCTCGCCGAACTGAACCTGGAGCAGCTGCCGGGCTTCGACCACACCTTGTTCCCGAACGGCGTGAACGTCGAGATCCTCACCGCGCTGACGGTCGGCTCGGATGGTGAGCGGGGCGTCGACATGCGCGTCTACGAGCGCGGCGTCGGCGAAACCCGGTCTTGCGGAACGGGAACCGTGGCCGCGGCGGCGGCCGCCCTGGCCCGCGACGGCTTCGACTTGGCCTCCGATGTCGGGCATGTGAAGGTCCGCATTCCCGGCGGCGTGGTGACGGTCGGCATCGAGAACGGGACGGCCTGGCTGCGCGGCCCGTCGGAGCTGGTGGCGACGGGCCGCATTGCGGCCAAGTGGTGGCAGGACGCCTGATCCGCTGATCACGCCGCGGTGGTGCCGAGCACCGCGGCGGCGGCGCATTCGAGTGCCAGGTCCGAGTCGGTGACCGCGTCATCGGATGTGGCGAGGGCTGAATCGGTGTTAGCCGACCTCCCGCCCTCCCGCGAAGTCCTCGACGGCGTCATCTCCCGAGCCGGGGAACGCTTCGCCGCGAAATAACCGAATGCGGTCCTTCGTTGGGACGTGGGAACATGGAGGTGTATGAGTAAGCCAGAAACGTATGAGTTCACTCCCGCCGAAGACCTCGACGAGGAGATCAACGACGCCACCGAGACCGGCCGCAATGGCTGGTCGGCCGCGCCGACGGTAGGTGAACTGCAGCTCGAGGACCGCAGCGCCCTGCGCCGTGTCGCGGGTCTGTCCACCGAACTCACCGACGTCACCGAGGTCGAGTACCGGCAGCTGCGCCTGGAGCGCGTGGTGCTGGTCGGCGTCTGGACCGAGGGCACGGCCACGCAGGCCGAGGCGAGCATGGCCGAGCTGGCCGCGCTGGCCGAGACCGCCGGTTCGGAGGTGCTCGACGCGATGATCCAGCGTCGCGACCGCCCCGACAAGTCCACCTACATCGGCTCCGGCAAAGCCGAGGAGCTACGCGCCATCGTCCTCGAATCCGGCGCCGACACTGTCATCTGCGACGGTGAACTGACCCCCGCGCAGCTGACTGCGCTGGAGAAGGTCGTGAAGGTGAAGGTCATCGACCGCACCGCGCTGATCCTGGACATCTTCGCCCAGCACGCCACCTCGCGGGAGGGCAAGGCACAGGTCTCGCTCGCGCAGATGGAATACATGCTGCCGCGGCTGCGCGGCTGGGGTGAGTCCATGTCCCGGCAGGCCGGTGGTCGCGCCGGCAGCAATGGCGGTGTGGGTCTGCGTGGTCCCGGTGAGACCAAGATCGAGACCGACCGTCGCCGCATTCGTGAGCGAATGGCCAAGCTGCGCCGCGAGATTCGCGAGATGAAGACGGCCCGTGACACCAAGCGCGCCAAGCGTTCGGAGAGCGGCATCCCGCAGGTGGCCATTGTCGGCTACACCAATGCGGGCAAGTCGTCGCTGATGAACGCGCTGACCGATGCCGGAATCCTGGTGCAGGACGCCCTGTTCGCCACCCTGGATCCGACCACCCGCCGCGCCGCCCTGGAGGACGGCCGCGAAGTCGTGTTCACCGACACCGTCGGTTTCGTGCGCCACCTGCCCACCCAGCTGGTCGAAGCGTTCCGGTCCACCCTGGAAGAGGTGACGGGCGCCGACCTGCTGCTGCATGTGGTCGACGGCTCCGACCCGCTGCCGGATCAGCAGATCAAGGCGGTCCGCGAGGTCATCACCGATGTGCTTCGCGAGTCCGAGCTGCCCGCCCCGCCGGAGTTCCTGGTGGTCAACAAGATCGATGCCCTCGATCCGCTGGAGCTGACCCAGCTGCGCGGCTGGCTGCCGGACGCGGCCTTCGTCTCGGCCCGCACCGGCGAGGGTCTCGACCAGCTCCGCGACCTCCTGGGCCAGATCCTCGGTGGCCTGGATGTCGAGGTCAGCGTCCTGCTGCCGTACACCCGCGGCGACCTGCTCGCCCGCATCCACGCCGACGGCAGGATCCTCAGCTCCGAACACGAGGAGTCCGGCACCCGGGTGCACGCCCGCGTCCCGGACGCCCTCGCCGGCCAGCTGACCGAGTTCGCCCACGCGGGCGGCTCGCCCGACGGCTCGCAACCCTGACCCGCCCGGCCGGAGGTATCGATGACTACCTCCGGCCGAGGTGTGGCCAGCCCTCGCCTCACTGCGGTCCGGCCCACAGATTCCACCCCGCCGACGCGCGATCATCTCCAGTTGCGGCACCAGCGTTGTGACATACCGCTTGGCGTCACACTCCTTCCCGCATTCTCGATGCGTCTCCAGTCCCCGCCGCGCGACATCGAGATTCCGTACCGGGATTCCGAGGCGTCGGGGCAGCAGCGCACGCGGACCTGCCAGAATTGATGTCCGGCCGCCATCGGGTCGACCATGCCGAAGATGCGCAGTGTTCCAGCCCGGCGGAGGCGGCGGTAGCGACGGGCGGCAGTGCGCTCGTGCATACCGAACGTGGCCCCGAGCTTCGCGAAGCTGGCTCGGGGCGAGAGTTGCAGGGCGCGGACCAGGCGTGGATCGTCGGCTTCCAGCTGTTCCCTCTGTCCGGTTCCGACATCGGCATCGGTGTCCGAGGAGAGAGAACCACACGCGCACCCGTTCCAGGGCATCTCACGAATGAGCCCGGGCATACCGCAGATTCGACTCAGATGAACCGGGAACCCTACCGGCACAACATGATCAGGAGAAGCGCTGTGAGCGTTCACCTCAACCACACCATCGTCCGCTGCTCGGACAAGCAGGTCTCATCCCACTTCTACGCCGACATCCTCGGCCTCCCCGCCCCCGTCGTCGCCGGATCGTTCCTCATGGTCGTCCTCGACAACGACGTCTCCCTCGACTTCGCCGACGGCCGCGGCACCCCGCACCCCCAGCACTACGCCTTCCTGGTCTCCGAGCCCGAGTTCGACGCCATCCACGCTCGCATCAAGGACCGCGGCCTCACCTGGTGGGCCGACCCCCGCCACACCCTCGAGGGGGAAATCAACACCAATGACGGTGGGCGCGGCCTGTATTGGAACGACCCCGACGGCCACGGACTGGAGATCATCACGGTGCCCTACGGCGGCTTCCGCTGACCGGTCGTGTGTCGCGCTGCCCGGCATACCGCCGCCGGTGACATGGCGGCGGCCGGATCGAGCTACGGCTCGGCCTGCGCGGTGATCTGCCGCGGCGTGAGGATGTGGCTGTCCGCGCCGGAGGCTGCGATGGCGATCATGGCGCGACCGATTTCGCGATTGTCGTTGAAGGCGTTCGGCGCCAGCCGCTTCAACAGCGGGATCAATGGCCCTGTGACCGCGTACGCGGCGCGATACAGCGGGGTCTTGGAGACCACGCCGTCGCGCGGCTGGACGAATCCGGGCCGGAACATGTACGCCTGGAAGGGAAGTGCGAGCAGGTCGTTCTCGGCCTTTCCCTTCACCCGCGCCCACATCGAGCGGCCCTTCTCGGTGCTGTCGGTGCCCTGGCCGGAGACATAGATGAACGTCAGCTTCGGATTCGCGGCCGCCAGCGTGCGACCGACCTTCAGGGTCAGGTCGTAGGTGATCCGGCGGTAGTCCTCCTCGTTCATGCCGACGGAGGAGACGCCGAGGCAGAAGAAGCAGGCGTCGAACTCCGCCAGCTCACCGGCGATCGCGGAGAGATCGGTCGGGTCGGGCTGGACGAGCTCGCGCAGCTTGGGGTTCTCGATACCGAGCGAGCTGCGCCCGACGGCGAGGAGCTGCTCGACCCGCTCGTCCCGCAGGCACTCATTGAGAACCCCGTGCCCGATCATGCCGGTCGCTCCGAAGAGGATCACCTTCATGCCAGGCATCTTGCCCCAGCGGCAACCGAATCGTGTGTACCTGCCACCAACGGTTGACGAGGCGGGGACGTGTAGGGCGCGTTGCCGGGGTCGGTGTGCCGGCCTGGCGGGGTGGCGGCATGGAAAGGGTCCTTGGGGACTGGCGGGCGACACCAGCCCGGCGGCTCAGGGCAGCACCACGACTTTGCCGGTGGCCTGGTTGTCTTCCATGTATCGATGGGCGGCGACGATCTCGTCCAGGTGGAAGACGCGGTCGATGCTGGGACGGTAGGTGCCGGATTCGACCTCGTGGATGATTCGTTGCAGCACAGGCGTTCCCGCATCGCCCTCGCGGTTCTTGCTGTGGAAAGCCGTGAGTCGGGTGCCGGAGGGGATCATGGCGATCGGTTCGAAGTCGGCGATGAGCCATCCGCTGAGCGAGCCCGATACGCAGACCGTGCCGCCGCGCCGGACCAGGTGGAGCGAGTCCACCGCGGTACGGGCGCCGACGAGATCCAGGACGTAGTCCGGGCCGTCGGGCCAGATCGCGTGCACGCTCGCGGCCAGTGATTCGCCGTCGTCGACGAGGACATGGTCGACGCCGGTCGCGGTCAGGGCGTCGATCCTGTCGGGCTGCCGCGTCGTTGTCGCGGTCTCGATGCCGTGGCCGACGGCGATCGACGCGGCGGCCATGCCCACCGAGGAGGTTCCGCCGCGAATCAGCAACCGGCCCTTGGTCTCCGGCTCGATTCCCAGCGTGTCGAGCGAACCCTGGGCGGTCAGGTAGGACTCGGGGAGAGCGGCCAGGACCTCCCACGGCAGGGTGGTGGTGATCGGCATGAGGAGGGAGTTCGGCAGGAGGGCGTACTCGGCGTAGCCGCCGTCGAAATCGCGGCCCATCTCGCCCATGACCGCGGCGACGGTCGTGCCCTCCGGAAGCGCGGGATCGGTGGAGGCGGCGATGATTCCGACGCATTCGATGCCGAGTACCCGCGGGAAGCGCACGCTGGGGGAATGCCCTTGGCGGGTCCGCAGTTCCGACCGATTCAGGCCCGCGCCCTTCACCTGCACCAGGCTCCATCCCTCTCGGACCTCGGGGACCGGCAGCTCATGGACTTCCAGGACCTCGGGCTCGCCGGCCCGGCCGCAGATCGCCGCTCGCATAGTCGTATTCACTCGCGTCATCGTGTTCATGCATTCACTGTTGCGGGTCGGCAGCCTGGCGGGCTACCGATAGAATGCCAAGCTATGCCTGATAGCCGCCAACCTCTCGAGTCGCGGCTGTGGGCATCCGGAGGAGCTCACCTCTGGTCGTCGGGGGCGGCGAGTTCGGCCGATTCCCATTCGCGTGGGCACCTGGTGTACGCGGCGCGCGGCGTGCTGTCGGTGCACACCGAACGCGGCACCTCGATCGTCCCGGCCAATCGAATCGCCTGGACGCCAGCGGGATTCACGCATTACCACCGCGCGCACGGTCACACCGACATGCGGATCGTCTTCCTGCCGCCCGCGCTCGCCGGGCTGATACCGGACCATCCCGCCGTGTTCCTGGCCTCCGATCTGGCCCGCGAAGTCGTGCTCGCGCTCACCGGCACCCGCGAGTACGCCCGCGCCGCGCGTGCCCGCCTGCATCGCGTCCTCGTCGACGAACTGCGCGAAGCGCGTGAGCAGCCACTGCAACTGCCGGAGCCCCGTGATGATCGGTTGCAGGCCCTTGCCCGGACACTGTACGAAAACCCCGGGGACAACAGCTCATTGGCGGATCTCGGCCGGGCGATCGGAGCCGGCTCCCGCACCCTGAGCCGACTGTTCCGCAATGAACTCGGCATGACCTTCTACGAGTGGCGCACCCAGGTGCGGGTCTATCACGCCCTCGTCCTCCTTGCCGACGGCCACGACACGACGCAGGTCGCGCACGCGTGCGGGTGGTCGAATCCCAGCGGTTTCATCACCGCTTTCACGGCCCTCGTCGGTACCACCCCCGGCCGCTATCGAATCGCCCACCAGCAGAAGGGCTTTCGATAGCCGCCGTCCCATAGCCGCCGCCCCATCGTGACGCGTCGCCGGACGCGCCCGGTGGGACGGCGGGCTCAGACGTCCAGGCCGGCGGTGAGGGTGGCCGGGTCGGGGCCGATCCGGTTACCCCGGTCGACGCCGTCGATGCGGGCCAGCTGGCCGGGCGTCAGCTCGAAGGAGAAGACATCGAAGTTCTCCCGGATGCGCGATGGGGTCACCGATTTCGGGATCACCACATTGCCGAGCTGCAGATGCCAGCGGATGATCACCTGCGCCGGGGTCCGGCCGGTTTCCTCCGCGATCTCCACGATTGTCGGATCCTTCAGATCCGCGCCCTGGCCGAGCGGACTCCAGGCCTCGGTCTCGATGCCGTGCTCGGTGTGGAAGGCCCGCAGCTCGGTCTGCGCCAGGTGCGGGTGCAGCTCGATCTGGTTCACCACCGGGGTTTCGCCGGTCTCGTCGATCACGCGCTCGAGGTGATCGCGGTTGAAGTTCGAGACGCCGATCGACCGGATCCGGCCCTGGGATTTCAGGGTCTGGAAGGCCCGGAACGTATCGACGAACCGACCGGCCTGCGCCACCGGCCAGTGAATGAGATACAGGTCCAGATAGTCCATTCCGAGCCGCGCCATGCTGGCGTCGAAGGCACGCAGGGTGGAGTCGTAGCCCTGTTCGGAGTTCCACAGTTTGGTGGTGACGTAGACCTGCTCGCGCGGCAGCCCGTACTCGCGGATGGCGCGGCCCACCTCGACCTCGTTGCCATAGATCGCGGCGGTATCGATACTGCGGTAACCGGTTTGGAGTGCCGCGGTGACGGTGTCGAACGCCTCCGCTTCGGCGACCTGGAACACTCCGAAACCGAGCGTCGGAATCGCGTTTCCGTCGTTCAGGACGATCGACGGCACTGTGCTGCTCTCGCTCTGGAAGGTCATGTCAATCGACTATAGGACCCGATCGGTCAGGGCTGCGGGCGCACCGTCAGGATCTGCTGGGCGTAGCCGACCGGGCCGTGGATGTCGTGGAGAACGGTGCTGGTCAGCCCTTGGCCGGTGTGGCCGAAGGTGACCGTCGTATCGAGGCCGGTCCACTCGCCCCCCGGCTGCCGGTAGAGGTGGATGGTCAGGTCCACGTTCGGGAACATCCATTTGGTGGGCTCCTGCCGGACCGCGATGCCGTTGGCGGTGTCGACCAGCGCGATGTAGGAGGCGAGGGCTTCGGACTGCTCGCCCGCCACCAGGTCCAGGGAAGTGGTGATCCAGGCCGTGGTGCGGCCGGGCTGCGGGATGCCGACCGGTCGGGTTTCGATGGAGGCGATGTAGCCGCCCGGCCAGAGCGAACCGAGCTCCCAGGAGTCCAGCTCATCGGGCGCGGGCAGCCGATCCGGTTCCCCGCCCGCGACGCTGTCGGTGTCCTGGACGCCCAGGAACCAGGCCCGGGCGCTCACCACGCTGCGCCCGCCGATGGTCAGCGTGGCCTGCACCAGCTCGATGGTGCGGCCGGGCCGGACGGTCTCGACGCGAATCTCGAACTCCTCGAACCCGATCCGGCCGAGGATGTCGAAGCTGATGCGGCTCGACACCAGACCCGGGCGATCGGCGCGGGCGCGCAGGATCTCGTGCACGATCAGGCCGCCGACCGGGCTGAAGTGCTGTTCGTCGTCGGCCCACGCGCCGCCCGCATGGCGGGTGGGGACGAATCGATGTTCGCCGACTCGCCGGAAGTAGCTGGACTCGGGTTCGCTCGTCTCCGTCACATTTCTCAACCTACGGGTCGAGTTTTGATCTGGCTAGTCGGTAAACCATCTTCGTAGTCGGAACAACCGACCCGAGCGCCGCCTATGATCGAGCGATGACTTCGACCGTGGACGAGGACGCCGCCCCAGCCGGGCGCGCGGCACGCCGGCGTGACCGCCGCAAGGCGGAGATGATCGCGGCCGCGCTGCAGATCCTGTCCAGCAGTGGCTATCAGGGCATGCGGTTCGAAGACGTCGCCGAGCGCACCGATATCGCCAAAGCCACGCTCTACCACTACTTTCCGAGCAAGGATGCGCTGGTTTCCGCGGCCCTGGAGAAGCTCACCGCCGATGTCCTGACCAGCCTCCGCGAGGCTCTGGACACCGCCGCCGACGCGCCGCCCGCCGAGCAGCTGCGGGTCCTGATCGCGGCCCAGCTCCATGTGCTGACCGTGCTGTACCCCGAGGTCGGCAAGCTCTTCTCGTTCCCCGCCCCCTGGCCGAGCGAGCACTCCGAGGCGATCAAGACCATGCGCCGCCGCCACGACCGCCTCTTCCGCGAGGTCATCGACCGCGGAATCGATTCCGGCGCCTTCGACTGCCCCGACCCCTCGGTGGCCCTGCACTGCCTGCACGGCATCCTCAACCACGCCTCCATCTGGCTGCGCCCCGCGGCTGATCCGGACCACCGCACCCGCGATGCGGTGGTCGACGAATCGCTCAGACTGTTCCTTCGCGCCTGAACCCTCGGCGTTGTCGCGTCCCACTCAGTTGGACGGTTCGACCGATTGCTGACGAATTCGGCCGAGCGGCTGCGAGTCTGAGGGGATATCCCATCAGAGTGGAGGGAGCAGCGGGATGGAGCCTGCGCCGAGCCCGAATCCGCTGCGACTGTCCGAGCTCGGTGCTGATTCGACCGCGGTCTTGCGCGTCATCGGGCACTTCGACGATTTCGACGAGTCCGCCGCCAATGCCGACACGGTCGTCCGAGCCGCCGCGCTGCTGGCCGAGTGCCCGGTCGGGGCGAGCTGGCCGTCCGGGACCGTGATCCGCTACGACGCCGCGGGCCGCCTGCTGCCCGCCACGGACACACCCGCTGCCGCGGCCGGGACCGATCCCGCCGTCTGGCTGGAGCGGCAGGTGGCGCCGGCCGCGGCCGCCGCGCGGGAATCCGACCGGCCGCGGCGCAATGGTGCGACGTCGGCCGGACCACGAAATCGGCAGCGGGACAGCATGATCGCCGCGTCACCGGGTTCGCTCGGGCAACAGGCGTCGGCCGCGGCGCATCCGCTGGACGGCGTGGTGCTGGATCGGCTGCGGCACTGCCTGCGCGTGGTGTCGGTGCGGCAGGCCGCCAATCCGCTGCGGATGGATGATCCGGCATTGCTGGAAGTGGTGCTCTCGGAGAAGGAACGCCGTGAGGATCGCGTGCGGGCCATGCGGTTGCTCGGCCTGGATCCCGCGCGGGCGACCCGGGTGGTGGCGGTGGCCGGGCCGGGCGCGGCGGACGCGGTCCGGATCATCGGCGAGCACGTGCCGATCCTGCGACAGGCGGTGATCGGGGCGACGACCGCGGTGCTGGTGCAGGATTTCGCGCCGTCCGGTGGTGCCGGGGAGACCGCGCGTCGCCCGGCTGTCGCTTCGGACCGGTCCGTGCCCGCGGCCGGCAGTTCGGCGGTGCCGGTCACGACCGGGCCCGGGCGTCCGTCGATGGTCGACCGGGGGCTGTCGGATGTCTTGAATGCTGCTGTCGCGCAGTCGTTCCCGGCATCACAGGCGGGAACCGGCGGGCCGTGGATCGGGGTGGGGGAGCGGTTGCCGGCATTCGCGGCGGCCACCTCGTGGGAGCAGGCGCGCCGCGCGATGCGATTCGCGTCGTCGACCTGGCACGGGCGGCGGGTGATCGCGTTCGAGCGGCTGGGGGCGCTGGAGCTGCTGGCGGATCTGCCGGTGCAGCGGCTGCTGGGGACCGCGGATGTCATGCGGATCAACGAGTTCGCCGCCACCGAGGCGGGAGCGCTGGCCGTCGACACCCTGGAGGCGTTCTGCGTCTTCGGCACCCTGCGGCGGACCGCGACCGAACTGCACCTGCACCACAGCACGGTGGCCGCGCGGATAGCGCAGGTCGAGGCGGTGATGGGCTGGGATGTGGACGAGGCCCTGGACCGGTTCACGGCCACCCTGGTGCTGACAGTGCGGCGCATGACGCTGTCTTCCGCGCAGTTGGCGGGCCGCATGCCGCCCGACCCGACAGGTGTCGGGTGAGGGCGGTGATACCCGCGACGGGCGGCGGGTGATCCGGGTCACGTCGGTCGGTGACGATCGGTGGGCACAACCGGTGCGGGAGAAGGAGATTCACATCATGGCGATTGTCGATCCGGCCAAGACCTGGCAGCTGCTCGAGCAGCGGCTGGCCGTCACCACCAATGAGCGCCACCGCCAGGTGCTCGGCATCGTCATCGAGCACATGAAGGCCGAGGCCGCCCCCGACCTGGACGGTCTCATGCGCACCCTGGTCGCGGAACCGGATTACCACTTCTGGAACGCCGGCCAGGATGTCGGCCCGAAGGGGTGGGACGGGGTGCACGCCTACTACTCGGCGTTCGTGGACAGCAAGTCCAACATCCTGGAGTTCGAGCTGGACCGCCTGCTGGTGGACGACGACTGCGTGGTCACCGAGGGCTTCCTCAAGCAGATCTACCCGGGCGCGTACGCCGCCCAGATCGGCATCCCCGTCGACGATCCCGCCGCCGACTACCTGATCACCTTCCGCCAGCTGCTGCTGTGGCCGGTCGACGCGAACGGCCTGATCGTCGGCGAGGACTCCTATCACTCGGGCCCGGTGGAGATCCGCAAGTTGTCCTTCGACGAGCTGCCCAGGGAATACGTCGAACTCGTGCACCCGGCCGTCTGACAGCGGCGAGACTCGGCATATGGAAGGCGAATCAGGCATGACGGATCTATCAGTGGCGCCCCCGGCCGTGTCGGCGCAGACCCCGGCGGTGTCGCCTGAGCAACCCCTGCGTCGCGCGGATATCGCGACCATGCTGCTCGACCGCCTCGGCGACGAGCGGCTCGGATTGCGGACCCGCGACCGGGATTGGACCTGGGACGCGGTGGTGCGGGAGTCGGCGGCGCGCGCCGAACTGGCCCGGGAACTGCGACGCGACGGGCCCTTCCACATCGGGGTGCTGCTGGACAATGTGCCCGACTTCGTCTTCTGGCTGGGCGCCGCCGCACTGGCGGGCGCGACCCTGGTGGGCATCAACCCGACGCGCGGAAACACCCAGCTGGAGGCCGACATTCGCTATGTCGACTGCCAGCTGATCGTGACCGACGCGGCCGGGATGGCCCGCCTGCGCACGCTGGATCTGGGGCTGGAACCCGAGCGGTTCCTGCTGATCGACGATCCGGCCTATGCCGAGCGGGTCGACGCGCATCGGGCCGAGCCCGCCGCCCATGCGGGCCCGGACGCCTTGCTGCTGTTGCTGTTCACCTCCGGCACCACCGGCACCTCCAAGGCGGTGAAGTGCACACAGCGCCGCCTGTCGGTGATCGCCTACGCGGCCACCGACAAGTTCGGTCATGTGCGCGAAGACGTCGACTACTGCTGTATGCCGCTGTTCCACGGCAACGCCATCATGGCGTTGTGGGCTCCGGCCCTGGCCAACGGCGCGACCGTCTGTCTCACCCCGAAGTTCTCGGCCTCCGGATTCCTCTCGGACGTGCGGTATTTCGGCGCGACCTTCTTCACCTATGTGGGCAAGGCGCTCGGCTACCTGCTGGCCACCCCGGCCAGTCCGCAGGACGCCGACAACACCCTGGACCGTGGTTTCGGCACCGAGGCGTCGGTGGCCGACCAGGCCGAGTTCCGCCGCCGCTTCGGGGCCGAACTCTTCGAGGGCTACGGCTCGAGCGAGGGCCCGGCTCTGGCCGCCATCGACCCGGCGGCGCCGGCCGCGGCGCTGGGCCGCCCGGCCCATCCGGGCGTGGCGGTGGTGAATCCGGAGACCCTCGCCGATTGCGCGCGAGCGGAATTGGATGAATACGGTCGTGTATTGAATCCGGACGAATCAGTCGGCGAGATGATCGACAAGGCGGGTGCGCTCGTCTTCGAGGGCTATTACAAAAACGATGTCGCGGATGCCGAACGCTTGCGGAACGGCTGGTATTGGACCGGTGACCTGGGATATATCGATCAAGCCGGCTTTCTGTATTTCGCAGGGCGCAAAGGCGACTGGCTCCGCGTGGACGGGGAGAACACCTCGACGCTGTTGATCGAACAGGTCATCCGGCGTCATCCCGCGGTCATCGCCGCTGCGGTGTACGGCGTCCCGGATCCCCGGTCGGGCGACCAGGTGATGGCGGCGATCGAGGTGGCCGAGCCGACCGTGTTCGATGTCACAGAGTTCGCTGAATTCCTCAGTGCCCAAGATGATCTCGGCAGCAAGGGTGCGCCCAGGCTGCTGCGCGTCTCGGGGAACCTGCCGGTCACCGGTTCCAACAAGGTGCTCAAACGTGAACTGCAGCAACAGCGTTGGCACACCACGGAGCTCGTCTACCGATGGGTCGGCCGCGGCGAGCCCGAATACGACATTCTGACAGATTCCGGCAAATCGGAACTCGAAGCCGAGTTCGCGGCGTATGGCCGGGTGAACCTGTTCTAACCCTCACACCGTGACCTGCGGCGACTTTCATTACGATGTTGCTATCGAAGGTTCTGCAGGGAGGGTTGTCTTGTCACGCCATGACGGTCATTTGTCCGAAACCGAGATGCCGAGGGGGTTGTCCGACGGCGCGCCGCTGCACGTCGATCTGACCGATACCGATCGCCGCATCATCGATCTGCTCATCGCGCCGTCCCGAGCGTGGTTCAGCCCGCGCTTCTACGGGATGGAGAACTTCCCGGAAACGGGTCCGGTGCTGCTGGTCGGCAACCATAGCCTGGCGGGCGGCACCGACGCGCCGCTGCTCGCGCACGAGATCCTGGTGCGGCACGATCGGCTGGTGCGGGGGCTCGCCGAAAACGTGCTGATCGACGTGCCGGGTCTGCGAGATGTGCTGCACCGCTGGGGGATCGTGCGCGGCAACCGGCACAACTGCACCACGCTGCTGGAGCAGGGTGAGGCCGTGGCGGTGTTCCCCGGCGGCGGCCGCGAGGCGATGCGCGGCAAGGGGCAGAAGTATCAGCTGCTGTGGGAGGGCCGCTCCGGTTTCGCCGCGATGGCCATCGCGACCGGCGCGCCCATCGTCCCCATCGCCATGGTCGGTGGCGACGACATCTACGACATCGTCTTCGACGGCGATCACCCGGTCATGCTGCCGCTGCGCAAGGCCGTCGAGGGTCTGGGCCTGCGGTCGAACCTGACGCCGCCGCTGATCCGCGGCCTCGGCCCCACCCTGGTGCCCAAGCCGGAGCGCTTCTACTTCTCCCTCGGCACGCCGATCGACACCAGCCCATGGCGGGACGCCACGGATTCCGACGCCGCCGCCGACGAGCTCAAAGCAGTGGTGAAGAAGGCCCTGGAAGGTGAACTGGATTTCCTGCTGGGCGAGCGTGACCGGGACCGGGGTCGCAGCCTACTGGGCCGCACGCTGGGCCGCTTCGGTCTCTGAGCTCCACCCTGATTTCCCGGTAGGTTTACCGGGGTTCAGCTGCTCCGTTCCGCGACGTCAATGACGACTGTCGCAGTTCGGGCCGGTTTCTTCTCCCATGAAGTTAACCTCCGTTCGACTTTCGAGTACGGTAATGAGCACAGGCGATGGTGCCGATGTGGTCACTGTAGGAGGTTGGCGTGGAACGCACCCTTTTCGAACCCGAACACGAGCTGTTTCGGGAGTCGTTCCGTAAGTTTCTCGATCAGCACGTAGCTTCCCGGCACGAGCAGTGGGAGCACGACGGCATCGTCGATCGCTCGGTCTGGCTGGAGGCCGGCAAACAGGGGTTCCTCGGCATGGCCGTGCCGGAGGAGTACGGCGGCGGGGACGTGCTGGATTTCCGCTACAACGCCATCGTGACCGAGGAGGTCACCAAGGGCTTCTACTCCGGCCTGGGTTTCGGTCTGCACAACGATGTGATCGCGCCCTACCTGCTGGAGCTGGCCAACGAGGAGCAGAAGCGGCGCTGGCTGCCGGGCTTCTGCTCCGGTGAGATCATCACCGCCATCGCCATGACCGAGCCCGGCACCGGGTCGGACCTGCAGGGCATCAAGACCCGCGCGGTCAAGGACGGCGACGACTGGATCCTCAACGGCGCCAAGACCTTCATCACCAACGGCATCAATGCCGACATCGTGATCGTGGTCGCCCAGACCGACCCGTCGAAGGGCGCGATGGGCTTCTCCCTGCTCGTGGTCGAGCGCGGCATGCCCGGCTTCGAGCGCGGCCGTAATCTCGACAAGATCGGCCTCAAGGCGCAGGACACCGCCGAGCTGTCCTTCACCGACGTCCGCGTCCCCGGCAAGAACCTGCTGGGCACCGAGGGCCAGGGCTTCGTCCACCTGATGCAGAACCTGCCGCAGGAGCGCCTGTCCATCGCCGTCATGGCCGCCGCCGCCATGGAAGCCTGCCTGGACCTGACCTGCCAGTACGTGCGCGACCGCAAGGCGTTCGGCAAGCCGATCGGCGCCCAGCAGAACACCCGCTTCGTGCTCGCCGAGCTGGCCACCAAGACCACCGCCGTGCGCGTGTTCGTGGACCGCTGCATCGAGCTGCTCAACGACCGGAAGCTGACCGTCGAGGAGGCCGCCATGGCGAAATGGTGGTCCAGTGAGGAGCAGGTCGACCTCATCACCAAATGCCTGCAGCTGCACGGTGGCTACGGCTACATGCGCGAGTACCCGATTGCCAAGGCGTACATGGACGCCCGCGTCCAGACCATCTACGGAGGCACCACCGAGATCATGAAGGAGATCATCGGGCGTAGCTTGAAACTGGCCTGATCAGAGGCGGTTTCCAAGTCACGGGACGGTCGCTGTCCCGTCTCGGCTCTGAAACTCGTCCGTTCGTTCTGGAGGGGGTACTCCGCTGGGTGTCCCCTTCGGGGTGGGTGAACGTGGCATGAGCTCACTGTTCGTCAAATGCTCAGTGCCGCAACAGGAATCGACATCCAGGTGATCGTTTCGATCCGGCGGTGGGTAATGGAGATGACCCTGCCTGGTGCGTAGCAGTGCGCCGCTGTCGCTGTCCCACCACTCCCGGCGCGTCCATATCTGTTCGCGAGTCGCTTCAGTGCCGGCGGCGCGCCCCTGGGTACGCTTCCCTGTCGAGCGCCCTGTCGATGCAGTTGCCCGGAGTTGACTGCGACGAATCTGTGTGGAACGGAGCGACATGTCGAGCGATCGTCCTCACGAAACACCAGCAGTGAACCGCCGCGCCGCCATCGGGACCGGCGCGGCGGTGTTGGGCGGCGCGGCGCTCGGTGCGGGTTTGACAGCCGCCGCGGCCTGCGCCGAGCCGGCGCGGACCGAACTACCGAGTGCCGGCAGCATCGATTCCAATCTGAACAAGTCCGCGCATCTGTTCCATCTCACCGCCGCCGAACCGGACCATTACGAAGGCGGCACGCTGCAGGGAGCCCACGAACAAAACTTCCCGGTGCTGGCCGGCCAGAACGGCGCAGCGTACTTCGTGCGGCTCGAGCCCGGAGGCGTCCGCGAACCGCACTGGCACCCCACGGCGTGGGAACTCAACTACCACATCTCCGGCAGCGCGAAATGGACGGTTATGGGGACCCATCCAGACGGCAGCTACCACAACGATGTATTCGAAGCACACGCGGGTGACCTGGTATTCGCCCCGCAGGGGTTCTTTCACTACTTCGAAAATGCCCGCGCCGATGCGCCACTCGAACTACTCATCGTCTTCAACACCAGCGCCCCGGAGACAAGCGACGATATCGGCATTCTCGCTGCCCTGAATTCGATTCCGCGGGAGGTTACCGCCACTGTCCTCGGCATCCCGGTGTCGGCGCTGGATGGTATACCCACCGAGATCAAACCGGTCGTGATCACCAAACGCCACTGAGCCCGCCAGGGGCGACCAAATTCATCCGGCACGTTGTGCAGAGGTTGGTGGGCGCCGCAGACGGCGTGCATGGCGAATTCCGCGGCGTCCCCTGCGATTCCATGTCACAGCCGCAGCATCAGGGCTGGCGAATGTATCCCAGTGTGAACGATGCATCGTCGAGTCGCGGGGCGATCGATTCCCCGCCGAGTGCCTGCCGCGTTACGACTTGCTCGTCCTGGATGACGTGCATTACAGCGTTGATCAGCGCGAGGTGGGTGAACGCCTGGGGGAAGTTGCCCCAATGCCGGCCGGTCCGGGGATTGATCTCCTCGGCGTAGAGGCCGAGGGGGCTGGCGTAGGCAAGTAGTTTCTCGCACAGCTGTTTGGCTCGTCTCTTTTCACCGATCTCCGACAACGCCGAGACCAGCCAGAACGAGCAGATCGTGAAGGCACCTTCTTCCCCTGCGCATCCATCGTCGGTTTCACTGACCCGGTACCGCAATACGAGGCCGTCCTCGGTCAATTCGTCGGCGATGGCCAACACCGTGTTGCGGACCCGCTCGTCGTCGGGGGGCAGGAAACGAACCAGCGGGATGAGCAGGGTCGAAGCATCCAGCGCCGTACTGCCGTAGTACTGGGTGAACACCTGCCGGGAGTCGACCGCGTGAGCGCATATGTCGGCGTGGATTTCGTCTGCGGCCTGTTGCCAGCGATGCGCGCGTTCGAAGTCCTGGTGGATGCGGGCCAGCCGGGCACCGCGGTCGGCGGCAACCCAGCACATCACCTTGCTGGAGGTGAAGTGTTGGGGCTTGCCGCGCACTTCCCAGATGCCATGGTCGGGCTCACGCCAGTAGGTGAGGGCGCTTTTGACCGCCCGGCCCAGCACCGGCCAGGCGCGCGCGTCGATTCGGTCCTGGTTGCGCGCGTAGAGGTAGACCGCGTCCAGCGCAGCGCCCCACACATCGTGCTGGCGTTGCCGGTACGCGTCGTTGCCGATGCGCACGGGGCTGGCATTTTCGTAGCCGCGCAGGTGGGTGAGGGTCTGCTCGGTGAGGTCGCGTTCGCCGCCGATGCCGTAGGCAATCTGCATGTCGCGGGCGCCTTCGGTCAAATTCATGATGTAGGAGAAGAAGTCGTTCGCCTCCCAGCTGAAGCCCAGCGTGTACAGGCCCCACAGCGCGAAGGCGGAGTCCCGTATCCACGAGTAGCGATAGTCCCAATTGCGTTGTCCACCTGGTGTTTCGGGTAATGAAGTGGTGGCAGCGGCGCTGATGGCGCCGGTGGGTGCGAAGGTCAGCCCCTTGAGGGTCAGCGCGCTGCGGGTCAGCTGGGCAGCCCACGGATGGTCCGGGAACCGCCCGCCGGCCAGCCAGTGCCGCCAATGATGGATCGTCTGCAGCAGCCGTCCTTCGGCCTCGTCGATGGCACGCGGCGCGTCGCGACTACCCCAGGAGAGCGCGCAAAAGCGGGTGTCGCCCGCCTTCAGCAGGGTGCGCGCAAGCGCGTGTGTACCTTCCAGTCCCAAGCGCAGGTCAGTGCTGAGCGTCAGCTGCAGATCGATCCCGTCGGCGCCGGCCTGCGCGAGGTGGTAACTGTCGAGGTAATCCCAATGGGCATGATGCCTGCCGTAGTCGAAAACCGGCTGGCAGTCGAGCCCGAACTGGATTTGCCCGGTCTCACAGTGCACCGTCCGCAGCAATATGTGCTCGGCGTCGTAGTCGGTGGGCGTTCGACGATGGGCGCTATGGCCGGGTGTCTGGTGCCGCCAGGGCCCGACCAGCAGCGCATCGCGAACCGTCGCCCACCCCTCGCCACTGCGCCAACTCGTCTCCATGACCATCGTCCCGGGGACGTAGCGGCGATCGGTGGGCACCATGAATTCGACTGGGGCGAACCGAAACGAACCGGCGGAACGATCCAGTATCGATGCGAAGACACTGGGGGAGTCGATGCGGGGTAGACACATCCACTCGATGGCTCCGCTGGGGGCGATGAGTGCAGTGACCTCGCAGTCGGAGATGAAACCGTAGTCGTCGATGCGCGGGAAGGCCGTGAGACGCGGCGTGCGTTCGATCTCGTCGTCCATGTGCTGCTCCCTCATTGTCTCGGCGCTGAAGTCTGGCCGGCCAGCCGGGTCAACTCCACAACGTCACATGCACTTTCGGGCGGAACCGAGTGACACCGACCCCGGACCCGCGGATCATCGCCTGGATGCATCGCGGGGTGGCGATGAACCGCAGCAGTTCCGACACCGCGGGCTGTCGGGTCTCGGGTGGCAGGGTGGTCGCACACCACTCATCGGATATCTGAAGTCCGGCTCCCTTGATGCGGCTCAACCGACCGGCCGCGAGGTCGGAGGAGACGGCGAACCCGATCGCGAGGGTGATGCCTCCGACACGGCGGACCTCTTCGAGTGCGGCAGCGTCGCTCTGGAAGATCCGCTGGTGTGATTCGGGAATCGCCAACTCGCGCAGCATCGTCGCGATACGCCCGTCGACACTGCCGGCGCCGGGGCCCAGCATCCACTGCTGCTCCCGCAGCAGCGCCGGATACGGTGCGACGTCCGCCAGCGGACTGTCGGGGCGCGCGACCGAAATGATCTGATACTTCAGGAACGGCCGGGTGGTGATGGTCGTGCCGGTGTCGTGCTGCCCGGGCCCCAGCGCAATGTCCACCGCACGGGTCTCGATCAAGCTGCGGAACTGGCTGGTGGGATGAACACTCAGCTCGACCGACAGATCCTTCGCCCGCGCCGCGAACAGGTCGATGAGGCCGGGCGCGGCATGTTCGGCGAACGCGCTCGACGCCGCGATGCGGAGCAGCCGTCGGCCGTGCGCCGCCTCGCTCACCTCGATGGCGGTCTGGCGCTGCAGTCCGAGAATCTCGATCGCCCGGCTGGCCAGGCGCAACCCACCGGGCGTGAAGGCGAGACCGGCCGCGGTACGAGTGAACAGCGGGTCGTCGAGCTCTTTACGCAGCTGAGCTATGTGCGTCGAGACTCCGGCGTCGGATATCCCCAGCTCTCTGGCCGCCGCATGGACGGAGCCGAGCCGCACCACCGTCGAGTAGGCCCGAAGCTGGGCGGGCGTCACAATCCGAGTCTAGTTTGGAGGTGGACGCGGTGCCTACAGCCGCATCGCGCCCGGAGGACGCACCATGCAGGACGTGCTCACGGATCTGATGACAATCTGGAACGCCGGGGGTACGGCTGGGGTCGCGACGGTCGTGCGGACCTTCCGTTCGGCGCCGCGACCGCCGGGCGCGGCCATGGTCGTCGCCTCGGACGGGACGGTCGGCGGTTCGGTCTCCGGTGGCTGTGTCGAAGGCGCGGTCTACGAACTCGCCACCGACGTCATCCGGACCGGTCGTCCGGTGCTGGAGCGGTTCGGCATCTCCGACGACGACGCATTCGCCGTCGGTCTCACCTGCGGCGGCATCATCGACATCTTCGTCGAGGCGATCTCGCGGGAAACGTTTCCGGAACTCGGCGAGGTCGCCGCAGACATAGCCGCTGACCGGCCGGTCGCGATCGCGACCGTCATCGAGCACCCCGACGCCGCCCGGACAGGGCAACGGCTGCTGATCCGGCCGGGTATCGCGCACGGCACCCTGGGGTCGGCGCGCGCCGACGATGCGGTGATCGATGACGCATGCGGGCTGCTCGCGGCAGGCCGCAGCGAGGTGCTGTCCTACGGTCCGGACGGTCAGCGCCGCGGCGAGGGCATGGCGGTTTTCGTCGCCAGCTATGCCCGGCAGCCGCGGATGCTGGTGTTCGGGGCGATCGATTTCGCAGCCGCCCTCGCACAGCAGGGGTCGTTCCTGGGGTACCGGGTGACGGTGTGCGACGCGCGGCCGGTCTTCGCCACCTCCGCCCGGTTTCCGACCGCCGATGAGGTCGTCGTCGATTGGCCGCACCGCTACCTGGCCGCGCAGATCGCGGACGGTGCGATCGATTCGCAGACCGTCGTCTGCGTGCTGACCCACGATCCCAAGTTCGACGTTCCACTGCTCGAGGTGGCCCTGCGCGCGCCGGAGATCGGCTATGTCGGCGCCATGGGGTCGCGCCGCACGCACGACGAGCGGCTGACCCGGCTGCGGCAGGCAGGTCTCACCGACGGGCAACTCGCCCGGCTCGCCAGTCCGATCGGGCTGGACCTGGGCGGCCGGACACCGGAGGAGACGGCGGTGTCCATCGCGGCGGAGATCATCGCGCGCCGCTGGGGCGGACACGGTCGTTCCCTGACCCGGACCGGCGGCCGCATTCACCACAAGGCGCAAACAGCCAGTTAAGCGATTGCTTAACTCGGTCTTGACGACCGCATCAGCGGGACAGAGGCTGAGCTTCTTCCCGTGGATGTGAGGTAGATCACGTGCAAGTTCCTGGGCCATTCGAATATGAGCGCGCAACGGGCGTGGATCACGCCATCGGACTACTGGACCGGCTCGGCGACGAGGCGCGCATCGTGGCGGGCGGGCACAGCCTGCTACCGATGATGAAGCTGCGTCTGGCCAATCCGGAATATCTCATCGACATCAACGACCTGGCTGCCGAACTGGGCTACATCGTCACCGATCCGACCCTGGTGCGCATCGGTGCGATGGTCCGGCATCGGCATTTGCTCGAGTCCGACGATCTCGCCGTGGTGTGCCCGATCTTCCGTGACGCCGAGCGCGTGATCGCCGATCCGGTCGTGCGCAATCGCGGCACGATCGGCGGCTCGCTGTGCCAGGCCGATCCCGCCGAAGATCTCACCACGGTCTGCACGGTTCTCGGCGCCACGTGCCTGGTGCGCGGACCGTCCGGCGACCGGGAGATCGCGATGGACGACTTCCTGGTCGGTCCGTACGAAACCGCCATGTCGCACAACGAACTTCTGATCGAGATCCGAATTCCGGTGAGGCATCGGACCTCGAGTGCTTACGCGAAGGTGGAACGCCGGGTCGGCGACTGGGCGATCGCGGCAGCGGGGGCGACCGTGACACTGCACGGCGAGACGATAGCGGCCGCACGGATCGGTCTGACGGCGGTCAACCCCGATCCGGCGGCGCTCGCCGGCGCAGTCGACGCACTCATCGGTGTGCCGCCCACCGAAGACGTTTTCGCGGAGGCGGGCCGCCGCGCGAGCGCAGCGTGCTCACCTGTCTCCGATGCGCGTGGCAGTGCGGACTACAAGCGCCATCTCGCGTCCGAACTGACGATTCGTGTGCTGCGTACCGCGGTCGAGCGCGTACTGAACGAATCTGCGCTGGAAGGGAATTAGCCATGCAGGTAACCATGACCGTCAACGGCGAGCCGGTGACCGCGGAGGTCGAGCCACGCATCCTGCTCGTGCATTTCCTGCGAGATCAGTTGCGGCTCACCGGAACCCACTGGGGGTGTGACACCAGCAACTGCGGCACCTGTGTGGTGGAGGTCGACGGCGAACCGGTGAAGTCGTGCACGATGCTGGCCGTCATGGCCGGCGGCCGGGCGGTGCGCACTGTCGAGGGGCTCGAGGTGGACGGCCGACTCGATCCCGTGCAGGAGGGCTTCATGCAGTGTCATGGGCTGCAGTGCGGTTTCTGCACGCCCGGAATGATGATCACCGCCCGCGCCCTGCTCGACCGCAATCCGAATCCGGACGAGCAGACCATTCGCGAGGCGATCTCGGGCCAGATCTGCCGCTGTACCGGATATACGACCATCGTGCGGTCGATCCAGTGGGCCGCGGCGAAGCAACGAGGCGAAGCGATGGAGCCCGAACCCGCTGCCACGCCGACGCCGGTAGGGAGCACGTCATGACCGCCGTCGAGTCCCGGCCCGAAGACCGGGTCGACAACGATCGCAAGCCGTGCGGTCACGGCAGGATGCTCCGCAAAGAGGATCCGCGGTTCATTCGCGGGCGCGGCACCTACGTCGACGACGTGCAGCTGCCCGGCATGCTGCATATGGCGATACTGCGTTCCCCGTTCGCGCACGCGCGGATCGTGAGCGTCGATGTCTCAGCGGCACAGGCACATCCGAAGGTCAAAGCGGTCGTCACCGGTGCGGACCTCGCGGCGAAGGGCCTGGCCTGGATGCCGACGCTGTCCAACGATGTGCAGGCGGTGCTGGCGACGGACAAGGTCCGATTCCAGGGTCAAGAGGTGGCCTTCGTCGTCGCCGAGGATCGCTACTCCGCGCGTGATGCGTTGGAGCTCATCAATGTCGAGTACGAGATGCTCGATCCGGTGATCGACGCCCGGACCGCACTGGCGCCCGGTACACCGGTGATCCGCGACGATCTCGAAGGCAAGCGGGACAACCACTGCTTCGACTGGGAGACCGGCGACGCCGCCGCGACCGAGGCGGTGTTCGCGCGCGCCGATGTCGTCGTCGAGCAGGAGATCGTCTATCCGCGAGTGCATCCCGCCCCGATGGAAACCTGCGGCGCCGTCGCCGATCTCGATCCCGTGACGGGAAAGCTCACGCTGTGGTCGACGAGCCAAGCGCCGCACGCCCACCGCACCATCTACGCGATGGTGGCCGGACTGCCCGAACACAAGATCCGGGTGATCTCACCCGATATCGGCGGCGGGTTCGGCAACAAGGTGCCCATCTATCCCGGATACGTCTGCGCCATCGTCGGGTCGCTGTTGCTGGGCAAACCGGTGAAGTGGATGGAGGATCGCAGCGAGAACCTCACCAGCACCGGATTCGCCCGCGACTACATCATGGTCGGCGAAATCGCCGCCACCACCGACGGCAAGATCCTGGCCATCCGGTCGACCGTGCTCGCCGATCACGGCGCCTTCAACGGCACGGCCGCGCCGCTGAAGTATCCGGCGGGCTTCTTCGGCGTCTTCACCGGTAGCTATGACATCGAGGCCGCCTACTGCAAGATGACCGCGGTCTACACCAACAAGGCCCCCGGCGGTGTCGCCTACGCGTGCTCGTTCCGGGTCACCGAGGCCGTCTACTTCGTCGAGCGGCTGGTGGATTGCCTCGCCTACGAACTGAAGATGGATCCGGCCGAGCTGCGGCTGCGGAATCTTCTTCGCGCCGAACAATTCCCGTACCGGACCAAGACCGGCTGGGTCTACGACTCCGGCGACTACGAGAAGACCATGCGTCTGGCGATGGACATGATCGGCTACGACGCCCTGCGTAAAGAACAGCGGGACAGGCGCGCCCGCGGCGAGTTGATGGGCATCGGGATGTCCTTCTTCACCGAGGCCGCGGGCGCGGGTCCGCGCAAGGACATGGACATCCTCGGACTCGGGATGGCCGACGGGTGCGAGCTGCGCGTCCATCCGACCGGCAAAGCCGTTGTGCGGCTATCGGTTCAGAGCCAGGGGCAGGGCCACGAGACGACGTTCGCCCAGATCGTCGCCGAGGAACTCGGCATCCCGCCCGACGACATCGATGTCGTGCACGGCGACACCGATCAGACACCGTTCGGCCTCGGCACCTACGGCAGCCGGTCGACACCGGTCTCGGGCGCCGCTGCCGCACTGGTGGCGCGGAAGGTGCGCGACAAGGCACGAATCATCGCGTCGGGCATGCTCGAGGTCTCCGTCGCCGACCTCGAGTGGGAGAAGGGCTCGTTCCACGTCAAGGGCGATCCGTCCGCGGCCGTGACGATCCAGCAGATCGCGATGCGCGCACACGGCGCCGGTGATCTGCCCGAGGGGATCGAGGGCGGACTCGACGCGCAGATCTGTTACAACCCGGAGAATCTCACCTTCCCCTACGGTGCGTACTTCTGCGTCGTCGACATCGATCCGGGGACAGCCGTGGTGAAGGTGCGGCGCTTCCTCGCCGTCGACGACTGCGGCACCCGGATCAATCCGATGATCATCGAGGGTCAGGTGCACGGCGGCATCACCGACGGTATCGGCATGGCGTTGATGGAGATCATGGCCTTCGACGAGGACGGCAACTGCCTCGGCGGATCGCTGATGGACTACCTAATCCCGACGGCGCTCGAGGTTCCGCATTTCGAGACCGGGTACACGGTCACGCCGTCGCCGCATCATCCGATCGGCGCGAAGGGCATCGGCGAATCGGCCACGGTCGGATCGCCTGCGGCGGTGGTCAACGCGGTGGTGGATGCGCTGGCGCCGTTCGGGGTTCGGCACGCCGACATGCCGTTGACGCCGTCGCGGGTGTGGGACGCGATGCAGGGCCGGGCCACGCCGCCCATCTGAGTGGGGTCCGAGCGATGGGATCACCGATGAAGATGAACGAGCGTGCACAGGAGCTGGTCCGTACCCGGACCCCGTTCGTGCACGCGACCGTCGTGCGCGCCCAGCAGCCGACCTCGGCGCACGCCGGGGACGAGGCGATCCTGTTGCAGGACGGGACGATCGAAGGATTCGTCGGCGGCCAGTGCGCCCAGAACTCGGTCCGCAAGGCGGCGCTGGGTGCCCTGCAGTCGCACGAGAGTGTGCTGCTGCGCGTACTGCCGGACGGCGATCTGCATTTTCCCGAAGCGCCCGGGGCGGCGGTGGTGGTGAATCCCTGTCTGTCCGGCGGAGCGCTGGAGATCTTTCTGGAGCCGCAGATCCCGGCGCCGCTGGTGCGCATCTGTGGCGCGACACCCATCGCGGATGCCTTGGCCGACGTGTGCGAACTGGTGGGTTTCGGGGTGCGGCGCAGTGCCGCCGAAGCCGGCTCGCTGGATTCGCTGGCCGATACGACGGTGGTGGTGATCGCCAGCCACGGTGGCCCGGAGGCCGAGATGATCCGCGTCGCGCTCGACGCGGGTGTGGGGTACATCGGGATGGTGGCCAGCACGATTCGGGGCGCGTCGATCCTCGACGAACTCGAATTGACCGACGCCGAGCGGGCTCGCGTACGCACCCCGGTGGGTTTGCCGATCGGCGCCAGGACGTCCGCGGAGATAGCGGTCTCGATTGTCGCGGAAGTGATCCAGGCGATCCGCAAAGGTGGCTTGGCCGTCGCGCCCCGCGCGGCGAATGTCGCGATCGAGGTGCTCGATCCGGTGTGCGGCATGACCGTGACCGTCGGGCCGGACACGCCGCATCTCACTATCGACGGTGTCGATTACTGGTTCTGCAGCTCAGGCTGCCGCACCTCTTTCGCAGCGACGAGGACAGGCTCATGACGAACGGGGTCGTCACCGGAGTGGTGCTCGCGGCGGGAACCTCAGAGCGTCTGGGCACGGCGAAACAGCTACTGCCGTACCGGAATACGACGGTTCTCGGCGCCACCCTCGACATGGTGCGGTCCTGCGCGTTCGATCAGATCATCGTCACGCTCGGCGGCGCGGCGGCGGCGGTGGCCAAGCAGGTCGATCTCACCGGGGTGGAGGTCGTCCTGGCCGAAGGCTTCGGTTCGGGCTGTTCGTCGTCGTTGCGTTCGGCCCTGAACCTGGTGCATCCGCGGGCCGCCGGAATCGTGCTGATGCTCGGTGATCAACCGGGTCTGTCGGCGGCGACCGTCGAGCGGCTGATCGCCGAGGGAACGTCCGCCGCGATCACGGTCTGCCGTTACCACGACGGTATCGGGCATCCATTTTGGCTGAGTCGCAGCATATTCGGCGAGTTGGCCCGATTGCACGGCGACAAGGCCGTGTGGAAGATCATCGAGTCGGGCCGCGTCCCGGTGTCGCAACTCGACGTCGACGCACCGGTGCCCTTGGACGTGGACACCTGGGACGACTACAAGCGCCTGCGCGCCGCGACGTCGCCATGATGTCCCCGTTCGACGATATCGAGGACGTGGTGCGGCGATTCGACGCCGACGACTACCTGCTCGATACCGGAACCGCCGCCGCCTTCTATCTGGCCACCACGTTGGGTCGGCCACTGCTGCTGGAAGGCGAACCGGGAGTGGGCAAGACGACGGCGGCGAAGACCCTGGCCACCGTGCTGGGCGCACCGCTGATCCGCCTGCAGTGCTACGAGGGTCTCACGGTGAGCGAAGCGCTGTACGACTGGAACTATCAGCGTCAGCTGCTCAGCATCCGGCTCGCCGAGGCGCGCGGCGCCGACCTCACCGAAGCCGACCTGTTCACCGAGGCATATCTGGTCGACCGCCCGATCCTGCGCTGTGTGCGATATCGCGGCCCGACGCCCCCGGTGCTGTTGATCGACGAAATCGACCGTGCCGACGACGAATTCGAAGCGCTGCTGCTCGAATTCCTCGGTGAGGCCACGGTGACCGTTCCCGAACTCGGGACCTTCGTCACCGAACACCCGCCGCTCGCGGTGCTGACCTCGAACCGCAGTCGCGACCTGCACGACGCGCTGCGGCGGCGCTGCCTCTACCACTGGATCGACTACCCGGAACCGGCCCGCGCGGTGGCGATCGTGCGACGCACCGTGCCCGGGGCAACCGACACGCTGATCGAGCATGCCACCCAATTCGTCGGCCGCGCACGCGATCTCGATCTCGACAAGCCGCCCGGCGTCGCCGAGACCATCGACTGGATCGCCGCGTTGGTGATGCTCGACGTCACCGATCTCACCGCGCCGGCGGCGGTCGCCGCGCTCAGCGCGCTGGCGAAAACACCCGACGACCGCACCGCGGTCCGCGAGGCATTCGCCGAATACACCCAAGGCCTGGCTACCGGATGAGAGGGATACTCCGATGAAGATCGCCAATGAGTTCACCGTCCACGCACCCGTCGAGCAGGCATGGGCGGTGCTGACCGATCTCGAACAGGTGGTTCCGCTCATGCCCGGGGCACAGATGGTCGGCTGGGAGGGCGAGGACTTCCTCGGCAAACTGAAGGTCAAAGTCGGCCCGGTGACCAGTGAATTCACCGGGAAGGCGAATTTCGTCGAGCGCGACGAACACGACCATCGCGCCGTCATCAACGGCAGCGGCCGGGATTCACGGGGATCCGGAAACGCGGCGGCGACCATCACCACGCAACTGCGCGAGGACGGCGACAAGACCCGCGTCACCGTGGACACCGACCTCAAGATCGTCGGCAAGCTCGCCCAGTTCGGCAGCGGGATGTTGCAGCAGGTGTCGGAGAAGATGATCGGTCAATTCGTCGCATCTCTGGAAGAGAAACTCGCAGCGGGCGATTCGGCCGCCGCAGCGGCGACAGCCGGGCCGGACAGTCGAGAGGCACGGCCGCAACCGGCCGCGCAAACCGAGCCGGCGCCGCTCGATCTCGTCGAGCTGGTCGGGCCCGCGATGATCAAGAAGTACGCGCCCGCGATCGTGTTCGTGCTCGCGGTCGTGCTCGGAATCATCCTGGTACGCAGGCAGATGCGCGGGAAGCGATGACGCGAGCGGTACTGCTGCGCGGCGTCGATCTGGCGGCATTCGCTGTCGCGGTGGTCGCGCGGCTACGGCGTGGTGGCGTCGCGGTGGCGCCGAGCGGGCCCGCGCTCTTCGTACAGGCTCTGCGGAGCATGGCGCCGCGCTCGCGCACCGAACTCTATTGGGCCGCACGACTCACGCTCGTTGATCGCATGCAGGATCTAGCCGCCTTCGACGCGGTTTTCGCGACCGTGTTCGCCGACGCGGTACTGGGTGTGGACCCGCCGAGCAGAGCGCACGGACTGTCGACCGAACGCGCGTCGGCGCCGGGCACGGGCGGTCGGGGGCAGTCTCGGCGAGGCGGTGAAGTCCCTTGGGCGACGCGGCAATCAGCGACCGGTGCCGACCGATCGACCGACCGGGGCGTGGCGCTGCCGGACGTGCTGCCGAGCCGGTTCGCGGCGCGGGAACAGGAACCGTTCGCCCGCTTCGATTCGGACGACCTGCGGACGGTCGGCGCCTGGCTGGAGCAGGCGTCGACGCTGTGGCCGCAGCGCCGGAGCAGGCGCTACGCAAACCATCCGCACGGCAAGCGGATCGACTTCCGGGCAACGATGAACGACTCCCGCCGCACCGGCTGGGAGTCGGCCGTGCTGGTCCGCACCCGTCCTCGCCGCCGTCCGCGTCGAATCGTCATGATCTGCGACGTCAGCCGTTCGATGCAGCCGTATTCGACGATCTACCTGCATCTGATGCGGGCAGCGATGCAGCGCCGTTCGCCCGTTCGCCCCGAGGTGTTCGCCTTCTCCACCGCACTGACCAGGCTGACCTCGGTGCTGGCCCAGCGTTCCCCGGATGTCGCGGTGGCCCGGGCCAACGACAAGGTGGTCGACCGCTACGGCGGCACGCATATCGGCCGGTGCCTCGGTACGTTGCTCACAAGTCCGTCCGGCAACGCTGTGCGCGGCGCTGTCGTCGTCATCGCATCGGACGGCTGGGACAGCGACACGCCCGATGTCCTCGCCCGCGCGATGGCCCGGATCCGACGCCGGGCTTGGCGTGTCATCTGGCTCAATCCCCGTGCCGGCGACTCCCGATTCCAGCCGACCACCGGTGCGATGGCGGCGGCGCTGCAGTACTGCGACGTCATGATGCCGGCGCACACGCTGGCGGGCATACACGCGTTCATGCAAGCCCTGGCGTCGACGATCGTCACGGAGCCATCAAGTCCGCCGGAAAGTTGGTTCAGGCACACATTTGGTGATTGTGTGCCTGAACCGGGCTCAGCCGGGACGGTTACCCGCGATCGTGGTCGAGGGTGAACTTCACCTGGTACAGACCTGGGTCGGCGTTGCCGAAGGGCCTTGTTGCCCTGGATCAATCCCTCGTTTGTCAGGTGCTCGATGACGCGCCGGGCGGCGTCGATGTCCTCGCTCTGGGCGTAGTTGACGACCCTGGTGCCGTCGAGACTCCGGTGCAGGCTGGCCGAGATCCAGCCGGGAACCTCGCTGGCGACCTGTGCGGCGCGGGCCAGATAATCGATCAGTGGTTGCTGCCGACCAGGATCGACGGTGAACACGTTGATCTGGGTGACGGTTCCGTCGACGCGGATGATGGGCATGTGCGCTCCTCGAACTCGATACGAGGCGAGGACGATCGAGAGACCGACAAGACCTCCGACAGGCAGCCACGTCAAGCCCTCGGCGTCTCGCTGATTGCCTGCCGCGGGGTCACCACTGACGTGGCGACACGGAGCCTCTCGCGGAGGGGGCCGGACTTACCGATGCCGACCCAGGTCCTTCCGACATCGCCAGCTTAGCCGAGCCATCGAGTATCGGGCCTCGGCGCGCTCCTCACCGCGCGCATGGCGGCGCATTCGCTGCCCGCCTCGTCCGGCGAAACCGGCCACCTCTCCGACCTCGGCAAAGCGCCCTACGCCTCGGCTCAGGTGGCGATGAGGATGAAATCGATGGCGCTCGGCGCGGGGATCATTTCCGCGATGACGTGGACCTCGACGGTTCCTTCGAAGGACGGGGTGATGGGAATCGCGGCGGCGATGCCGGTCGAGCCGGTGACGGTGTGCCAGCTGATGCCGTCGGGACTGGGTGGTGACGGGAACACCGCCGCGGCCGATCCGCGCAGGGTGAAGCGCACGGCGACACCGTCGAGGCCGACGCCATCAGGGTCGACGACCCGGACGACACAGGGGTGGGCGAACGGGGTTCCGGCCGTGCTTTTTTGATTGTTTCCCGCATGGATGTTCAAGGAGTAATCGGCCATGGCGCACCTTCTCGGGAGGCTCGATGATTCGAGTCAACCTCCGGCGCGCTCGGGGGTGAAGAGTCCTTGGTCATCGTCGCGGCAGATACTCCCGGTCAGTCGAGCTGGATTGTGCGCTGGTGCGTGTCGATGGCGTGGCGTAGTTGGATGCGTGAGAGTTCGTATCCGCCGCATTCGCAGTGGGCCGGGAGCATATCGTCGGTGTTGCGGTCGCCGTCGAGCAGGTCGACGTAGTGGATGCGGTGCCGGTCGGTGCGATGCGCCTCGTCGATGTAGTCGCGGCGTCCGTGCGCGTGGGGTCCGATCAGCGACTCGTATACCGCGCCCGCGGCAGTGTCGAAAACCGTTGCGACATGGTGGCTTCGACCGCAGCGCACCCGCACCAGCGCATGGTCGTCGCGATCCTGCCCCAGATCGTCGAGGGCGCGCCGGGCGGCGAGTTTCCGATCGGATGGGCTGAGATTGGTTGGATTGCTCATCGATTCCTCCGAAGACGGTGGGTGCTACGGAAAGGCCGGCTCGAATTGCTCGCCGGCCATGGACGAAATGAGCGGGTTGGCCGTCAGCTGCCCGGTGAACTCGCGGTGTCCGGACGGCATCCCCCCCGTCGCGCGTCGTTGCGCTGTAACCGTGGTGCCGCGGTTTCGACTGCTGCCATGACCACCTCCGTTCGTCGATGGGCCTAGTTTCTACGGGCCGCGAAGGTCGGCAGAAGGGCCACAAGTCGCACATCGGAAGGCCGGACGACTCGTGGTATCGCCATCTCGACGCCGCCGACACCGGGTCGGACGAGGAGGCCATCGGAGCTGGGGCACCGGCGACTACCACACCACCCCTGACATCGATGAGATCGCGTCGGATATCGCGACCGACATCGCGGTGCTGCTCGCTCATGCCCGCGGACGGGCACATCAGCACACCGCATCCCGGCGAACGCGGCAGCCGCTGGCGGCCCGGCTTCGCACAACATCTGCATCGGAGAACACAGCAGGATGCCGATGTCCTGGGCGGCGCGGGCGGTCGGCATCGGCACGCCCGGGAGAACGGCGATGGCGGTGAAGGCGCCGGTGCCCGACCCGGCCTTCAGCCGCCCCCGATGAGGAGTCCGCGAACCCAGCCGAGATCATGAAGGAGGTCATCGGTCGCAGCCTGAAACAGGCCTGAGGCAGTCGAATTCGGGATCCGGCCGAGGTGGGCGTGCCGCCGGCCGGATCCGGTTGAGGGAAGGCAATTCTCATGAGTGCTGAGCTCGTGCTCCGGACGGTCGAGGATGGCGTGGCCACCCTGACCCTGAACCGTCCCGAGAAGTTGAACGCGCTGACGGCGGCCTCGTTCGAGGAGCTGGCGGCGCATCTGGACGCGCTGGCCGGCGCGGACGTCCGGTGCGTGATCCTGACCGGCGCGGGCCGATCCTTCTGTGCCGGACACGATCTGGAGGCGCTGGCCGCAGGCGACGCGCTGGCGTCCCGCTACCACGAGGCGGAGACCATTGCCCGGCTCGAGGCGTTTCCGGCGCCGGTGATCGGCAAGATCCGCGGGCACTGCTTCACCGGTGGGCTCGAATTGGCCCTGGCCTGCGACCTGCTGGTCGCGGGGGAGAACGCGCAATTCGGAGACACGCACAGTCGGTGGGGCCTGGTCCCGCTGTGGGGCATGTCGGTGCGGCTGCCGGAGCGGGTGGGCGTGGCCCGGGCCAAGGAACTCAGCTTCACCGCCCGGCGGTTCAGTGGCGTCGAGGCCGCGGACATGGGCCTGGTGAACCACGCGGTGCCCGACGAGGGGCTGGACGAATTCGTGGCGCACCTGGCCGCGCAGATCAGCGCCAACTCGGCCGGTTCGAATCGAATCTACAAGTCGCTCTACGCGAATTCGCGGGAACTCGGACGTGCCGAGGCGCTGAAGGCGGAGACGGACATGCAGTTCGGGTTGCCGGACGACTCGGTGGAGCGACTGACCGAGCGCTGAGCGCGACGCAGCGAGTATCACCCGGTCCGGGTTGGGTCCACCGGGTCGGACTCGGTCCGCCGGATCACGCTCGGTGCATCGTGCCGGGCTGGGTGTGTCGGGTCGGGCTGGGACTGTCGGGTCAGTGCGGTCCATCGGGTCAGGCCCGGTGCGCCGCCTCGGCGCGGGCTATGAGGAATTCGCGTTCGGTGGCGTTGCGGGCGTTCGCGATTGCGGCGCGGTATGCCTGTGCGGCTTCGGCGTTCCGGCCGAGGCGGCGCAGGAGATCGGCGCGGACGGCATGGAAGAGGTGCTGGTCCGCGAGGTCCAACTGCTCCAGTTCGGCCAGTGCGGCTTCGGGTCCGGCGACCTCGGCGACGGCCACCGCGCGGTTGAGCCGCACCACCGGGCTCGGGGTGAAGGCGAGGAGCTGGTCGTAGAGCTGGAGGATCTGCGGCCAGTCGGTGCCGGCGGCGGTGCGGGCGTCGGTGTGCACGGCGTTGATCGCGGCCTGGATCTGATACGGGCCGGGCTGGTTGAGCCGCAGGCATTCTCGGACCAGGGCGTGACCCTCGGCGATCAGCGCTGTGTCCCAGAGACTTCGGTCCTGCGCCGGGAGGGGCACCAGCTCGCCGGTCCCGGAGGTGCGTGCGGCACTGCGTGATTCGCTGAGCAGCAGCAGCGCGAGCAGGCCGCGGACCTCGGGCTCGTCGGGCATGAGCTCGGCGAGCACCCGGGTCAGGCGGATGGCCTCGGCGCACAGGTCGGCGCGGGTCAGGCGCTCGCCGGCGGTGGCGGTGTGACCCTCGGTGTAGATCAGATAGACGACCGCGAGCACGGCGTCGAGCCGGTCGGGCAGGTCCGCATCGCACGGCACCCGATACGGGATCCGGGCATCGCGAATCTTGCCCTTGGCGCGGGTGAGGCGTTGCGCCATGGTCGTTTCCGGCACCAGGAAGGCCCGGGCGACCTCCGCTGTGGACAGCCCGCCCAGCAGGCGGAGGGTCAGCGCCACCTGCGCCTGGCGGGACAGTGCGGGATGACAGCAGGTGAATATCAAGCGCAGCCGGTCGTCGCACACCGCGCCCTCCTCGATCGGTTCGCCGACTGCCCGCAGCAGTGCGGCCTGGGCGTACTTGTCCGCGCGGGCGGCCTCGCGGCGCAGCCGGTCCACCGCGCGGTTGCGGGCCGTGGTGATGATCCAGCCGGGCGGACTCGGCGGCAGCCCGTCCTGCGGCCAGCGCTGCACGGCGGTGGCGAAGGCGTCCTGCACCGCGTCCTCGGCGATATCGACATCGCCGAAGACGCGAATGAGGGAGGCGACCGCACGGCCGTAGTGCTCGGCGAAGACCGCCGCGACATCGACTGTGCCGGAAGGCATGTCAGCCGTCCTGGATGGGCCGGACCTCGATCGGCAGCCCGATGACACGCGCCATGCGGCGACCCCAGTCCAGCGCCTCGTCCAGGTCGGCGGCGCGGATGACGGTGAAACCGCCTATGTGCTCCTTGCTTTCGGCAAACGGCCCGTCGGTGACGAGCACTTCCGAGCCCTGCGCGCGCAGCACGGTGGCGGTACTCGGCGCGTGCAGCCCGGCCGCGAACACCCACGCCCCGGACTCCCGCATCTCGGCGTCGAGTGTCGCCAGCTCGCTCATGATCTCGTCGAGATTGTCCGGTGGCGCGGTGTCGTCGGGCTGGTAGACGCTGAGCAGGTACTTGGTCAACGCGACTCCTCTCCGGCGGGACGATAGGTGGCTATCAGGACGCCGGTCGTCGTGGTGACGCTGTCGGTCAGCCGCAGTGGGCCCACGTCGACGCCGTCGAACAGGCGCGCGCCGGGACCGACCGTCAACGGGTGGATCGAGAGCAGGTACTCGTCGATCATGCCCGCGCGCATGAGAGAGCGCAGCAACTCGCCGCTGCCGAGGACCACCAGATCCAGGTCCGGCCGTCCGGCGCCCAGCGCGCGTACGGCCGCGACCCCGTCGCCGGGCAGCAGGGCCGAGTTCTGCCACGGCAACGGTTCGGCGAGGGTGCGGGAGCAGACGAACTTCTCCGCCTTGTTCAGCACTTCGGTGAACGGATTGTCCGTCCGGTGCGGCCAGAATCCGAAGAAGTCCTCGTAGGTGCGGCGGCCGAACAACAGGCCGCCGTCGCTGTGCGCGGCCATGTGCGCGCCCATGACGCGGCCCTGGACCGGGTCCGCGTATCGGTGCGCCCAGCCGCCGCCGGTGAATCCGTTCCGGGTGTCCTCGTCGGCCCGGCCCGGCGCCTGCATGACGCCGTCGAGGGTGAGGTTGACGACCGCGGTGATCCTGCCCATGTTCGCTCCTTGGCTGCGACCCGGCCAGGTTGCCGGGTTCACCCTCTACACGAACGAGCTGCCGCGATCACGACACCGCCGCGAAAATTTCCGACGGTTCAGACCTCGAGGTGCTCCTCGATGTCGCGGAGCCGATGCCGGGCGAGCGCCAGGCTGTCGCGGGCGGTGACGCTATGCCCGCGCGGGCCCGGCGTGAGGTGGTTTGCCGACGAATTCCGCAAGGTATGCAATTAACAACTTACGCAATCAGTTAGGTGGGTCCGGGCCCGAAAAAACCTGCGGGCGCGGCCGTTTCCGGCAGCGCCCGCAGGCTCGATACGTCTGCGGCTCAGCTCAGCCGCACAGGCTCCCCGGCGCGGTGGCCGCGTCGAGGAACAGCACGGCCTCCTCCTTCTCGGCCGCCCCACCCGGAAGCTGTTCGGACAGCTGCTCCTTGGTCATGCCCGAAGCGATCGCCGCGCAATCGGCCTTGCCGACATCGATGGCCGCGAGCTGCTGATCCTGATCGGTCAGGAGCTCACCGCGCCCCTGCAGGTAGCTCACGAACGCCTGCTCCGGCGCGGTCATTGCGCGCTCCGCTCCGGCCACCCCCGTGGCCGCCCCCAGCAACGCGACCCCTGCAGCCACCACTCCGAAACCCGAAGCGAGACGGCTCTTTTTACCCACGAACTCTCCTTCAACATCGAACGAACCCGGCGAGCCTACCCCGGGCCGACCCCGGCCATGCGCGAAGCCGGCCGGGCCTCTGGCCGGGGAATTCGGGTCAGTCGCGTTCCAGAATGCTGGTCACCAGCATGGTGTGATCCTCGAGCCGCCGCCGCACGGTCCAGCCGAGCTCGGCGAAGGCCTGCTCGTACTCCTGGCGCGTCCACAGTCGCACGCCGGTGACCGAGTGATAGATCTCGTAGGTGGGCGAGAACCACGGCTGCTGTGTCCAATACGGGGCTTCGAGCAGGTAGCCGTCGCCGATCACCAGCCGCCGCAGGTTGGGGAACCAATCCATCCAGCCGCGCAGCACCGTGGCGATGCCATCACCGTCGCTGGCCAGCTGGTGCAGCAGGAAGAACGACATGGCGGTGGTGATGGCATCGCGGTCGACGGCGGCCAGCCAGGCGGGCGGTTCCGGTTCGGGCTGCACCGATCCGGCGAGCAGGGTGATGCGGTCGCTGAGCCCGCGCTCGGTGAGTTCGGCGGTGGCCGCGGCGATCACGCCGTCCTCGATGTCCACGCCGAGAAATCGTTCCCGCTCGGCGATTCCGGCCAGCGCCAGCACCCGCCCAGCGTCGGCGCAGCCGAGATCGATGGTGCAGCCGGGTGTTCCGGCCGCGATGGCGTGCCCGATGGCCTCGAAGATCTCCGGCCGCCGCCGCGCGATATCGGTGCAGCCGCGGGCGACCTCCCCGGGTTCGGTGGCGGCGGGAATGTATTCGCGGTGCGGGCTGTCCGACAGCTGCCGGAAGGTAGGTTCCCACCCGCGCACCGCCACCCGCACGAAGCCGCGGTTCTTGCCGACGTCGTGGCCGGTGTGGGTGAGCTGGTAGCGGCGGCCGCGCCGGAGCAGGAAGCCGGCGCGCATCAGCCCCTCGGCGACGGTCTGCTGGATGCCGGTGGTGGGCGCGACGGTGTCGCCGCCCAGCAGGGTGACCCACCAGCCCCAGTCGTCGGCGGCGACGATGAGCTGGCCGGCGGTCTGGCCCTCGATGACGTCTCGGATGGTGAAATCGCCGAGGGCGGACTGCGGTTGGACGAGTGGGGTGACTGCGGTCATGATCGGTCTTCCTGAGCGGTGGCGACGGCGATCGCCTGGATTTCGATGAGCAGCCCGTCGATGGGCAGGGTGGTGACGGTGGTGATCCGCGCCGGTGCGGCCGTCGGGAAGTGCGTGCGGAAGGCGGAGTTCCAGCTGGGGAACCAGCGGCGGTCGGACAGGTAGCAGTCCAGCCGCAGCACGTGCGCGCGGCCGCTGCCCGCCGCGGTGAGGGCGGCGTCGAGCTGCCGGAACACCTCGGCGGTCTGGCCCTCGAACGACGCGGTGGTGACGGTCAGGGTGTCCGGGTCGACGGCGGCCAGGCCGGAGGTGAAGACGAGGCCGGACGCGGTGCGGGCCAACGGGAATGCGCTCACGGTGCGGCTCGCATGATCCGGGTGGCGTCGATCTCGGCGAGGGTGGCCGCGCCGGACAGGATCATCAGGGTGCGCAGCTCCTCGGTGAGCAGCTCCAGCACCCGATCCACCCCGGCCTCCCCGGCTGCGGCCAGGCCGTAGATGGCCGCGCGGCCCAGGACCACCGCGTCCGCGCCCAGTGCGAGCGCCAGGTACACATCGCTGCCGGTGCGGATGCCGCTGTCCAGCAGTATGGGTGTCTCCGGGCCCACCGCCGCGCGAATGCGCGGTAGCATGTCCAGGCTGGCCGGGGCCGGATCTACCTGGCGACCACCGTGATTGGAGACGACCAGGGCGCTCGCGCCGATGGCCAGGGCGCGTTCGGCCGCGGCGGGGGTGAGCACGCCCTTGGCGATCCAGGGCAGTCCGAACCCGGTGGCCGCGCCGGCCAGCTGAGTCCAATCCCACACCATGCCACCGTGTTTGAGCAGCTGTCCGAAGACCTCCGCCACGCCGGGAGCGCCGTCCTCGCCGGTCAGGTTCCCGGCGAAATGCCGCTGGTCGGGGTCGAAGCGATTGGCCATATTGCGGGTGCGGAAGCCGCCGACCGGGCAGTCGAGGGTGACGCACAGCGCGTCGTAGCCCAGTCGCGCCACCCGGTCCGCGACCGCGGCAGCGTGTCCGAAGGGATGCACCTGCGCAATCCGGGCGGCGCGCGGGGCGGCGGCGCGAACCCGCTGGTAGGAGAAGCTGCCCGCCTCCGGCACGACGGACAGCGCTCCCCGGGCCTGGGCGGCCCGGGCCACGGCCGGATGCCCGTCCGGATGGAACAGCGCGTCACCGCCGAAGGGTGCGGTGAGCAGCGGTGTCTCCAGGGGCATTCCGAGGAATTCGGTGCGGGTGGAGGGCGCGCCCACCCCGCTCATCGGTGCGGGCAGGACGCGCCAGCGGTCGAAGGCGAGCCGGTTCTCCCGCAGCGTGATCTCCTTACCCGCCCCGCCCTCCACGAAATCCAGGACGTCGGTGGGGAGCGTGGTCGCGGCCGCGCGATGGATCTCGTCGAGGGTGCCGAAGTCGACGCGGGTCGGATAGAAACTGTCGAGCTGCGCGGTCACGCGGCACCGCCGGTGGGCACCGTCGCGGTAGTGGTCAGTGCGCTCGAATCAGCCATCGCCGGAGTCGGATCGGGCGCCGGGCTCGGATCGAGCGGAGTGGCGGTCGCGCCGCGGGCTGTCGCGTGGCTGCGGCCATAGAACAGGTACAGCACGACTCCTGCCGCACTCCAGATCACGAATCGCAACCAGGTCAGCGCCTCGAATGTAGTTGCCAGCCAGACGCATCCGGCGATGGCGCAGACGGCCACCGCAGGCAGGAAGCGAACCCGGAACGGACGCGGGCGGTCGGGTGCGGTGCGGCGCAGCACGAGCACGCCCACGGCCACGATCACGAAGGCGAACAGCGCGCCGATATTGACCAACTCCGCCACCGTGCCGATGGGTAGCAGCCCGGCCACTGCGGCGACGACCGTGCCGAGCAGCAGGCTCAGCCGCACCGGCGTGCCCCGGGAACCGGTGCGGCACAGCGCCTTCGGAACCATGCCGTCGCGGCTCATGGCGAACACCAGGCGGGTCGGGCCGTAGCACACCATGAGCAGTCCCTTGGTGAGCGCGACCACCGAGGCCACCAGGATCACCTTGCCGATCCACCCCGCACCGACGGCGGCCAGCGCGGTCGCCACCGGCGCGGCATTGCCGAGAGTGGAATACGGTGCGACACCGGTCAATACGGCGCTCACGGCCACGTAGAGGGCGGTGGCGATGACGACCGAGCCGATGATGCCCCACGGCAGATCACGGCGCGGATCGCGGGTCTCCTCGGCGGAGGTGGCGACGACATCGAAACCGAGGTACGCGAAGAACGCCAGCGCCGCGCCGGCCGCGATGCCGTGCACGCCGAAAGGCAGGAACGGCGACCAGTTTCCGGGATGCAGATGGGGTGCGCCCACCGCGATCACCAGGACCAGGACACCGATGGTCAATGCCACCAGAGTTTTCACCACGGCGGCGGTGAGTCTGACCTCGAACACGAGCACGCCGATCAGCACGGCGACAATGAGGACCGCGGGAAGATTGATGACGCCGCCATCGCTGGGCCCCGCGGAAATCGCCTTGGGCAGCGTCACTCCGAACAAGGAATCCAGGGCGGCGCCGAACAATCCGGACCAGCCGATGGCAATTGCCGATGCCGCTACCGCGTATTCGAGGAGCAGATTCCAGCCGACCAGGAACGCGGGCACCTCGCCCAGCGTGCCCCGGGTGTAGGTATACGCGCTCCCGGACAGCGGCGTCATGGACGCGAGTTCGCTGTAGCACAGCGCCACCAGTGCACAGATGGCCCCGGCCAGCACGAACGACAGGACGATGGCGGGTCCCGCCTTGGTCGCGGCGGCAATGCCGGTGGTGACGAAGATGCCCGCGCCCACGATGGTGCCGACGCCCATGGCGATGAGGTCCACCCGGCCAAGACTGCGGGTGAGCGTTCCGTCGGCGGCCGGGGTTGCCGGTGTCGCGCCGGTTCGAGTTTGTGCTGCCATTTCTGGAATCCATTCGGAGAGAATGTCTTTGGAGCTGATGTATTCCAGTGAAACGGTCGGAGTTTATGTGGCGGTGAACTCGCGTAACGACTTCGTTTCGTCGAATTCCGGGGTATTCGGAAATGTAAATCATCGCGGGCATACGGAATTGCGCGCGATCGGAATTCGCGCGCGATCGATCATGCCGTTCGATTCGATTCGTCGAATACGGCGGCGGAAGAATTATGTGGTTGTCGAGATCTGTGGAGCCGGAACGGAGTTCGTGGCCCGCGCCGTTGCGCGCCGACGGACGACTGCGGTGGTCGTGGCCACCAGAACGAGGACGACCGTGGCGGCGAGCACCGCGTCGCGCATGGACGCCACGGTCGCGATGGCTCCGAAGCCCACCGTCGCGACCGCCGCGCACGCGTAGGCCACGCCCGCGAAGCGGGCGGCGGCCCGAGCGTGCTGATCGGGAGGTGAGGCGGCACTGACGATCCGGAGCCCGGAACGATAGGCGATGCCCTGCCCGAATCCGGCCACCGCACCGCCGCACAGCAGCAGCGCCAGGCTGGGTATCCAGGAGACGGTCGCCGCCAGCGCGACCCCGGCGATGATGATCCACTGTGCCGCAACGGATTCGGCGGTGATCCTGGCCGGCGCGATCAGACGTTGCGCCAGCCATGCGACCACCAGATACAGCGTTACCGGCAGTGCCAGCAGGGCGAGATTCTTCGTGCTCAGCAGCTCCGCACCGTAACTCGGCAGCAGGGCGACGACCAGTCCTGCCGAGACCCAGGCGGCAATGCCGCTGAGGTATCCGGCGATTCGCGGTTCGACGGTCTCGGGAGCCGCGGCCGCGCGACCGGCGATCGCCGATGGGCGCGCTGCGCGATCGCTCAGCACCGCCATCGCGATCACCGCGAGCAGGACCGCGTGCCCCACATAGACGGTCACCCCGGGTGTGGGCAGATACTGGGCCACGACCGCGGCCGCGAGCGTCCCCAGCGCCGAACCGAGGACGGTCGCCACCGCCAGGGCCGTGCGCCCGCGTTCGCCCTTGCGCTCCAGGATCAATCCGGCCAGCGAGCCGGTCACCAATCCCACCGACAGCCCCGCGCAGATCCGCGCGGCGACCACCGGCCACGGCGAATGCGCCACGGCCATGGCCAGATCCGCGGTGATGCCGAACCCGCTGCCCATCCCGATGCGCCACCACCAGCCCGGTCGGGTGGGCGGCGTGCCCACCAGTGCGAGCGCCGGAGTCAGCGCGAACAGGTAGGCGGCGAAGATCGCGGTGATGGGCAGGGGTGCGAGCGCCCAGGCGTGCCGGTAGTACGGCATCATCCCGGTCGCCATATTCGGCTGCGCCATGATCAGCACCAGCAGCATCCCCGGCGCGGCTGCCCGCATCCCGGCCTCCTAATTGAGGAAATCTTCTCTGTTAGAGAATACGAAACTGAGAAGAACTTCTCTACTCAAGTGCCGTGCAGTGATCCCGCGTCGCGCTCGCGCAGGATGGAGGCGTGCCCGTGAACACCCGCAGTGACGCCCAGCGCAGCCGCGTGCTTTTGGTCGACGCGGTCCAGAGCCTGCTGGAGGCGGGCCGGATCGGCTTCTCCATCCCGGAACTCGCCGCCGCGGCGGGTGTCGGCGTGGCCACCGCCTACCGGCATTTCCCGACCCCGCAGGACGCCCTGCAGGCCTTCCATCGCCGCGCCATCGAGCATCTGGTGCAGGCGCTGGAAGCCGTCGACGCCGGCCCCGATCCGGTGGACCGCTTCCACCGCTGCTGCCGTACCTGGGTGGACCAGGCCGGGCAGTGGGGTCCGGCCGTGCGCTACATCCGCAGCTCCCGGGGCTTCATCGAACGGCTGGCCGAGGGCGACGAATCCATCACCGCCCTGCACGACATGCTCGCCGAGGTGCTCAACGCCCTTGCACTGCAGGGCAAGACCACCGAATACGACCTCACCTACGCGGTCCTGTTGTGGATCACCATCTTCGACGAGCGCGTTGTCTACGACCTCACCGAACACCGCCACTGGAGCCCCGCCCAGGTGACCGACCACCTCACCCGCGCGGTCGCCGGAGCGCTCGGCATCACGATCTGACGCGTGTCAGCCGATCGGCCAGCCCGTCAGCGCCGCGGCCACCCCGAGCGCGCCCGCGCCCAGCAGGGCGCTGACCACACCGCGGCGCGCCGCCAGCAGCCATGCCGCGGCAGCCGCGAGCACCGCGAACTGCCAGAGGTGGTGCAGTGCAAGGGCGAGCGGGAACGCGGAACCCGCGATCGCTCCGATGACGGCCGGTCCGGCACCGGTGAAGAACGCCTGCACGCGCTGATCGGCCCGCAGCCGGTCGAAGTACTTGCCGCCGGCCAGCACGAAGGCGAACGACGGCGCGAAAGCGACCGCGGCGGCCAGCAATCCGCCCGGCACGCCCGCGGCCGCATACCCGACCACCGCTACCGTCTGCACCACCGGGCCCGGCGTGATCTGGCCGAGCGCAACGGCATTGAGGAATTGCGCTCCGGTCATCCAGCCGTAGCGGTCGACCGCATCGGCCTGCATGAGCGGAATGATGACGAAGCCCCCGCCGTAGGACAGCGCGCCCACCTTGAAGGCCACCCAGCACAGGGCTGTGAGACCGCCGGTGGCCAGTCCGGCCACCGGTACCAGAGGCCACGCGGATACCCGGCTCGAGGACAGGCCGCCGCGTATCCCGACCTCGAGTAGCCCGGCCCCGATCAGGACGAGTACCAGCCACGGTCCCAGTACCGTGGCCGAGACGATTCCCAGTGCGGCATAGGCGATCCAGCGGGCGCGAGCGGCCCGGCCGTTGCCGGCGCGTCTCCAGCCGGCCGGAAGCAGGCCGACCGCCGCATGCACCGCGACGGCGGCGACCGCCGCGCCCGCCCCGGCCGCGGCGCCCCGCACCCACACCGGGCTGCCCGCCGCCAGGAAGACCGCGGCCAGGACCAGGATCAGTGCCAAACCCGGTGCGATGAAACAGCATCCGCCGACGAACGCCCCGGCGGTGCCGCGCAGCCGCCAGGCGGTGTAGATCGCCAGCTGGGTCGAGGCCGGTCCGGGGAGCAGGTTGGTCGCGGCGATGGCATCCTCGAACTCCGCCGCGTCGAGCCAGCCGCGGCGACGTACGCACAGGTCCCGGAGCAGGGCGATGTGTGCGGGTGGTCCGCCGAATCCGACGCAGCCGATGCGCCCCCACTCGCGGGCGATCGTCCACAGCGTGACCACTCCGGCTCCTTCTCCGTCTCCCGAATCCGACGGCCGACCCTAACCCTCGGTCGGTGAAGATGCTCGGTGTGACGGCGGGCTCACTTCAGGGTGGTGTGCAGCAGGGTCACCCCGGCGGTGAGGGCCGCGCCCGCCGCCGACCAGCTGGTGCCCGCGGGCTGGGTGGACAGCACCACCACGGTGTAGCGGTAGGGCTGATCGGGAGAGGGCGAGACCAGGCCGGTGGTGTCCAGGGTGGTCGAGGAGTTCAGATCCATCCAGCCCTGTTTGACCGCCCAGGTCGCACCGGTGAGGGCATCCGGGATGCCGAAGTACTGGTCGGTGCCGTCGGCGGCGGTCTGGGAGGCGTTGTGCAGCGCGCCGACGATCAGGTCCCGGGCCGGGGCCGGGATCGCGGTGGTGATGTAGTGGAAGATGGAGACGACATCCCGTGGCGTGGTGAGGGTTTCGCCCCACTGGGCGGTGTCTTCGGGTGCGGTGGTCGCGGACAGTCCGATGGTGGCGACCATGCGATCGATGATGGCGTTGTTGCCGCCGTTGTCCCACATCACGTCGGCGATATCGTCGTCACTGGTGGAGAGCATCTGGGTGAGCTGGCTCGTGGTGTCCGGATCCGGTTGCCAGTCCTGGGTTTTCAGAGCGTCCAGCGCGATGAGCAGCTTGACCACCGAGGCGGTGTAGAACTGCTCGTCGGCATTGAGGCTGGCGATGGCCGCCCCGGTGGTGGTGTCTACCACGTCGATGCCGACGCTGGTCCCGGGCGAGGCCGCCTGGATGGCGGTCTGCATCTGCTGAGCGATGGCCGTCACCGAAATGGGGTGCGGAGCAATCACAGTCGGGCTGGGTGCCGTGGTCTCGGGTATCTGGCCGACACCGGCCTGATCGTGAGACGTGGCGAACGCGGTGGGAGCGCTGAGGGCTGCCAGGGAGATCACGGCGACGAAACTGCCGGCCGCGATCCAGAACCACCGTGCGTGCGGTGAAGGGGCCTGAATCGAGGTCATAGACAATTACATCGTCACGAACCTTGAGACATTTCCAGCCGAAAGCTGTCAATTTCCTGTTAACTGCGGCGCGAACAGATCTCGGTTCAGATGCGGTGCTGACTAGCTATTTCACCGCGAACGAAGATCGTCCCCGGGTCGGGATTCATCCCGCTGGAGACGGAAATGGGTGCCAGTCATGAGATTGTTCGAAAAGTCCTTGTAAAGTGGCTCGCCACCCTCGGTTTCGGGGTGCTGGTCATGATCGCGCCGGTCCTCACCCACGTCGATGCGGACCATGGCAACGGATGTGTTCTGTTCTCCGACAACACATCAGCAACTGTGGACTCGCTCCGGTTCAGATGTTCGGCCGAACAGCTGGACGTGATCTATCGGTACGCCTCGCGTGGCGACATGCCGGTCGGCGCGAAGGACGGCTGGGTCGCCGCGCCGCGCCAGATGCAGTCCTGAGTACCGCTGATCTGGATCGGCAAGGACCTCTACACCGGGCCCGAGGGCGGCACTGTGATGAACCGTCTCGTCGGAGCCCGGGCCGGCGCCCCTGTCGCCCGGCCGTTTTCGTGCCGGGCGGTAGCGGCCCGCGCGAGTGGGCTCGCGCCCGGTCACACGCCGCGGTAAACCTTGCGGGCGGTCGTGATCAGCGGAATCTGGAGCGGGAGGCGCAGCAGCGCGCCGATTTTCAGTGGCAGGGGGCGATCGCTGCGCAGCCAGTCGGCCGCCATCTGCAGATTGCCGGGGAAGACGGCGAGGAAGATCAGCACGGCCAGGCGCGCGCCCAGACCGCGGGTGCGGGGGACCACCAGTAGTGCGCCCGAGACAACCTCGGCCATGCCCGAAACCTGGGTGTAGGTGCGGGGTTTGCCCGGGAGCTGAGGCGGGATCAGGGCGTCGTAGGGCTTGGGCGCGAGGAAGTGCAGGGCGCCCGATCCGAGCAGCAGGGCGGCCAGCGCGAGGGCGCGGGCCCGAATGCCATTGGAGCCGACCGGTTGGATTGCCGCGGGGGAGTGCGACAGATCTGCTGTCATTGCTGCAGCATAACCGGTCGGTATGTATTGCCCGGCGGGTAACCGGGTTCCGCCTTCTGCTCGGAGTGTCGTCGTGGCGAGTGGCCGATCGCCAAGGGATAGCGCACAATTAGGCGGCTATCCGGCTCGAGCAGGGGAAGTTATGAAGGCGCACAAAGGGCTTGCGATGGCCCTGCTGGTCCTGAGTTTGACGGTCGCTTGCTCGAAGGAGGAAGCCACCCATCCGGCCAACGCACCGGCACAAGCGGTTCCGCAGCCCGCGCCCAAGGAGAAGGAGGGCGCCATTCCGGTCGGCCCGGGCCCCCAGGGCACGTACACGGTGGCGGCGCAGCCCGCGCCCGGCAGCTGCCACTACCGCAAGACCTCCGACGGCCAGCCGCTGCCCGACCCGAACTGCACCCCGGGTGCGACGAATCCCAAAGTGACAGCGGCGAATCTGGCCGACACCATCTGTAAGTCGGGCTATACCGCCTCGATTCGGCCCAACACGTCGATCACGAATCCGGAGAAGGCCGCCAATATCAAGTCCTATGACTACACCGGCGATCCCCGCGATGCCGAGTACGACCACCTGATCTCGCTGGAGCTGGGTGGCGACCCCAACGATCCGCGCAATATCTGGGTCGAACCGCCGTCACCGGGCCACCAAGCCGGCGCCGGGCCGAACAATCCCAAGGACGGCGTGGAGACCAAGCTGCACACCCTGATCTGCAATGGCAAGGTGGCGTTGGTCGACGCCCAGGTGGCGATCGCCACCGACTGGACCACCGCGCTGGCGAAGGTCGGCTTCCCCAATAGCTAGGGGCGCGTCGCGTCCGGCGTGCCGGGCCGAAACCACCGCTGGACTCGAACCCGCGGGCCTACGATCGAACGATGTCAGCGCCGCAGGACCCCTCGACGATGATCGAGGGCCGGGTCGTGCACAAGGTGAGCAACGCACTGAAGATCACCTTCAGCGCCGGCCCCGGAGAACCTCTGGCCACCGGGGTGCAGGGCGCGGGCAATGGCCTCGCGGCCAAGGCCGCCATACTGTTCGGCTTCAAGAACGGCGGCACCGGCAGGCACCGCATCACCTACGCCGACGGGTCGGTGGTCTGGGTGGAGTCCAAGCACTCCGCGCCCACCGTGCTCAGCCGGGGCGACGGGACCTCGCTCGCCACCGTTCATCGCGCCGACACCTCGACCGCCGTGGGATCCACGGCGGGAACGCTTTTCCACTTCGTACCCGATCCGGAGGAGGCCCGGACCCCGGAGCTCTTCCGCATCGTGGTACTCGACCGCATGGGGCAGGAGGCCGGCCGCCTCGACGTGGTGCGCACGGTCGGCGGCTGGACGCTGCGCCGCATCGCGAACGATCTCTACAACGAGTCCTTCTGGTGGGATCGGGCCGGGCAGCCGCTACCCGTACCGATACTGGGCACCCGGCTCTGGTTCAAGCACCCGCTCGACCCGGTGGAGCGGGACGTGCTGCTGGGCGTCTGCGTGGACATCGCCCTGGGATTGCGACCGTACATCGCGGTCATGAAGTAGGAGAACGGCTTCCGGGACTCCCGCCCGCCTGCGCGGGAGTCCCGGAGGTCCGGGGTCGGGTCGGAGACCCGGTCAGTCGGAGACCTTGATGACCAGCTTGCCGAGATTCTTGCCGGTGAGCAGGCCCTGGAACGCGGCGACGGCATGGTCGAGGCCGTCGACCACATCCTCGAGGTAGACGAGCTTGCCCTCCGCGATCCATTGCGCCGCCGCCGGATAGAACTCGGCGGCCTGGCCCGCGAACTCGGACACGATGAAGCCGCGTACGGTCAGGCTCCGGCGCAGGATGCTCGACATGAGCAGCGGCAGCCGGTCGGGGCCCGGCGGCAGGTCGGTGTCGTTGTAGTTGGCGATCAAGCCGCACACCGGAATTCGGGCGAACTGATTGAGCCGGGGCAGGACGGCGTCGAAGACCGCGCCGCCGACATTCTCGAAGTAGACGTCGATGCCGTCCGGGGTGGCGGCGGCCAGCTGCTCGGCGAAGTCGGGGGCGCGGTGGTCGACGGCGGCGTCGAAGCCGAAGCGCTCACGCAGCAGGGCGACCTTCTCCGGGCCGCCCGCGATGCCGACGGCTCGCGCGCCCTTGATCTTCGCGATCTGGCCGACGGTCGAACCGACCGGTCCGGTGGCGGCGGCGACCACCACGGTCTCGCCCGGCTTCGGCTGCCCGATGGTGAGCAGACCGGAGTACGCGGTCAGGCCCGGCATGCCCAGCACGCCCAGGGCGGTGGTGAGCGGCGCGGCATTCGGGTCCAGCTGCTGTAGGGCCCGAACATTCTCGACCGAGTGCGTCTGCCAGCCGCCCCAGCCCAGCACGATATCGCCGGGCCGCAGTGCGGGATCGGTGGATTCGATGACGCGGGACACGGTCGCGCCGCACATGGTCTCGTCGATCTCGACCGGCGGGGCGTAGGAGGGCGCGTCGCTCATGCGGCCGCGCATGTACGGGTCCAACGACAGATACAGCGTCTGCAGCAATGCCTCGCCCGGCTGCGGCGGGTCCAGTTCGACCGTCTCGGTGCGGAAATTCTCCGGCTGTGGCATGCCGATCGGGCGGGAGGCCAGGACTATACGGGTGGATTTCATCGTCGGAACGACCTTTCGATGGGCAACCCCTTCATTCTGGACATTGTGGACCGGCATCAGGTCCGCGCCGCGCGCCAGGTATCGAAACTGGTCATATGTGACGGCGGACGGTCGCCCACTCCGGCATCAGGCCCGCGGCCGCAGGAACAGAGGCGGTGAGCAGCGTGCCCGCGATGGTGGTGACCGTGATGCGCATGCAGTCCATTTGTCCGGGTTTCCTCGGTGAGAGTTTCTTGATCTTGGTGGCGGTCGCAGGGGATTCCCAGGGCGGCGGGAATTCTCGTCACTCGGGGGTGTGGCCCTCGGCGTGAATGGTGTTGCCGTAGAAGCCTTCGGGTTGTCGGGCCAGGAGTGGCGGGAGTTGACGGGTGATGGCGGCTACCGGTTCGGAGCGGGTGGTTGCGTCGTGGGCGGGCTTGTCGATCCACAGTTGGGTGAGCCAGATGGTGTCGGGGTCGTCGGGGGCTGTGTTGATGGTGTAGGTGAGTAGGCCGCTGGTGGGGCCGCCGGCGCGGAATCCGTTCAGGAGCAAGGTGATCAGGTCGTCACGGCGGCCGGGGAGGGCGGTCATTCGGCCGTAGACGCTGAACATGGTGTCGTCGGACATCGGGTCACCCTTTCGGTTGGGCGGTGCGTGGTCGAGCGTACGTTGAAACCCGTTGCACAGGTTGGTGGTTGGGTGTGCGTCACTCGACGGCCGCAGCCGTGGTGAATCAGGTTGGGTAGCTGGCCGGTTGATTTGAATGGGTTACGTTTTGCGGTGAGTCGGGGGTTTGGGGTGGCGGGGGTGGGGAGGGGGCAGGAGAATTTCGGGGTCGGGCCGGAGTGCGCGGTCGGGGAGAAAGAGGACCGCTATGGCGGGACGGCGACTGGTGGGGACGGTGCTGATCGGGCGGGTGCGGGCGAAGGTAGCCGAGGATGGGCTGCTGTCGGTGTTGCGGGACATCGGGTTCGTCAGTCTCGGGAAGTACGGGCAGTTCCTGGTGACCGCGGTGACCGTGCCGTTGACCGCGCGGACGCTCGGGGTGAGTGGGGTCGGGCTGCTGGCCATCGGGATGTCGGCGTATTTTCTGGGCTCGCTGCTGGTGGACCTCGGCATCAATACGTTTCTGGCCGCGCTGCTGAACGATGAGGGCCTCGACGAGCTGCGGGGGAGCTATCTCGCGGTGCGTGGCGCGGGGCTGAGCATCATTGCGGTGGCGCTCACGGCCGGGCTCGCCGTCGGCGTCGGCCCGCACCTGCGCATGATCCTGCTGGGGCTGTTCGTGGGCGGGTTCCTGTCCATGTCCGAGGACTGGCTGCTGGTGGGGCAGGCCAGATTCGGGGCCTCGATGACCTATCAGATCGCCGGGCGGGTGGTGTACCTCGTGCTGCTGGTCGCGATGCTGCCACGGCTGCCGCACGCCGAGGTGGTGCTGCTGTGCCTGCTGCTGTCGTCGGTGGTCACCGTCGTGCTGACCTGGCGGGACGCCCACACTCGGTTCGGCCGTCCGGGCCGCCCCACCAAGGTCGTGATGATCCTGCGCACCGGTGCACCCGTGCTCGCGTCACGGCTGCTGGTGACCAGCTACGGGCAGGGCACCGCCACCGTCTACTCCTCGGTGCTGGACGCCGCGTCGCTCGGGTTGTATTCGGCGAGTGACAAACTCGTGCGCGCGGTGCAGTCGCTGCTCGATCCGATCGGGCTGGCGCTGCTGCCCCGCATGGCTCGGGAGCGCACCGATCCGAGTTTCTGGCGGCACGAGATGCGCGCCCTGGCCGCGTGCGTGATCGTGGCGGCCGTTGCGGTGGCGGGGATCTGGGTGACCGCCCCGTTCGCGGTGCAGCTCATCTACGACGACGATTTCCGTGCCGTGGTGCCGATGCTGCGCGTGGAGGTCTGCATCCTGGTCGCCACCGCCACCACCTCGTTCGTCACCACCGCCATCCTGCCGGTGCGTCAGGACACCGTCGGCATCATGATCGGCGCGGTGGTCGGGACAGCGGTGGCGGCCACCGCGCTGCTCCTCACCCTGCGCACCCACTCGGTGTGGACGCTGGTGTGGGGCACGGTGGCCGCCGAATTCTGTGTCGCCGCCTGGTATCTCGCGCGGACCGGTCAGCTGGCCGCGCGCGAGCGGGTTCAGCCGGCGCTACCGGCCACCCACTGATCCCAGCTGAGCGTCCAGTCGCCGTTCTGCCACACCTCGAGCGGCGCCCCGCCGGTGTTGTGCACCTCCACCACGTCACCGGGCTGCGCGAAGTTGAAGAACCACTGCGCGTTCTCGGCACTGAGGTTGAGGCACCCGTGTGACGTGTCGGTATTGCCCTGCGCCCACACCGTGGAATCCAGCTGGTGCAGATAGATGCCGTCGGTGCTGATGCGCGTGGCCCAGCCGATGGCCTCCTTGTACCCGAGCCGCGAATTGACGGGCAGGCCGTAGGTGGACGAGTCCATGATGACCGGGTTGGCCTTGTCCATGACCGTGTACGTGCCCGGCATGGTCCAGAACGTGAACGTCTTGCCGGCGATGGTCTCGCTGCCGCCGCGGCCCATGGAGGTCGGCATGGTGCGGATCAGCTGACCGTTCTCGAACACCTGCACCTGATGGGTGTTGTCGTCCGCGATCGACACGTGCGACGGTCCGATGACGAAGTTGGCCTTGGAGTCCTCCTGGCCGAACAGGCCGTTGCCGACCTCGACGCCGTAGAGGTTGGCCGCCACGCTCACCTTGGTGCCGGTCTTCCAGTACTCCTTGGGCCGCCAGTGCGCATTGCGGTTGTCCATCCAGTACCAGGCGCCGTCGACCGGCGGATCGGTGGTGACGACCAGACGCTTCTGCGCCGCGGCCCGGTCGGGGATGTCCTCGTCGAAGTGCGCGACGATGACCATGCCCACGCCGTAGCTGTTGCCGTCGACGATCGCCTGCCCGCCCGTGGTGTTCAGATACACCTTGGTCTGGTTCTTCGGTGCGATGGTCGTGAAGCTGGAGGTGACCGGACCGGTTGGACCGGTCACATCCATGCCGGAGGCCTTCAGCGTGTACGTGCGGCTGTAGCCCAGCTGATCGTTCGGCTTCCACGCCGTCTTGTCCGGCGTGTAGGTGCCCTCGATGACCTTGCCGTCCTCATTGGTGAGCGACACATCGGTCAGCACGCCGCTGGAGGTGCTCACCTTCACCGACGCGGACGGGTCCACCTTGTCCGAGCCCTGCGCCGGGGTGATGGTGATGGACTGCGCGACCGGAGTGCGCGGACCCACATTCCCGCTCGGGAGATTGGACGAGCACGCCGTCAGCACCAGCACCAATGCAATCAATGCGCTCGCTGCGGCATTCGTCCGAAAACGGCGGGGTGGCATAGCTTCCCTCCTGTAATCGCCGTGCGCCGCACTGCTGCACAGCATCTTGTTACTGCCCAGCGTAGTAGATTACCCTCCGTTTTCGATCTTCCATCGCCAGGTCATGCTGACGAAATGACAACGATGTGAGAACCGCGCGCGACACGCCGTTGGGCAGTGGTCATTTCAGTGATTGTTCTTTGATAGCAAGTTGCTGTTGACCCTTCTGATACGTGACTTCGCGGATGCCGAGGGCGTCGTGCAGCTTGCCCGCGGGCAGCGTCACCGGCTTGGGTGCGGGCCCATCACCGGGTTTCGGCAACGGGTACGCCGTGGTGGTGCCGCTGTAGAACGTCACATTGCCCTCGGTCTTCGTGAACAGTTGGTGCACATGGCCGTTGAGGCAGGTCACCGAGGAGAACCGCTTCATATAGCTGAGTGCCTGGGTGGCATCGTCTGTGCCCCAGCCCCATTGGGGATACATGGCGAACAGCGGAATGTGGCTGAATACGATGATCGGTGTGTCACTGGACAATCCGGCCACATCCTTCTGTACGAAGTCCAGCTGGTCCTGCCCGAGATGCCCGAGATCCTTGAGATTCAGCGTATTCACCAGTCCGATCACGTGGACGCCGGCGATGTCGAAGCTGTACCAGCCGTTCCCGCGCGTGCCGTTCCCGAAGGTCGACCGGTATCGGGAACCGCCGTCATCACTCGAATCATGTTCTCCCGGAACGGTGAACACGTGCGGGGTCTTGATCCCCTGCATCATCTGATGGACCTGATCGAACTGCTCGGCCGTGGCCAGATGCGTGAGATCGCCGGTGTGGATGACGAAGTCGGGCTCGTAGCCCAGCGAATTCACCTGCGAGATGGCCTCGGTGAAGGTGTCGGTCACGCTGGTGTTGGCGGTACCGGTGAAACCGATGTGGCTGTCACTGATCTGAGCGAACCGCAGGGTGGGCCGGGCGGGCGCGGCCAGCGCGGTGCCGGCCACGTGCGAGACCACCTCGCCGCCCGCCACCGCCAGGCCCACCGCCGCGCCGAACCAGGCGGAGTGCCGCATGAGCTGGCGCCGGGTCATCTTCTGGGGATCGCGGGCCGCGTCCTCGTCCTCGAAGTCCGTGTACCGGTCGTCCGGGTTGCGAGTGTTCATTGAGTCACCACCACGGTTGCGTGCATGAAGGGATGAATCGAGCAGACGTAGGCGAAGCTGCCCGCTTTCGAGAAGGTGAAGGTGTAGGTCGCGTTGTTGCCCAGCGTCGGCGAGCGGAAGCTGCCGTCGTCGGCGACCACGGTGTGCGGTTCCTCGTCGTGATTGGTCCAGGTCACCGTGGTGCCGACCTTGACGGTCAGTGTGCTGGGCCCGAAGGCGAAATTGTCGATGGTGACGGCATTGGGTCCGGCCGGTGCCGCGGCCGCCGGAGCGGTCGTGGCCGCCCCCGACGTCGTCATGCCGGGCATGGCCGGACCCGCGCCGTCCGGCACCATGCCGGGCGTAGCGGTGCCGGAAGCGAAGGTGAAGCCGGGGGCGGCATTGTCCGTGGCTTTGCCGCCGCCGTTCGAGCTGCACGCGCTCGCCGTCAGCAGGGCTGCCGCGGCGACGGTGACGGCGACGGCTGCGCGCCGCCGGCTGCGGGTGGGTGTCATGGGGTCCGAGCCTCCATCCGGGATGGTTCCGTTCGCTGCTGCGAACCGGTCATCCATAGATAGGGGCGGGGGTTACACGGGACAGAAACCGCTGTGCGCGAACACTATTGGAGGACTAAGCGGGCTCGGTGGGCGCGAAAACCTCGATGGTGCCGTTGTTCTCGCGGACCTGGACGGTGGGCAAGGGCGCGGGCGCCACCGGTAGTTGGTGTGTGACCACCTCGCCCTCGATGGAGAAGGAGGTGGAGTGGCACGGGCAACGCAGGCGCTCGGCCGGGGCGTCGAGCCACAGCTTGCAGCCCTGATGCGTGCACACGCCGGAAACTGCGACCGGATTTCCCTTGTCGCGGCGCACGAATCCATTGACGGTGCCGACATCGAAGGCGATCGTCGCGCCCTCCGGCAGATCCGAGGAGCGGGCGATCGGCAACCACGCGCCGGTATTGGGGGACAGCGGGGCCTGCTTCGCGGCGGGCGGGGAGCCCGGCTGCCCGTGCCCGATCAGGGTCCGATCCACCACCGCCCCGACCGTGGCGGCGGCCGCAGCCGCGGAGGTGCCGATCAGCAGGTTCCGGCGGCGGTAACCGTTCGTCGAGTGCAAGGGAGTCGGCTCATCGTCCATCTCGGCCGCGAGCCGGCGCTGCAGACTGCTCAGGAACTCCTCGCTGGGCGCGTCACTGCCCAGGCGCGCGGCCCGCAGTTCGATGGCCGTGCGCATCTCCTCGGCCTCGGCCTCATCGGGCCGGAAGCCCGTGGACTTCTTGCCGGCCAGTAGTTCGTCGACGAACCGCCGCACTTCCCGCCCGCTCACCGCACACCTCGCTCATTCAGCTGGGACGCCATCTGCAACGCCCGATGCTGCAACACCTTCGCATTCGCCACCGTCACTCCGAGGCTCTGCGCCGACTCCCGGACCGAAAGTCCCTGGAGAAAGCGCAGTTCCAGAATGCGGCGGTAGCGGTCCGGGAGTTCGGCCAGCACCGCCTTGGCGCGGGCCTCCGCCCCGGAGTCGTGGAACTCCTCGGGCGGTTCATCGGGGATATCGCCCTCGATGGCGGTGATCTCCCGGCCCATCCGCGCCTTCCAGTGCGCGGCCAGCACCGTGCGCGCGGTGGCGCGCAGGTAGGCCCGCACCTCGGGTGCGCTCGCCGTGATGCGCAGCGGTTTGAGCGCTGCCGTGAATACCTCGGCGGTGAGATCCTCGGCGTCGGCCCGGTTGCCGACCTTGCCGAACATCAACGCGTACACCCAGGTGACATTGTCCCGGTACACCGCTTCCCAGCTGGCGTAGCTGTCACCGGACACCAGCCGCAACTCCCGACCCGAGCTCGAGCTCGTGACAGGCTGCGTCCGGTGCTCGGATTCGACCCGTCGCACCATGAACCGCCGCTTCCTGCATCCAACGAATACATCGACGCGTGTTCACGTCTGTCAGTAGATAGCGGCCGGGGTTACAGCGGAGACGTTTCAGCGGTATCGGAACGAATTCGTCCCGGGTGGATCCGGCCGGATCCACCCGGGACGAGGCTGACCGCGCCGTCACCGCACGGGTCGCAGCAGATCGCCCCGCAGCACGCCGTGCACGGTCTTGGCGGTGACCACGGCCCACGCGGCGACCAGCAGGGCGTACAGGCCCACGGCGGTGACGGCGAACAGGTCGGCGCCGGTGTGCTGGTAGAGGGCGGTGCTGCCGGTGACACAGCAGCCGAGCGGGAAGGTGAAGCCCCACCAGGTCAGGTTGAACGGCATGGAGGTGCGGGCGTGCCGGGTGACGGCAATGGCCAGTGCCAGCCACAGCATGGCGAATCCCCAGGTGGGAACGCCGTAGAGGACGGCGAAGACATCGAGCCCGGCGGCGATGCGCTCATCCACGACGCCGGGGGCGACATTGGCCAGGCTGCCCGCGGCGGTCACCGACTGGCCCAGGGGACCGAGAACCAGCCAGACGGTGGCGACCATCCCGGCCGGCAGCAGGCCGTGATGCAGCAGCCGCGACCAGATCAGGGTGATGGTGACCAGCGAGGCGATCAGGCTCAGTCCGAACATGGCCAGACAGGCCACGAACAGGGTCAGCCGCAGCTGCCCGGCCGGAGCGTGCGGCACCAGCAGTGCGCCCAGCGCGGCGGACACCATCGGCGGCACCACGGGCATCAACCAGCCGCCGAAGGCCGAGTCGGGATCGAAAGTGTGCCGGGTGATCATCCGGTAGGGAATGGCGGCGGCGGTCATCAGGCCGAAAACCGTTCCGGCCGACCACAACACCCAGTCGACGGTCACGGCGGCGGTCAGCCCGATGACGTCCTTGCCGAGCATCAGGGTGCCCGCGCCGACGGTGAGCAGGGCCATGGGCAGCGCGCCGTAGAACTGCATCATGATCGGGTGCAGCCCGTGCCCGCGCGCTTCCTCGGGATACCGCCGCCAGTGCAGGACCCATGCTCCGGCCAGCACGGTCAGCAGCAGCGCGGCCAGCGCCCACACCACGGTGCCGGCGGCCCGCAAGCCCGGGAACTGCAACGGCAGCGTCGCGGCGGCATTGCCGATGATGCCGGTACCCATCACCACGGCGAACCAGTTCGGCGCCAGGTACCGCAGCGGCTCCCGCTGACCCGCCCGCGCCGCGGTGGAGGCGTCCACCCGCGCGGCGGAAGCAGCATCGGCGGTCCTGCGAAAGGTCACTGTGGTCATGCCTCAACCCTCGCGTGACCGGCTTTCCCCCGGTAGCGCCCACAATCCGATGCATCCATAGACCTGTTCTATGCCCCACAGGTCGGGCCTATGACCCTCGCCGGCCGTTCCGGTGTGGACGACCGCGACCCGGTGGCCGCCCCATCGACCGGACCTGCGCCTCGCCGGAGGTGCCACTGCTGAGACGGGATCGCACAACCTCAGCGTGCAGCTACGGCGGTCAGGCGGTGGGCGGTGCGGATTTACGCAGGACGTCGAGGAAGGCGCGCATCCACTGCGGATGGTCGGGCCACGCGCGCCCGGTGATCAGATTGCCGTCGACATGGTCCGGGCTGTCGACCCATTGCCCTCCGGCCGCCACCACATCGGGTTCGAGCGCCGGGTAGCTGCTCGAGGACCGATCCCGCAGCACCCCCGCTGCGGCCAGGATCAGCGGTCCATGACACAGCGCCGCGATCGGCTTGTCCGTTTCCGCGAAGTGCTGGACGATCCGCCGACAGTCCCGATCCCCGCGCAAGTACTCCGGTGCCCGCCCACCCGGAATCACCAGCGCCGCATACCGACTCGGATCAACCTCCGCGAACGCCAGGTCGGCGGGCCAGGTCCGCCCCAGCTTCTCGGTGTAGGTGTCGAACCCCTCGGTGAAGTCATGAACCACGAACTGCAGCCGTTTCCGAGCTGGAGCCGCGATATCGACCTCGTACCCCTCTTCCAGCAGTCGCTGATAGGGATACATCACCTCGAGGTCCTCGGCGGCATCCCCGGTGATCAAGAGCACCTTCGTCATGGCGCACCTCCCAGAGAATGGTATCGACACCGTTGATCCCCCAGCCCTCTTTTCGCGACACGAGGTGGTGTACGGGATCTGGCTGATCGGTATCGACATGAACCGGAGATGCCCGGGAAGTGCGCTGATAATTAGCTACCGTGCGAGCATGGCCTTTTCGGGTTCTCACACGGACAGGAGCGGCAATCATGCCCGATAGTGTTCCCGGTCTATCGATGTCGCGACGTGGATTGTTCGGCGCCGCAGCCGGATTGGCGGCCACCGCCGCGCTGGCGGCGTGCAGCAGCTCGAAGAATTCCTCCTCCTCGTCCACCACGACCAGCGCGGGCGGTAGCGATCCGAAGTCGATCGCGACCGACGCCTACATCTTCGGCTACCCACTGGTCCTCATGGACGCCACCCGCGCGACCGCCGCGCCGACCAACACCCTGCTGCGTTTCGACAGGACACCCAGCCCCGACGACAAGACCGTCGTCACCCCGAACGTCGACACCCTCTACAGCCAGACCTGGCTGGATCTGCGCGCCGAGCCGATGGTGTTGCAGATTCCGGTCATGCCCGACCGCTACTGGCTGGCCCAGATGATGGACGCCTGGACCAACACCGTCCACAACCCCTCCAGCGTGCACCCGCAGATATCCGGCGGCGGTCGGTCCGGCCCGTTCACCTATGCCGTCACAGGCCCCGGCTGGAACGGGCAGCTCCCCGATGGACTCACCCGCCTGGACATGCCCACCGGCACGACATGGATCATCATCCGTTTCGCTCTCAACAGCCCGAACGACCACGACGCGGTCGTCGCCCTGCAGAACCAGATCAAGCTCATGCCACTGAGCGCATGGACCGCCAACCCGGACACTCCCACGCCCAACGGTGTACCGGGCAATCCGACCGACAGCCCCACCGCGCAGGTCCAAAAGATGGACGGCGCAGCCTTTTTCGCCAAGCTCAATGAGCTGATGGCCGCCGATGCCCCCGCACCCGCCGACGCCGACGCGCTCGCCCGGTTCGCCACCCTGGGTATCAAGCCCGGCGGCTCGGTCACCGGCATCGACGCCGACACCCTGAACGCCGCGGTCCACGACGCCCAGCAGCGGATCCACGACTACGAGAACCCGGGTGCGAAGGAGGTCAACGGCTGGAGCTATGCCACCGACCTCGGCGCCTACGGCACCGATTACCCGTTGCGTGCCAACACGGCATTGACGGCACTCGGCGCGAATCTGCCCGCCGACGCGATCTATCCCATGATGGCCGATGTCCCCGCCGAGTCCGGCGGCGCCCCCCGCACCTACCGATGCCACTTTCCGGCAGGCCAGCTGCCGCCCGCGGACGCGTTCTGGTCGCTGACCGCCTATACCGCCGACCATTTCCTGGTCCCCAACCCGGACAACATCTACTCCGTCGGCCATCAGCCCGCCGCCACCCCGAACCCCGATGGTTCGGTGGATCTCGTCCTGCAGGCCGCGGAGCCCGGACCCGAAGTCCCCCGGGGCAACTGGCTGCCGATCCCATCTTCCGGGACGTTCAATCTCGCCATGCGCCTGTACGCACCGCGCGACAATGCCGCCAATGGAAGCTGGCAGCCGCCCGTGCTCACCCCGGCCAGCTGAACCAGCGAGCATGCGGGGATGAGCGCAGGCCAGGAGTCTCGTTCATGCCGGCCTCGCGCACAGTCGGGCCACCGAGGCGCGAGACCCGTTGCGATGGCGGGGAATCGCGCCGCGCAGCCCGTGGTGTCGCCGGGGAGTTCAGCCGACAATCGAGGCGCGGCGATCCGGCGGCGCCGGCCGCAGGTGACGGACGACTGCCAGGTCGGTGGGCTGGGCGTGGCGGGTGTCGTAGCGGTCGAAGACCGCGGCCAATTCCGGTGACCAGCGGGCGAATTCGGCGCGGATGGGCCCGTCGGTCTCCAATTGGCACACCACGCCCAGCGCGGTCAGAAAACAGCGCGCGAAAGGGGTGAAGTACGCGGGCATGTCCAGTTGCCGGTGGACATTGGACAACCGCGGTGCCAGCACCGAGCGGACGTGGCCGCGCAGCCAGGCGGTGGTCAGCCGGAAGGTCGGCACGGTGAGCGGTTCGCCGACCGCGTCGAGACCCTCGGCCAGGGCGGCCACGTCGTAGTTGCGTCCGGGCCGCACGAATCCGTGTCGCCGCACTGCCGCGTCCAATTCCGCTATGCCGCCGTTGAACGCGGCCTCCATCACCCCGCCCACCAGTTCCTCGAAGCCCGGGGGCGGCCAGGGCGTGCAGGCCCCGAAATCCACCACGCCCAGCCGCCCGTCGGGCAGCACCCGGAAGTTGCCCGGGTGCGGGTCGCAGTACAGCAGGCCGGTGCGCGACCAGGTCGACAGCAGGAAGCGGATGATGAGCATCCCGACCCGGCTGCGCTCCTCGGGCGTACCGGATTCGATGATCCGCGAAACCGGTGTGCCGGTGAGCCATTCGGTCACGATCACATCGCCACGCTGCGTGATCACGCCGGGCACCACGAAATCCGGATCGTCCGCGTACGCCTCGGCGAAACGCCGTTGATGGTCGGCCTCGGCCGCATAGTCGAGTTCGTCGGCCACGCAGGTGCAGATGGCCTCGGTCACCGCGGGCACGTCCGCGCCGGGCGCGAACACCGTGGCCAGCACCGAAAGTCGGCGCAGCTGTTCCAGATCGGCGAGCACCGCCTGGTGCGCGCCCTGATACATGACCTTGACCGCCACCGGCCGCCCGTCGCGCCACACCGCGCGATGCACCTGTCCGATGGAGGCCGCCGCGGCCCGCCGATCGTCGAATTCGGTGAAGTGCCAGCGCCAGTTCTCGCCCATGCCCGCGGCCATGGCCTCGTACACGGTGCCGGGCAGCATGATGGGCACCGCATCCTGCAGCTGGGTGAGCGCGGTCCGGTACGGCGATGCGATCTCCGAGGGCAGCGCGAGTTCGTAGAGCGAGAGCAGCTGCCCGAGTTTGGTGGCGCAGCCCTTCAATTCGCCGAGCACCTCGAAAATGTGCTGGGCGGTGCGCATTCGGATGTCGAAGTCCACCTCGGCCGCGGATCGGCCGAGGGCCCGCTTGCCGACCCCGGCGGCCTGCCGGCCCGCGAATGCGACCGGAAGGCTGGCGATTCGCGCATTGCGGACCGCGCCGCGAACCGGCGGCCTGCCCCCGTCGCCCCCCGACCGTTCCCCGATACGCCGAATCGACATTGCTCACCTCGTCGTGTGCGCGGCACCGCGCCGGCGTCCGGTGTGGCCCTCACCAGGTCCGATGAGTGGCCCGCCACGGCGCATGCACGTGCAGTTTGGCACACGAAAGTCTAAACTGTCTGGGACGTATCCGAAAGTTGTCGAAAGGTGACAGGATGGGTGCCCAGACGGTCGTGTCCGATGTCGCGGACGAGCTCGCTCGCCGCGTCGCGACCGGTGAGTACGCGCCCGGTGATCTGATGCCATCGGTCCGCCAGGTCGCCGAGGAATTCGATATGAACCGGGCCACAGCGCAATTGGTGCTGGGCCGTCTGGAGTCCTACGGCTTCGTGGACGCGCATCGCGGCCGCGGTTTCACTGTCCGGGATGTGCGCCGCGCGGGCGGGGTGGATGTGTATCGGCGGTTGTTCCGGCTGTCCATGCACGTGCCCGGGGTGGCGGTGGAGATGTTCGGCAATATTGTGGCGGCCGAGCGCGCCATCGTGCTGGAGGCACTGCTCGACTACACCGCCGCCGTGCACGGCATCGAGCCCGCGGTGCTGACCGCCGCGGTCGATGAACTCGAAACCCAGGCCCGCAGCGCCGAACCCGATCACACCCGCATGCTCGAGCTCGAGGCCGGCCTGGTGCGCCTGGTGCTCACCGATCTGGGCCACACCATGCAGCGCGCGGTGCTCAATTCGGTGGGGGAGATGCTGTTCGAGGTGCCGAAGGCGGTGGAGGCGTACTTCGCGGTCTCCGCCGATCTGCACGTACTGGTGTGGCGGGCGCTGCTGGCGGTGTGGGAATCCACGGCCGGTCCGTCCCAGGCGCAGCTGGCGCTGTTCGAGGATCTGTTCGCCATGTACCACGAGAAGGTGCTGGCCAGATTCGACGAATTGCTGGGTATGGGCCTGGATTCCGCAGTGCACCGGCAGAGCGCGTCCGCCTGATCAGACGGCGGTCGCCATGGCCGCCGCCACGAGCGCACCGATGATGGCCAGCGCTAGCACCGCCAGGATCACCCGGTTGCCTTTGGTGGGTGGCTCGGCGGGCGGATGGACGGTCATGGATCTGTCTCCTCATCGATATGGGTTGTGGAGGCCATCGTATTCCGGCGGCTCCCAATATGTTTGGAGTCCTCGACGTTGAGGCACGATCGCGGCCGCTTTTCGGGCCGCACCGAGGAAAACATGGTGGTCGATGACGAACCGCACCACAAGCTACGAGGACGGCGAAGGCGCGGACGCTCCCGCGCGGAGTGGACCGGCGCACCGCCCTGCCGCGGCGATCGCTCCCACTGCGACGACGACGATAACGATGATGGTGGCGAGCATGATGGACTCTCTTCCCGGGGATTGTCCCAGACGAAATAGCGACGGGATCTGGTCCCGGCTGGTCCACTCCGCTGGCGGAACTGCGCGGTCCCGCGTTACCAGGTACATTGTCTCAGACGGAAATTCGAGGAGGAGAACGACCGTATGACCGAGGCGCTGCCCGACCGGCCGACCGTGACCAGCCCGCCCCTGCTCGCCCGCCGCTGGACCATCGACGACATCCCCGACCAGACCGGCCGGACCGCCGTGGTCACCGGCGCCAACAGCGGACTCGGCCTGCGCACCGCGGAAGCCCTGGCCGCCAAGGGCGCCCACGTACTGCTCGCCTGCCGCAACGAGCTCAAGGCCGCAACGGCGCTGGAGCAGGTGAGCGCCGCGGCCACCGGCACCGAACCCGAAGTGCTGCCGCTGGATCTGGCCGACCTGGCCTCCATCCGCCGCGCCGCCGACCACCTCGACGTACGTGGCACACCCATCGACATCCTGGTCAACAATGCGGGCGTAATGGCCCTGCCGCGGCATCAGCGCACCGCCGACGGCTTCGACGCGCAGTTCGGCACCAATCACCTGGGCCACTACGCATTGACCGGACTACTGCTGCCCCAGTTGCTGCGCGCGCCCGAAGCTCGCGTGGTGACCGTGTCGTCCATCGCCGCCTGGGGCGGCCTGATCAACTGGCTCGATCCGAATTGGCGTGTGGTGTACAGCCGTTGGCTGGCCTACAGCCAATCCAAACTCGCCAACCTCCTGTTCACCGCCGAATTGCAGCGTAGGGCCCGCGCGGCCGGGTCGACGCTGACCGCAGTGGCCGCGCATCCGGGTCTGTCGGCGACGAATCTCTACGATTCCGGTCCGGAAAAAGGTGTGGCGGCGGCTTTCGCGGCCATCCAGCAGCGAATGCTGTTCTCGCTGGGGCAATCCGACGCCAAGGGCGCCCTGCCGCAACTGTATGCGGCGACCATGCCCGGCCTGGCCGGCAACTCCTACTGCGGCCCGGCCTTCGAGGCCTTCGGGTATCCCCGTCGCACCCTACGAAATCCCCTCGCCTACAGCAGATTCCAGGCCCGCAAGCTCTGGGAGCTCAGCGCCGAGCTGACCGGCGTCGACTACCGGTGGGCCTGAGGGGCGGCCGGGGCTAGGACGGGTAGACCGCGATCTCGATGAGATTCCCGTCGAGATCGCGGCAGTAGTGCGAGACCATCTCGCCCAGCGCGCCGATCTTGACCACCGGGCCGTTGACGATCTCGACCCCGCACGCGGTCAGGTGCTCCGCGACCGCCTCGGGCGCGGCCGTGGTCACGAAGCAGAGGTCCTGTGCCCCAGCGGCTTCGGTGGCCCCGGTGGTCCAGTTCGGGTCGGTGTCCAGCGCGCCGACCGGCCGGAGATTGATCTTCTGATTCCCGAAGGTGAGCGCGAGCCGCCCGGCGGGGCCGAACCGCTCCACGCTCATGCCCAGCACGCGGGCATACCAGTCGGCTGTCGCCACCGGGTCGAGACAGTTGATGACCACATGATCGAAACGGTCCACGGTGAATGCCATATTCGCATTCTCCGTGGGTTCCGGAACAAGATCAACGGCGGCGCAACAGCATTCCGCGAATGTACGCCGCCTGACCGGAATGCTGGATGTCGTCGTCGACCACGCTGATCAAGCGGACTCCCAGGGTGACCGGCGGATCCCAGCGGGTGTCGACGATGCGGGGGAGATCGGCGTCGGTGAGCGTGGACACGTACCCGATGGTCTGGTCGTGCACCGCGTCGAAGTAGCCGAGCAGCAGGTCGGCGGAAACGCCGTCCAGCCGCGCCACTTCGGCGGAACTGTGCGCGTATCCGGTGGCGGAATCGTCGAAGGGCAGGTCGAATCGCTTCACCCAACCCTGGGCCGTCCATACCTGTTCGAGGCCCGCCACGTCCGCGATGTGATCGTCCTGCACGCGGGTCAGATGCCAGATCAGCCAGGCGATGGAATTGGAATCCCCGTCCGGCCGCGCGGCCAGTTCGACCGGGGTGAGCCCGGCCACCGCGCCGTGCACGTTCTCCTTGATCCGCCCGAATGCGTCCACCAGCAAGTCAGCGCTCGTCATGCCCTCATCCAATCACCACGGGCCGGAGGTTATTCCGAGGCGCGCGCCCAGTCCGGAACCCAAGTGCCGGGACGGTCCACGACCGCGCCGGCCAGATGGCCGTGCAGCGCGGCCAGGGTGGGATGAGGGTCCGCGGTGCGCTGGAGCAGGGAGTGCGGATAGACGGGCGTGGGGTCACGCAGCGGCACCCGCCGTAGACCGTGGGTGTCCGGCCAGAGGAAACGGGTGTCCTCGCCGACCAGCGTCGCGACCTCCGGGGAATCGGCGACCGCGTCCAGGAGCGGCTCCAGGCCGAAATTCGGGCCGACCGAATCGATGGTGAGATCGAAGGCCGCGGCGAGTGACGTGTAATAGGCGGACCATTCGGTACCGCTCACCAGGCTCGGCATCCAGATGCGATGGCCGGCCAGATCTTCCGGCGACAAGGTCCGCGCCTTGGCCAGCCGGTGGGCCGGGCCGACGAGCAGCTCCAGCGGCTCGTCGAAGATCGGCGTGGCCTGCAGGCCCTCGGGCAGCGCGTGCCCCGGCGCGGGCACACAGCGGAACGCGGCGTCGACCGAGCCTTCCAGCAGCGCCTCCATGGCCGCGCCGGCGTGCGGGAGCCGCACCACGTCCAGTTCGAAATCGGGATGGGCGCGGTGGAAGTCGCGCAGCAGCCCGGCCGGGGCGAGCTGGCGACCCACCACATCCACGCGCAGCGCCCGCCGGCCCGGGCTCACCGAGGCCAGGGCGCGTTCGGCGCTGTGGAGCAGGGTGCGGGCATGAGGAAGGAAGGCCTGCCCGTCGAGGGTCAGGCGGGCGCCGCGCGCCGTGCGGGTGAACAACCGGGCGCCCAACATCTTCTCCAGGGCCGCAATGCGTTTCGAGACCGCCTGCTGGCTGATGGACAGATCCGTGGCGGCGTCCTGGAAACGTTCCGCGTCCGCCACCGCGACGAAGGTGCGCACGGCCTCGAGATCCATGCGACGAGAGTATGCGCACAACGTCCGGTTGTGGCTCGCGGGCGGCTCGGTTGTTTGATCCCGAGGTCGCGGGTCTGCTTCGATCTTGCCGGACAACGACGGCGGGACAGCACGAGGCGGGCGGTATGACGGGCAGACGGTCACTGGGACGCGGGTTCGGCTGGTTGTGGACGGCCTTCGCGGTGAGCACGGCGGGATCGTGGCTGGCCTTCGACGCCTTCCCCTTGATCGCGGTGCTGGTCCTGCACGCCGGGCCCGGGCAGGTGTCGCTACTGGCGGCCGCCGGACTGGCGGTGGGCGCGGTGGTGGCGATACCGCTGGGACCGTGGATGGAATTCCGACGCAAACGGCCGGTCATGATCGCCACCGATGTGGCGCGCTTCGCGGTGGTGCTGAGCGTGCCGCTGGCATTCGTGGCGGGCGTGCTGAGTTTCGCACAGCTGGTGGTGGTTTCGGTGATCGTCGCGGCCTCGGACATCGCATTCCGGGCGGCGTCGGGGGCATACCTGAAAACCCTGCTGCCCAAGGAGGACCTGCTCCTGGCGAACGGGCGATTCGAATCGACCATGTGGACGGCGAGCGTGCTGGGACCGCCGCTCGGGGGAGCGGCGATCGGGATCTTCGGACCGGTGGTCACCGTGGCGGCCAATGCCGTCAGCTTCCTGTTGTCCGCGTTGGGAATTCGGGCCATCGGCGGCGGTGAGCCGCAGCCCGCGCCGAGCGGAAGCGGCGGCTTCCGGATGGGCGATCTGGTCGAGGGCTGGCGATACATCCTGACCCACCGCGTGCTGCGGCCGCTGTTCGTCAACACGGTCCTGGTCAACGGCCTGATCCTGGCGACCTCACCGCTGTTGGCCGTCATCATGCTGCGCGATCTCGGCTTCGCGCCCTGGCAGTACGGGCTCGCGTTCGGCATTCCCTGCCTCGGTGGCCTGATCGGCTCGCGGCTGGCGGCACCGCTGGTCGGCCGGTTCGGTCAGCGCCGGGTGCTGGTCGCCGCCGGGATCCTGCGTGCCTGCTGGGTGCCCGCCCTCGCCGGCATCGGCCCCGGGCTCGCCGGCCTGCTGGTGGTGATCGTGGTGGAATTCGGCCTCATCACCTGCTGCGGAGTCTTCAACCCGGTCTATGCGACCTTCCGCCTCGAACACGCCGTACCCGACCGCACCACGCGCATGCTCTCGGCCTGGTCGATCACCAGCAACATGAATACCGCGGCAATGACGGCCCTCTGGGGCCTACTCGCCGCCCTCACCGGCCCCCGCACGGCCATCGCTCTCGCCGGCCTACTCATGCTCGCCACAATTCCGCTGTTGCGCCCCAAGCGTTTTCCCGACCTCCCCGTCGCCGAGCCCGTGGCCGCCGCTACAAGCTGAAGGCGATCGCGCGCAGCACGAGGACCGCGATGAACACCACGGTGAAGGCGAGATCGATCGAGACGCCGCCGAGCCGGACCGGCTTCAGGACCTTGCGTACCGGCGCGATCACCGGCTCGGTGAGGCGATGGACGATGTCCCGAGCCTTCCGCAGGGCCGGTGGGGTGTCGCCGAGCACACCGATCCAGTCGATGATGAGGCGGGCTATCAGCAGCAGCATGAACAGCGTCAGAGCGAGCCCGAGCAGGGAACCGAGCAATGACATGGCGAACTCCTTCGTAGTGGCCGCCCTCAGGCTGATCAACGCCGCAACGTCGTCGAAAGTGCCCTCATCGTCGACCATGATCGGAAGGTTCGGCGGCGGGCTCGCCGCAGCCGTGCGAGAATCTGGGCTGCTGCTCGCCCAGCTCACCCCGAGATCGCACAAGGAGTCGCCGTGAGCAAGAAGTATCTGGCCGGTCTGCCCCTGGCCGTCGCCGCGATGTCATCGGCCCTGGCGTCTGTCGATGCCGCGCCCGCCCAGGCCGCCGTCCCGACCTACACATGTACCGCGCAGACGTGGGCGGGAGACCAACTGCCCGCGGTGACGGTCCAGGCCAAACACGGGAAGTATCAGGCGCAGGGCGTCGCGCAGACCACGTGGGGCGGGGTCGCCAAGTTCGCGACCATCGACTGCAAGATCGACAACTGATGCCGCGAGATCGGTGACTGATTCCGGGCCGCGCTCAAATGGCGCGGCGATGGTTCAGATAGGCGAAGGAAGCGAGGCCCAGCGGGATCTGGCACCAGAAGGTGAGGAGCCGGAATCCCAGGGCCGCGCCGACCGCCACCCCACCGGTCAGGCCCGCGACGGCGGTGAGACCTGCCGCAATGGTGATCTCCTTGGTGGCGACCCCGTTGGGGGAGGGCAGCAGCGGGGCCAGCGCCACGGTCACCAGTTCCACCACGAAAGTGTCGTGCAGACTGAGGTTCGCGCCGACCGCGTGCAGCACCGCCCACAGCGCCACCACCATGAGCAGCGGCTGGATCAGCGCACAGATCCATAGGGCGGCCGCACGGCGGGGACGGACAGCGGTGGCCGCCACCGATTTCCAGGCCAGTTCGGCATCCGAGCACGCGTGCCGCATGCGGGCCGGTAGCTGCCGCCAGCCGCCGTGCGCCTGCATCCGGCGGTTCATGGCCCGGCCGGTCACCGCCAGAACGATGCCTCCCATGAGTACGGCGATGATCATGATCGCGGCGGTGTGCCAGAGATTTCCCCCGATCAGGTGGTGCCACCACGCCGAAGCGCGGGTACCCAGGTCGTGCCACGGGGGTTGCGCGCCATTGCGGCTCATCAGGCCCGGCGCGGCCAGCGCCGCGATCACCACCAGCGGAACCCGCACCATCAGCGCGGCGAATCCCATCAGCGCGATGGACGCCACCGCGCCGGTATGACTGAGTCCGGTGCGGCGCAGAAACCGCATCCGCAGCAGCAGTGAGGCCGCGGGCACCAGGCCGATGGCGGGTACCGCGAGCTGGAGGGCGAACAGCTGCCGGGCGGAGGTGTCGGCGGGTATCGAACCGCGCAGCATGAAAACCGAGGTGGGCCAGAGGGCGAGGGTGGCGAGTGCGGCCAGGAGCAGCCAGCGCGGGTCGGCTCCGGCGAGGGCGTGGACTCCGGTCAGGACCGCATTGCGCTGCCAGACCGCCGCGGCCATCACCAGCGCGGTGAAGACGATGGTGGGTAGTGCCTTTCTCGCAGATGCGGGAACGGCCGCCATCTGCCCTCCTCAGGTATCGCAGATATCTTTTTCGCCGGTGAATCGCATTTGCGCAGATCAACATTAATGCGGTCGGTGGCGCGTGGATTCGCGTTGCCCGATTGGTCCGTGGCGTGTTGCCGGGGATCCGCCTCCTGATCACGGCGCTGCCGGATCCGGCGTTTCCTATCGGACTGGTTGTTCTGCTGGCGTTGGGTGTAGCCGGCACCTGGCGGGCGAGGACTACCTGGTCCGGACCGCAGTCGCGGACCATCGGTGATTCGAACCGAAGGCAATGGGATTGCCGGGTTCATTGAACACGATTTTAAGATCGAAAACGAGTCCGGTGTCGTAGACGGAGAAAATCTGGCCTGCCCACCGGTGTCGGTCACCCGGATGCTGGCAATCGACAGAACGGTCGTCTTCCAAGAGCGCCACGGCGATTCGCCGCGGATCCGGGTAGGCTCGCTGGCAATGGGGAGAGCCGAGATCAAATCGTAGGGCAGGTACACGCCGTGGCGAATTCCATGACCGCGAGCGAAGTGCTTGCCGAACTCGAACCGGTGGCGGAAGCGAATCTCAACCGCCACCTCTCGCTGGCCAAGGAGTGGCACCCGCACGACTATGTGCCCTGGGACGAGGGGCGCAACTTCGCCGCCCTGGGCGGAATCGACTGGGAACCCGGGCAATCCCGGCTCAGCGAGGCGGCGCGGGCCGCCATGATCACCAACCTGCTCACCGAGGACAATCTGCCCTCCTACCACCGGCTCATCTCCGAATCGTTCACCCGCGAGCGCGCCTGGGGTACCTGGGTGGATCGCTGGACCGCCGAGGAGAACCGGCACGGGATCGCCATCCGCGACTACCTGGTGGTCACCCGCGGCGTCGATCCGGTGGCGCTCGAGCACGCCCGCATGATCTGCGTCGGGACCGGCGTCGACAACCCCACCGGCACCGGTGACCACGCCGTTCTGCACGGCGTCGCCTACGTGACGTTCCAGGAGCTGGCCACCCGTGTCTCCCACCGCAATACGGGCAAGGCCTGTCGCGATCCCGTGGCCGACCGCCTGCTCGCCCGTATCGCCACCGACGAGAACCTGCACATGGTCTTCTACCGCAATATCTGCGGCGCGGCCCTGGACCTGGTCCCCGACGACGCACTGGCGGCGATCACCGCGGTCATCGAGAACTTCCGCATGCCGGGCGCCGGCATGCCCGACTTCCGCCGCAACAGCGTCCTGATCGCCAAGCACGGCATCTACGATCTGCGCCAGCACCTCGACGAGGTGATCCTCCCGGTGCTACGCATATGGAATATCTTCGAGCGCACCGACTTCACCGCGCGTGGCGAGCAGATCCGTGACAGTCTGGCCACGTACCTGGACAAACTCGGCAAGGATGTGGTCCGGTTCGAAGAGCAGCGCGATCGCGCGCTTGCCCGTGATGCCGCCCGCCGGGCCGCCGCCACCTGACCCACACCACATGTGAACAGCCACCGCGCTGTCCACAGCCCCCGCATTTTCGCCGAGCCCTCCCGCCCCGCCGCAGCTAGGGTGTGGTCCACACGAAGGGGGAGACATGACAGACATGCTGCGCGCCGACATCACGGCGCTTCGAATCATGGCGGCGGGCATCCACTCCGAAGCCGCGGCCATCTCGGCCATCGACCCGGTCGACCTGATCGCGAAAGTCGGTCGGGCCATGCCGAATTCCGCGATCGGCGCGGCGGCCGTCACCGTCGGCGATCCACTCCTCGCCGCCCTCCGTAGGCTGGCCACCCACCTCCGCACCTTCGCCGACACCACTGCCCACACCGCAACCACCTATGAGGCCAGCGAACTAGCCCTCCGAACCCAGCTGGACGGCTACCTGCACGACGCTTCCTGACCGGCCCCACCCGGTCCGGCACCCGCACGAACAACGAACTCGCCTCCTGCTGAACGGTATTCGCCGTTGGCGCCTACCGATGCGGCGTTCGTCGCCGAGGGGTGACCAGTGACGTGCCGCGCGGGCCGGGTGCCCGGTGCGGGGACGCTTGCGCATGTGACCGTCCGGGTATCGCGCCGTGCGCCCGGTTTCGCGAGCGGCCGCGGACGGTGCGGGATGGTGATACCGCGGGACATCACAAGCCATTGGGCGGACACCGTGTGCTTCGCCGGCCGTCGGAATGGGGGCTCGGCCCGGCCATCGTGTGATCCGGGTGCGTCGGTCGTGCGGCAGTGCGGATTTCGCGAAATCGGAACGGATTGCGTGGGGAGGCGCGATGGTACGGGCGGGGTTTTCGCAAGTGCGGGGGTGGGAGCCGGGAGCTGCGATCCGCGCCAGTTCGGGTGTGGCGGTGGCTGATTCGGCGTTCTCCGGGGCCATGACACGGGTGGGGCGCCTGGCCGATGTCACGGTTGGCGGGTGGCAGGGGGCGGCGGGGACGGTGGCCGCGCTGCGGGCATGGGAGTCGCAGCTGGTCGCGAACCATCTCGGTGCGGCACTGCTCGATATCGCCGACGCGTTCGCCGAGGCGGGCGCGCTCGAGCGGGTGTGCGCGCTGGTCGGGCAGCTCGCCGACGAGGCCCGGGCCACCGGCTGCCGGATCGCGGAGGACGGCACGGTCCGCGGGCCACGCTCCGATACCGGGAACCCGGCGCTGGACTTGATCTTCCAGGCGGGTTTCGACGCGAAGGCGGAGCAGGTGCGGGCCCGGCTGGTGCCCCTGCTGGATCTCGCGGGGGAGATCGACGAGCGGGTCGGGGCCCGCCTCGGCGCGGTGGCGGAGGCGCTGGCCGGGTTGGCCGCGGATCCGACGGGTGGCGGGCCGAGCACGCGGGTCGCCGGGATTCTCGACGGGACCGCGAGACTTCCGGAAGATCCGAAAGCGCTCTGTGCGCTGTGGAAGTCGCTCGCGCCCGCGGATCAGGACGCGCTGTTCGCTGCCGATCCGTTGCTCGGGGACCGCGACGGGATGCCGGCGTTGGCCCGCGACCACTACAACCGGATCGCCTTACGACGGTTGCGAGCCGAGGCCGCGGCGGAGGATCGGCGGCTGGCCGACCGGCACCGGGACTGGACGCGTCACGAGAACCTGCCGACCACCAGCGCGGGCTGGATTCGGTTGCGGGAGTGGGAAGCCGCGCGGGAGGAGGTGCGGACGCGCGACGCCGGGTACGCGGCGCTCGCCGAGCGAGCAGCGGACGCGGGCTCGGGGCGACTTGTGCTGGCGGTGGACCGGAACGGGCACGGCGCGATCGCACTGAACAATCCGGACACCGCGGTGAATGTCGCGACGTTCGTTCCCGGTACCGGATCGTCGCTGACCGATATCGGTATCGGGGTGGACCGCGTGCAGGCGCTGCTCGATGCGGCGGAGCGGGCCGATCCGGCCGCGCGGACGTCGGTCATCGCGTGGTACGGGTACGACGCACCGCCGGATCTGGCCCAGGCGGCGCGCGATCGCCGGGCTCGGGCGGGCGCGCCCGCGCTGGATCGGTTCGAGAGTGGCCTGCGGGCCGGCCACCCGGGGCTCGCGGCCCATCAGACGGTCGTCGGGCACAGCTACGGGAGCACTCTCATCGGAGCGGCGGCCAGTGGAGCGAACTCCTTGGCGGCCGACGATGTGGTGTTCGTGGGAAGTCCTGGGGTCGGTGTTGATGATGTTTCGAAATTGCGTTTGTCGGGTATTCCCGCGGGCCACAACGGTGCGCATGTCTATGCCACTGCCGACCCCGCCGATCCGGTGCCCAGGTTCGGACAGTTTCTCCATGGGGTCGATCCGGTCGATCGCGAATTTCGCGCAACGGTTTTCACTTCTTCGGGGGCCTCTATCGATCTTCCCGTGTTGCGGGCCCTGCCGTTCGATGTCGTGTCACACGGAAACTACTGGGAGCCTGCGAATCCGGGCCTGCGGCATCAGGGGGAAATCATCGCCGGACGCTATGGCAAATGATCCCGAACGGGCGGTTCGTTGCGTCGTGATAGCCGTTACTACTGGTTGCGGATTCGTTGCGGGAGTGCCTGTACCACGGCTCTGGGCGGCCGACCAAACTGGTTTGAAACGGTCTGGTTCATGCTAGGGTTCCGTGAGGTTGGAATGGGAAGTCGGAGACAAATGCGCACTGAGAACATCAATAGGAAGTTCAAACTGCACGACGAGCGCAGGATCGCAGCCCAACTTCCGGAGCAACTTCTTGGTTTAGATGTCGTGGGTTTTGGGAAGTTAGAAGAGTTTCCGGGTGAGTTGCTGAACTCCTTCGGGGAATTCGCGAAGGGTTCCGTGCCCCCGGAGTCCCGCATCTATCGCAATGCCCAGCCCAATCTCATCGACGCCTGGCTGCTGGAGCTGCTGCGCGGTGCGCGCATCGGAGACCGCTTCTACCTCCGCACCGGGCTGGAATACTTCCCCTGGGCCGACTGCCGCGTCCTCGACCACCGCTGGCTGGAGTCGCTGCGCCGCGTCATGGGCACCAACCAGGGATACATTGCGCACGACAAGAACTCGGCCGTCATGACGATCGGCACGCAGTACGAGGTGCTCGGCTTCGCCGCCGGCTCCGGCCTGCCGAGCGAGGCCGAGGCCGCGCCGGTCGAGGACGTCCCGACCCGCCGTATCGTCCACGCCCCCGCCGGATCGCCGGATCAGGGGACCACGGCGCTGAGCGGCGACCTGCGGGCCCGCCGTCTGGCCGCGCTGAACTCCGACGCGCCCGTCGCCCGCGATCTGGACCCGGCCGCCGCCCTGGCCTCCATGCCGGATCTGCCCGCGACGCCGGCCCAGGACAAACCGGCCCCCCAGATCGTGGATGTGCTCCCGGTGCCCGCGCCGGAGGCGGTCGCCGCCCCCGGGCCCGCGGCGCTCGAACCTGCTGCTGCGTTCGCGGCACCCGAGACCATCGCCCCGAAGGGCGCCGCGCCCGGGGGTGCCGAGCCGGTCGCCCCCCAGTCGATGCCCGGGCGCGACGAGGCGCCCACCCAGCTCATCTCTCGCATCGTGGTGCCCACCGAAACCGACTGATTGCTCGCACGACCCACGGTCTCGATCCGAACTCGCCGTACGACCGTGGGTCCGAAGCGAACCGGCAGGGCCCGGCTTACGTTGTTCTGATACGCCGGGCTTCGTTCGCCGAGTTCGAAAGAGCCGATATATGTCGACATTCAATGGGCTGCCCGCCCATGTCCTGCTGGTGCATGTGATTGTCGTGCTGGTCCCGCTGACCGCGGGGCTGCTGATCCTGTGCGCACTGTGGCCCGCGGCCCGCAGCCGGTTGATCTGGCCGACGTCCGTGCTGGCAGTGCTGGTGACGGCATTGACGCCGGTGACCGTGGATGCGGGGGAGTGGTTCCAGCGGCAGCTCGGTAATCCCCCGGTGGTGGACGAGCACGCGCGGCTCGGCCATCAGATGCTGTATTTCGTTGCGCCGCTGCTGGTTTCGGCCGTGCTGCTGGTCTTCGTACAGCTGCGGCGCGGACGTGAGAAGCCGGTGGGCCGGGCGGTGCTGGCGGTGATCGCACTACTGGTGATCGCGAGCGGCGCGGCGGCCGGGTGGCAGACCTACCGGGTCGGGGACTCGGGGGCGCACGCGGTGTGGAACGGCGTGCTCAACCACTGACGGAGACGACTGTCGTGACCCGGCGGCCGGTCTGCGGGGCGGTCACCGGGCCACGGCAGTGCGGGCACGGTCAGATCTTGCGGATGACCGTGACGACCTTGCCGAGAATCTGGGCGTCATTGCCCGGAATCGGCTCGAACAGGGGGTTGTGCGGCATCAGCCACACCTGGGAACCGGTGCGCTTGAAGGTCTTCACGGTGGCCTCGCCGTCGATCATGGCGGCCACGATGTCCCCGTTGTCGGCCACGTTCTGCTGACGCACGACCACCCAGTCGCCGTCGCAGATGGCGGCGTCGATCATGGACTGACCGACGACCTTCAGCAGGAACAGCGAACCCTCGCCGACCAGTTCGCGCGGCAGCGGGAAGACATCCTCCACCGCCTGCTCGGCCAGGATCGGGCCACCGGCGGCGATCCGGCCCAGCACCGGAACGTAGGTCGGGATGGGGTGCTCGCCGGAGGCGTCGGCCTCGGTATTGACCGCGCGCAGCTGCGACACGCCGGCGGTGGCGCGCATCGCCGTCTCGTCCAGGCCCCGGACGTCCACGGCGCGTGGGCGATTGGGGTCGCGACGTAGATAGCCCTTGCGCTCGAGCGCCCGGAGCTGGTGTGCCACCGAGGAAGTCGAGGTGAGGCCGACGGCATCGCCGATCTCGCGAATGCTGGGCGGATAGCCGCGGTCGTGCACCGAGGTGCGGATGACCTCCAGCACCCTGCGCTGGCGCGCGGTCAGATCGGCGCCGACACCGGACGATTCGGACAGGGGGCCATCACCGTCGGGACCAAGGGGTCCGTTCTCACCATCCGCGCCGCCGTGTTCGCTCACCGCCGCCGTCCTCCGTTCACTGCTGTCGCTCACCGGAATTCGTTCCCGGATGCGGTCCGTGGTGCGTCCGGGGAACTCGTGTCTCGACTGTAGTCCGTGTGACGCGTGTGATCAAACATCTGTTCGACGCATGTCGGGGAAATCAGTGACATTGTCGGTGGGCCGTGGTAGAAATTCGAACATCAGTTCTTCGAACACATGATCGAGTCAGTTGTCCAGCATCATTCGGTCCGCCCTACTTTGGAGGTTTCTTCGATGCGCGCCGTGGTCAGCGAAATCGACACTCTGGGAAGCGATCTGGGATTCGGCAGTATCCCCTGGGAGCTGCGTTCCGATCGGTTCCGGCCCCGGACGCCCGCGGCTGCGGGCCGTCCCGCCGTGGACCGCCGCCCCTGCCGCGCACGGGTCCGGCCCGTCGCCGGCGCAGGTGTTCGACGCGACCATGTCGTTGTGCGATACGCGGCCCGGCGCGCCCGGGGCGCGCATCCGCTGGATCGGGTGCAGCGCGCCCAGATCGGTCTCGCGGCCCTCGCCGTCGCCGCGCTGATGAGCGCACTGGCCGTGGCCGGTCTGATCGCCCTGGCCCACTTGCGTTCCGGCGACTTCGATTCGCAGACCGCCCCGCCCTCGGTCCAGATGGTCCAGCCGCCGGTGCGATAGCGAGCTCGCTGCTGCGGTAGTTGCCCGGTCATAGCCGCTATTCGGGATAGAGCTCGACGGCCATGAGCGTGGCCGAAAATGCAGATTGAAAACTGAAACGTGTTGCTAGCGTCCCCCTGGATGTGACAGAGGCTACATCCGCGCGGTCGGTGCTCCGGCCCGCGCGCACAGCGACAGGGGGGCGTCAATGCCGAGAGTTCGAGGGCTGATCCGGGCGGCCGGTGTCCTCACCTGCCTGATGATCGGGCTGGTGACCGCACCGGCCGCGCATGCGGAGTCCGCCTATGCCGAGTATCTGGATCTGCCGTCGGTCGATGGTGACGGCGCGGGCGGCGGCGGATTGAATCCCGTACTGCCCCTGGATCCGGACACCCTGCGCGCCGCGCTCGACGACGCGCGCGCCGCGGGTGTCGAACCGCGGCACTACGCGACCCTGCTGCATCAGTACTGGCTGGTCACCGCGACCCGGAATGCCGATATCGATCTGGCGGCCTGGGATCCCGGGCTCGGCGTCGCGGCCAATACCCGGACCTTCACCCAGGTCTACGTGAACTACCTGCGGCTCAACAACGCTCACCCGGACTACTGGTGGACCGGTCTGGCCGGGCTGGCCGGCGGGTCGTTCGCGTCGGGCTTCTTCGACATGGGCGATGTGTCGGCCATTCTCACCGTGCCGGGCATCCATCAGCTCGGTGACTCGGTGGCCGATCTGCTGCGCGGCACCCCGCCGCAGCTGCTCGATATCCTGTCCGCCGACATCCGCACCCTCGGCACCGCGGGCGAGCGGCTCACCGCCGACGATCTGGCCTGGTACCAGACCCGGCTGATGATCATGCAGAAGCACATCTTCATCGACCAGGTGCCCATGCACGAGGCCTACGCGGCCGCGGGCCTGGCCGGTGTCGAGGAGATGTACCGGGCCGGCGTGCTCGACGAGAACGCCATGACCGCCTGGCGCGAGCTCGACGCGGGCACCCCCGACGGCCTGGCCGACGCCGCGCTGCGCATGACCGACCGGGAACAGAACCAGATCATCGCCGACCAGTGGGACGTCACCTCGCACGGCCGCGGCGACATGGGCCGGGTCATGACCTACGTGAGCACGATCGCGGGCAAGGCCGCCGTTCCCGGCGTGCGCGCGCCCGGCGTCTTCGCGCCCACCACCCTCACCGCGGGCGCGATGTCCTTGCGCGCCCCGCTGCCCGACTTCAACTGGGCCGACCGCGACACGCGGTGGAGCTACATCACCCACGATCTGCTGCCGCGCTACCTGGAGCTGTGCGCGAATCCGGCCGCCGCGAGACCGGTTCTGGCCGTACCGTTCCCGGTCACGCTGGCCAATGGACGGCTCGTGCAGCGGTTGCCGGATCTGCTGGCCGACCTCACTTCGCAGTGGCGGGTGACCACCTGATTCGGGCCTGTGGACACGGGCGGACGCCGCCGATCGGGTCCGCCACGGTATCCTCGAGATTGCTCGAGGTTGCTGTGGAAGCCCAGGCGTCGACGAAGGATCCCGGATGCATTGTCCGTACTGTCGTCATCCCGATTCGAGGGTGGTCGACTCGCGTGAGGCCGAGGAAGGCACCGCCATCAGGAGGCGACGTGCCTGCCCGGAGTGTGGGCGCAGGTTCACGACGGTCGAAACGGCGATCCTGTCGGTCGTGAAACGTAGCGGTGTCACCGAGCCGTTCAGCCGCGAGAAGGTCATCCGCGGTGTCAGCCGCGCCTGCCAGGGCCGCGAGGTCGATTCCGACGCGCTGAACCTGCTCGCTCAGCAGGTGGAGGATGCGGTGCGCGCCAAGGGTTCCCCCGAGGTGCCCAGCCACGAGGTCGGCCTCGCCATCCTCGGCCCGCTGCGCGACCTCGACGAGGTCGCCTACCTCCGCTTCGCCTCGGTCTACCGATCCTTCAGCTCCGCCGAGGATTTCGAACGCGAGATCGCCGACCTGCGCAAGCACCGCGCCGATCACACCGTGGGTGTGGCGACCAAGTAACCGGGCGGCCGCTATCGGTCCCCCTCGATTTCCGGTCCGGCTCCGAGCAATTCGGAGCCGGACCGCTTCGTTTCCGGCGTCTCATGCCTTGCCGCCGCCGGGCGATGCGCTGGCCCGCAACCGTTTCCGAGAAGGCATGTGACCGGTGCATGCGCGCGGAGGTAGCGCGTCGTCAGCGCTTTTGCTGGGGTGGGCGGCGGGCGATGTCGATCGCCTTCTCGATGCGCTTCGCCGACACGGGGTAGGGCGTGCCGAGTTGCTGGGCGAACAGGCTGACGCGGAGTTCCTCGATCATCCACCAGATTTCGACGATGTCGCGGCCGCCCCGGCGGGACTCGGGGAGATTGCTGACCAGGCGATCGTAGGCGGCGTGGACGCGGTCGAGTTCGGCCAGGCCAGCGCGGTCGCGGTTGGCGGACGCGGGGAGCGCCTCCAGGCGCAGGCGGGCGGCTTCCAGATAGCGGGGGAGTTCCCGCAGCCGCCCGCTGCCCCATTCGGCGATGAATCCGGGGAAGATCAGATCGTCGAGCTGGTGCGTGACATCGTCGGTGGCGTCGCGGTCGCGGGATTCGGCGAGGGCGGCGCGCAGCCGGTGCGCCTCGGCGAGGACCGGGACGACCGAGCGGACGATGGTCGCGACGGCCGTGGTGAACTGCGGGCGGACCTTCTCCACCAGCGCCTGGAATTGCTCGGGGCTGCGCACCGGTCCGCCGTTGGCTGCGATGAGTTCGTCGGCGGCGCAGGCGCGGCAGTCCTCGACCAGGGCGTCGAGGGTGCCGTACGGATTCTGGCTCAGCGCAAGGCGATCGGTGGGCGGCAGGCCCGCGGTGACGGCGCGGGTATTGGTGGTGATCGCCCCCAGCAGCAGGGCACGGGTGCCGGTGCGCATGGCGGTGGCCTGGGCGGCGGGGGAGCTGAGGACGCGCACCGCCACGCCGTCCGGTTCGGCGACCAGGGCCGGATAGCCGGTAATGGTCTGGCCGCTGACCTGGCGCTTCACCGAGGACGGCAGGGTGCCCAGGGATTCGGAGGTCCACACCGTGGACGGGGCTCGCTCGGCGGCATTGTTGGCGCGCGCCACCGACTTCGAGACCTGTTCCGCCAGGGTGGATTTCAGCTCGGCCAGGCTCTTGCTGCGGGCCACGACGGCGCCCGTCGGGTCGGTGGCGGCGAAGGTCATGCGCAGGTGGTCGGGCAGGCCCGCCGGATCGAGTATGGCGGCGGCGATGGTCACCGAGCCGAGCTGCGACAGCTCCCGGGCCAGCCCGGTGCGCAGTGGTTCGGCACGCGGGGTGAGGCGGTCCAGGGCGGCCTTGGCGAAGTCGGGTGCGGGAACCACGGTGCGGCGCAGTTGTTTCGGCAGCGTCTTGATGAACGCGGCGGCCAGTTCCTCGCGCATGCCCGGGACCAGCCAGTCGAAGCCGACCGAGCGCACGTGCGCAAGCTGGGCGATCGGAATGTGCACGGTGACACCGTCGTCGGCCTGACCGGGCTCGAATTGGTAGGTGAGCGGGAAGGTCAGTTCGCCCTGCCGCCAGCTGTCGGGGTAAGCGGTCGGATCCAGCAGCGCCGCATCCTCGTTCACCACCGTGGAGGCGGTGAAGTCCAGCAGGTTCGGATCGGTGCGCTGGGTCTTGCGCCACCAGCTGTCGAAGTGCCGCACCGACACGATGTCCGACGGAATGCGCTGGTCGTAGAAGTCGAACAGCACCTGATCGTCGACCAGGATGTCGCGCCGTCGCGCCCGATGCTCCAGATCCGCGACGTCGTCGAGCAATTCGCGGTTCCGCGCAAAGAAGTCGTGCTGGGTCTGCCACTCGCCCTGCACCAGCGCGTGCCGGATGAACAGCTCCCGAGACAACTCCGGATCGATCCGCCCGAAGTCCACCCGCCGCTGCGTTACCAGCGGAATGCCGTACAGCGTCACCCGCTCGTAGGCCGCCGCCGCACCCCGTTTCGCCGACCAATGCGGTTCGGAATATGTGCGTTTCACCAGGTCCCCGGCCAGCCGCTCGGCCCACTCGGGTTCGATCCGGGCCGCCGTCCGCCCCCACAACCGCGAGGTCTCCACCAGCTCGGCCGCCATCACCCAGCGCGGCGGCTTCTTGGCCAGCGACGATCCCGGGAAGATCATGAACTTGGCATTGCGCGCCCCCAGGAACTCCCGGGTCTCCGCCTCCCGCACGCCGATATGCGACAGCATGCCCGCCAGCAGCGCCTGATGAATCGACGTCACATCCCACGGCAGCGAGTCGTTGTCCAACCCCGCTTTCGCCGCGAGAGTCTCGGCCAACTCCGTCCTGCTGCTGTCCGATGCCGAACCGCGTGTGCTGCCGCGCCCACCCTGAGAGCGGCTCGCACGGCCCGAGTCGTTGCCGTCCGCTGCGGGTGCGGCGCGGTTGGACGCGTCGCTCTGCCGGGGCTGCCCGCCGCGGTCGGAAGAATTGCCGCGGTTCGAGTTACGACCCTGCCCCGGGTCGCCGGCGTGCGCAGCGCCGCTACCTCGCCGGTTTCGTCCGGTATGACCGTCGCGAGCGTCATTGGTGGCCGTATGGTCGCCCGATCCGGTTCCAGCTCTGCTCTCGATGCGATCGGCGCGGCTCGCACTCCGGCTGCGGCGGTTGCGCGAGGCGTCGTCGGAAGGCGCTGCGGTGCGGTCGAATTGGGCGTCCGAGCCCTCGGTGTTCCAGCCGAGGCCGCGGGTGATGGTGCGGAGTTGGCCGTGCAGGTCCTGCCATTCGCGAATGCGGAGGTAGTGCAGGAACTCGTCGCGGCACAGACGGCGGAACTGGTTGGAGGACAGGGCATTCCGCTGTTCGCGGAGGTAATCCCAGAGGCGCAGGTAGGCCAGGAAGTCGGAGCCCTCGATAGTGAAGCGTGCGTGTTTGGTGTCGGCGGCCTGCTGGTGTTCGACGGGACGTTCGCGGACGTCCTGGATGGACAGGGCCGCGACGATGATGAGGACCTCGGCGAGGCAGCCGCCCCGGTTCGCCTCGACCAGCATGCGGGCCATGCGCGGATCAACCGGGATCTGCGCCATTTCGCGGCCGATGGGGGTGAGGATCAGACCGGCGTCGGGAATGTCCTTGCGCGTACCGGCTTCGGCCTCCGCCCGGGCCAGCGCGCCGAGCTCCTCGAGCAGCGCGATGCCGTCGCGAATGGCGCGGGCGTCGGGGGCTTCGACGAACGGGAAGCTCTCGATATCGCCGAGACCGAGCGCGGTCATCTGGAGAATGACGGCGGCCAGGTTGGTGCGCAGGATCTCGGGTTCGGTGAACTGCGACCGGGATTCGAAGTCGTCCTCGGAATACAGCCGGATGGCGATACCGTCCGCGACACGGCCGCAGCGACCGGACCGCTGCCGCGCCGACGCCTGCGAGATGGACTCGATGGGCAGCCGCTGCACCTTCGTACGCATGGAGTAGCGCGAAATGCGTGCGGTGCCAGGGTCGATCACGTACCGGATGCCTGGCACCGTGAGCGAGGTCTCGGCCACATTGGTGGCGAGCACCACGCGCCGGCCGGTGTGCGACTCGAACACCCGGTGCTGCTCGGCCGCCGACAGCCGCGCGTACAGCGGCAGAATCTCGGTGCGCGGCAGCCGCATATCCCGCAGCGAGTCCGCGGTATCGCGGATCTCGCGCTCGCCGGAGAGGAAGACCAGGATGTCGCCGTCGCCCTCGGCCTGCAGTTCCCGCACCGCGTCGCCGATGGCGTCGGTGGGGTCCCGGTCGACGATCCGGGTGTCCTCGTCGTCGGGGTCCTCGGAGGTGACCGGCAGCTCGAGCGACAGCGGGCGGTATCGGACCTCCACCGGATACGACCGCCCCGACACCTCGACAATCGGTGCGGGAGTGCCGTTCTCGTCGGAGAAGTGCCGGGCGAACAGCTCCGGGTCGATGGTTGCGGAGGTGATGACGATCTTCAGATCCGGCCGCTTCGGCAGCAGCTGCTTGAGATACCCGAGCAGGAAGTCGATATTGAGGCTGCGCTCGTGCGCCTCGTCGATGATGATCGTGTCGTAGCGGCGCAGCAGCCGGTCGCGCTGGATCTCGGCGAGCAGGATGCCGTCGGTCATGAGCTTGACCAGCGTGCGGTCCGACGCCTGATCGGTGAAGCGGACCGTGTAGCCGACCACATCGCCCAGTTCGGTGCCGAGTTCCTCGGCGATGCGCTCGGCCACGGTGCGGGCGGCCAGTCGCCGCGGCTGGGTGTGGCCGACCGTGCCGCGGATCCCGCGCCCGAGCTCGAGGCAGATCTTGGGGATCTGGGTGGTCTTGCCGGAGCCGGTCTCACCGGCCACGATCACGACCTGGTGGGCGGCGATGGCCGCGGCGATGTCGTCGCGGCGCGCGGACACCGGTAGCTGCTCGGGATACCGGATGGTCGGGACGGCGGCGCGGCGGGCATCCACCCGGCGCTGCGCGGCGTCGATATCTGCTTCGAGGTCGGTGAGATCGCCGCCGCGGGCCTTGTCGAGCCTGCGACGTAACCGGTGCTCGTCGCGGATCGAGAGATCGGCCAGGCGGGAACGAAGCTCGCGAGAGGTGGCGGCGGTCCTGGTCATTGCATCGTCAACGATAGCGAAGAGTCGGTCCGGGCCGGTCGGCGCGGTGTCCGGCGCCCCGATGTCGCGCTTGCCGGAAGTGTGCCGCACCGGCATATCGTCCGCATTCGGGTGGTTCGGCATGCGACCACCGGGCCATGGTCGTCAGAGGCCGAACGCCCGTGCGGATCCGGGTCCTGCGCATCGTTTTCGAAATCCTGGGCTCGGTGGCGCTGGTCTGGATTCCGCTGCGCAACGTGGGCAACCCGAACTATTCGTATCTCAACTTCCATCGATGTGCGGCTGACCGGGCGGTGGATCAACGACAGCCCGCACCGGGTGATCCCGATCCTGCTGATCGCGGACTGGTTGCTGGTGGCCGCCGGGCCCCGAGCCCACCGCTCGGCTCATCCTGGGCTGGCTGGCCCACCCGCTGGCCTACGGCGCGTACGCGCTGCCCGGCGCTGGTGAGCGTGGCCGTGGTCTTTCGTCATCCTGGGCGTGATCGTGGCGGCGCTGAACGGCCTGGTACCCGGTGCCGTCGGCCGCTGACTCCGGCTCAGACCGCCCGGGTCATGAAGACACTGTGCGGGTCCGGCGTGTACTCCGCGAACGGCCCGCACTGCTCGAATCCGTAGCGCTCGTACAACCGCACCGCGGGCCGATAGAACTCCGACGCCCCGGTCTCCAGGCTCAACCGCGCGTATCCGCGCGCGGCGGCCTCGGCGAGGATGTGCCGCAACAACTGTGACCCCACCCCGCGCCCCTGGTGGCCCGTCGCGGTCCGCATGGACTTGATCTCGCCGTGCACCGGATCCAGCTCCTCGAGTGCCCCGCACCCGGCCAGTTCCGTGCCCTCCCACGCCGACCAGAAGGTGATCTCCGGTTTGCGCAGCGCGGTCAGATCGAGCGCGTGCATGCTGTCTTCGGGCGAGTTCGCCAGCATCTCGGCAACGTGGGCCTCGAGCAGTCCGATCACCTCGTCCCCCCGCAGATCGTCGATCACAATGCGCATGACGCCAGGCTATCCGCCGATCTCGACAGCGTGACGGTATGGGGCGCGCCGCCGGTTCCGGGGACTGACCGCCCGCGCCAACCCGCCGACGTACCGTGCCGTCCGTTCCGGTGTGATGCGTGTGTACTCCCGGGACCGGTGAGACTCGGTGTGGTCGGGCGGGTTTCGTGATCATTTCGGGTTATCCGGCCCGGCGGTTCGGGCCGTCGTGGGGCGAACCGCAACGGCACGATTCCGAGGGTGCTACCGCGGGGCGTCGGATACGTGCACGCCGACTCGAAGCGTGAAGACGGCCCGGAAGCCGCAAGGCTCCGGGCCGTTGCCATTCGGCCGGCCTCACATACCGCGCAGCACCTGAAAACCCGCGTGCTGCACCACGACCGGAATGCGCCGCGCCGCCTGCAGATGCCTGATCCGGGCGGCGTCCGGGAGTTCGTCCCAGGGCAGCGGTTCGGCGTCGTCGTGGTCTTCGGGGCCCGGGGGTTCGGCAGCGCGGCGGGCGATGCGATCGGTGATCCAGCGCTGGTATTCGAGGCAGGCCAGCGCCCGGACCTCCGTGTCGGTGAGGGCCGCGCTCTGCTCCGGGTCGAAGGCGGGCACCATGAAACAGCCGATGGCAGCGAGGTTTTCGCCGATCCGGCGGGCCTGCACGCGATGCGAGGCGCGCTGCCGCTCCGGCAGTTGGTCCCAGCCGCGCAGGGCGTGGGCGTCGGGCGGGACCTCGCCTGTGGTCATGGCGGCATGCACGCGGGCCTGATGCTCGAGGCGCTCGCGGGTCTCGTGCACCGCCTGCGCGAGCAGTTCGGTGACCTGGGCGGTGACGTAGCCGGTGAGGCTGTCGAGCACCCGATCCTGCGCATCCAGCCGCGCCTCCATCCGCCGGCATTCGTGCAGGATGGCCTGGGCGTCGAGGTAGGTCTGCTGGGATCGGCGGTCGCCGGTGCGGCCCAGCACGTCCTGGCCGACCATGATCACGATCATGAACACCAGCTGGGCCAGGGTGGACAGGAACGACATGAACGCGAACGGGTAGGGGTCGATGCGCTGGATTCCGGTCTCCGCCAGCAGGATCCACACCGCCTGGGAGCCGAGTGCCAGATAGAACCCCCACACGCTGCCGAGTTTCACGGTCAGCCAGGCCGCGATCCGGCCGTTCACGCCGACCGCCTGATCGGCGGCCTGCGGCGGATTCTGCACCCGGTGGCGCTCGATCCAGGGATGCTCGGTGGTCTCGAGCAGGCTCAGCCCGCGGCTGAGCACCCGGTCCTGACGGTCCAGGTGCGCCTGCAGATCGGCCACCTGATTGAAGATCGCCTCGGCGTTCTCGTAGGTCTGCACCGACCGGCGGTCGGCCGCGCCGCTGAGCACGCGCTGACCGACCAGAATGACCAGGCACAACACCAGCTGCGTGACATTGTTCAGAAACAGCAGGAACGGAAAGGGATACGGGTCGACGTGCCGCAGCGGACCCCAGACGGCCAGGGCCATGTACACGGTGAACACCGCCAGCACCGTGTACAGCGCGGGCATCGACCCCACCCATCGGGTCAGCACCGCCGCGACGGCGTCGTTCACGCCGACCCGTTCGTCGGCGATCGTCACCGGTGCGGCACGCATCTCCTCGACACGGCTGTCGATGGTCACGTCGTCGGTTCCTCCCACCCGCAATCCTGTGGCCGCCACTGTAGTTCGGGCGGGCGGGAAACTCGAAAGGGCCATTCCGGATGAGGAGTTCCGGAATGGCCCCGATCGGGGAGGGTCAGCGTTCGTGGGTTTCCTCCAGGACGGTCCGCCCGACCCGCGCGTACCGGGCGGGGGAGCGACGTTTCAGATATTCGGCGAAACCGAAGCCGCCCACGGCGATTGCGGCGACCAGCCACGGGGTGGCCTTCAAGACCAGGGAGCTGGATTCGGCGCCCGCGGCGGTACCCATATTGAGAACCAGCAACCCGACCACGCCGGCCATCGCGAGGCCGCCCAGCAGCGGAGCCACCACGGTGCGGAACCAGTGCCGGCTCTCGGGGTGATGGGTGCGGAAGTAATTGAGCACCGCGAAGGAGCAGGCGGCCTGGACCACCAGGATGGCCATGGTGCCGAGAATCGCCAGCAGCGTGTAGGTGCCGGAATAGGGATCCTTGCCCGCGATTCCGAAGCCCGCGACCAGCGCGCAGGCGATGACCGTCTGGACCACGCCCGCGATGTGCGGTGACCCGTGCCGGGGATGGGTGCGGCCGACGGTGCGCTCCAGCACGGGGAAGACGCCCTCCCGGCCGAGTGCGTAGAGGTAGCGGGCGGCGCAGTTGTGGAATGCCATGCCGCAGGCCAGGGATCCGGTCATCATGAGCCACTGCATGGCGCTCACCGCCCAATGCCCGACATAGGTCTGGGTGGGGTGGAAGAAGAGGTCCATCGGGTTGTCGGAGGCCGCCAGCGCCGCCGATTCGCCGATGCCGTTGCCGGACATGGCCATCCACGACACGAGGACATAGAACACCCCGACGCCGATGACCGCGATCATGGTGGCCTTGGGGATGATCCGCTTGGGATCACGGGATTCCTCGCCGTACATGGCCGTCGACTCGAATCCGACCCACGACCAGAACGCGAAGAACAGGCCCAGCCCTGCCGACGGCCCGGTGAAGGCATTGACCGGATTCAGCGGCGCGAACGAGAACCCGTGCGGCCCACCGCCGTGCAGCGCCACCGCGATACCCATGATGGCCAGCACCGCGCACTCGGTGCCCAGCAGCACGACCAGGAACTTCTCCGCGACAGCCACCCCGAACCAGGTGCCCAGGGCATTGATCGCCAGCATGACGATCGCGAACACCCACCAGGGCACGTGCACGTCGAACTGTGCCGCAACGGTATTCGTGCCGAAGCTGGAGAAGATCCCGACCAGCGACCCCTCGAACACCATGTACGCGAAGGTGGCCAGCAGTCCCGCCGCCAGCCCGGCGGAGCGGCCCAGTCCGAACGAGATGAACCCGTAGAACGCGCCGGTCGCGGTGATGTGCTTGGACATGGTGGTGAAGCCCACCGAGAACACCGCGAGCACCACCATGGCGATCAGGAACGCGGCGGGCGTGCCCGTCCCGGTCCCGGCCGAGATCATGAACGGCACATTGCCGGTCATGGCGGTGATCGGCGCGGCGGTGGCGATGGCCATGAACACCACCCCGAGCAAACCCACGGCATTGGCTTTGAGGCGGTGCACCCCGTCGGGTGGATTGGCGCCGGGCGGCGCGGCGGTGGCGCGTTCGATCTGCTGCGTCATGGATCCGTCTCTCTGCTGCGCCCGCCCCGGAATCACCGGGTGGCGGGGTCTTTTCCGATGGCGCGGAACGCTATAGACGGTCTGTAACAACGACGGGCGTGTGACGGTGACCGTCGGCGGGAAAGCCGCAGGACTTTTCTCTCGCCTCGAGACAAGCCGTTGTTACCTACGTTTACGCCCGTGCAATACGGATCGGCGACGCTGTGGCAACCCGTTGTCAGGGAACCGGACCAGAGAGAGGCGCACTCATGAGATCTGCCGCGCCGAGTCGGCCCCCGGTGTCCGGACGTTCGCCGGTGCGCGGATTGACCCGGCGCGAACTGCCTTTCGTGCCGGTGTTCGCGCAGTCGGTCGCGGCCATCGCCCCATCGGGGACGGCCGTGGTCACCCCGGCGTTCGTGATCGGCGCGGCCGGCGGCGGGGCGAGCGTGGCCGCGTTCCTGGCGGCGGCGCTGCTGGCCTGGGGTGTGGCGCTGGTGATCCGGCCGATGGCGCAGCGGCTCGCGGTGACGGGCGGGCTGTACACGTATGTGGCCAAGGGACTCGGCCCCGCTGTGGCCGTGCCGGTCGGCTGGTCGGCGATCGCCGGGTACGCGAGCGTCAGCGTGGCGGGGCTGATCGCGGTAGGCACGTATCTCGACCAGGTCGCGGTGACCGCCGGACTCGGCGGATTCGGCGGGACCGCAACGATTGTCGCGCTGCTGCTGATCGCGGCTGCGGCCGCGGCGGTGCTCATGGTGCGGGGGATTCGGCTGTCCGCCTCGGTGACCCTGCTGATCGAATGCCTCTCGGTGGTCACGGTCCTGGCCCTGATGGGCTACCTGCTGACCCGCGACGGCGTCGGCGCGCAGGCCGGCCGCGCCTTCGAATGGCACGGCGGCACCGGCGGTCTCGCCATGAGCGCGGTGGTGGCCATCAGCGCGTTCGTCGGGTTCGAGAGTGCGACAACGCTGTCCGCCGAGGCCTATCGGCCCTTCCGATCGGTGCCGCGCACGCTGGCGTGGACGCCGGTCGCCGCCGCGGTCATCTATCTGATCACGGTGTCCGCGCAGGCGGTGGCGCTGGCTGCCGCGCCACCGGGCCTCGCTGCCGGTTCCACGCCGGTGACCGACCTGGTGTTGCAGGACAATTCGCGATTTCTGAGCGCGGTGCTGGATCTCGGGGTGGCGTCGTCGTTCTTCGCGTGCACAGTCGCCTCGATCAATGCCCTGGTCCGCGTGCTGTTCACCATGGGGCGCGAGGGCATCGCCCCGGCCGCGGCCGGTCGCACGCACCCGCGTTTCCACACGCCCGCGCCCGCGATCGTCGCGGCGGTCGGCGCGGTGACAGCCTGCGCGGTCTGGTATCTGCTGTCGGGAGCCGAACCGCAGGACGGGATTCGGAGCTTCCTCACCCTGAGCGCGCTCGGCTACCTGGGCTCGTATCTGCCCGCCTGCCTGGCCACCCCGGCGCTGCTGCGCCGCATCGGCGAACCCAGCCGCGGCATGGCACTGCTCGGCACGGTCACCGCGACCCTGCTCGGGATCCTCATGGTCGCCGCCGCGGTATCGGCCCGCAACGACAATGTCACCGTGGTGATCGCCTACGCCGCGGTGCTGACGGCCGCCGCGCTCTTCACCGTCGCGCTGCGGGTCTGTGCGCCGGATCGGCTGCGCGGCCTCGGCATCTACGACGAACCGCAGCGCGCGGACCTGCTGCCCACCGCGACCTTCCGGTAGGCGCGATGAAGGACTCCCGCCGCACCACCACCGTCTCCAACTCCATCGCCATTCTCGAGGCGGTCGCCGACTGCGGGGTGGGTGTCACCGCCAAGGAGATCGCCGAACGGCTCGGCCTGGCGCCCGCGACCACCTACCGGCTGCTGAACTCCCTCGTCGCGGACGAATATCTGGTTCGCACCGCCGATCTGCGGGGCTTCGCGCTGGGTGCGCGGCTGCACGGGTTCGCCGCCGCCATCCGGGTGCCGGTGGTGCCTGCCGCGGCGAGCGGGCTGCTCGGCGAATTCCGTGCTTCCACCCGATTCGCGGTGCACCTCATGAACTTCCGCCCGGCCGCGGTCCAGGTGCTCAGCGAGGACCCGGACCATCCGATTCCGGGCGAGCGGGAGCTGTCGCGGCATCTGCACGCCTCCGCCGCGGGCAAACTGCTGCTCGCCGCACGGACCGAATGGCGCACCCTGGTCGCGCACCCGGTGCGTATCGCGGCGCGCACCAAGATCGATCACACCGCCCTCGCCGAGGATCTGCGGACCGTCCGCGAGTCCGGATATGCCAGGGCCGCAGACGAACTCGTGCCCGGTATCGCCTGTCTGGCCCTGCCCATCTACAACGCCCTGGGCAGCCTCGCGGGTGCGCTGTGCCTGAGCGGCCCGAGCAACCGGCTGCCGGCGCTCGAGACCCACCGCGACCCGGCCCGTGACTGCGCCGCCCGCCTGGGCCCACTGCTCTACTGACTCGCCCCGCTGTTCAATCGACGTCGTTCGGCGCCGAAAATCATTGGCCGCGCTCGGGTATGCGCTCTTAACCTGGGTCCACATCCGACCTGAAAGGACGATTTGGAAGCGACTGTCACGGTGACTCCGGACCAGTTGCCGGAGCTGCTGCTGCACGTCGCGGTGGTGCGTCCGGTATTTCTGTGGGGAGCGCCCGGAATCGGGAAGAGCTCGCTGGTGCGCAGTTTCGCCGCGGCCCTCGGCCTGGACTGCGTCACCCTGCTGGGCACGCAGCTGGCTCCCGAGGACCTCATCGGTGTGCCGCAGATCGTCGAGAACCGTAGCCGGTTCGCGCCACCGGAGATGATCGCCCGCGACCAGCCGTACTGCCTGTTCCTCGATGAGCTCAATGCCGCGCCCGCGGAAGTCCAGAAGTCGTTCTACTCACTGATTCTCGACCGGCGCGTGGGCGCCTACGAGCTGCCCGCCGGATCGGTCGTGATCGGTGCGGGCAACCGCGCCACCGACAACGCCCTCGCCCGCCCCATGGCCTCCGCGCTGGTCAACCGCATGGTGCACGTGCATTTGCGTGCGGACGTCGACGACTGGCTGAAATGGGCCGCCGGCAATGACATTCACCCCTGGGTGATCGAGTACGTCATGCAGCGCCCCGACCACCTGTGGGCGCAGCCGCCCAAGACCGAACAGCCCTTCTCCACCCCGCGCGGCTGGCACATGCTCTCCGACACCCTGCACTCCTACGGCGACGACATCGACGACACCACCCTGGCGGTACTGTCGTCCGGAATCCTCACGGCCGCACACGCTTCCGGCTTCCGCGCCTTCGTCAAGACCGTGCGGCACGCCTACGACCTGGAGGCGGTCGTCAAGGGCGACGCGGGCTGGCCTCGCAATCCCGCCGACCGTGACCTGCTGTACTTCCTGTCGGAGGCGTTCCGGGCCCGGCTCGTCAAGGAACTTCCCGCATCCCGCGAGCACGCCTCGCCCGGGGTGAAACGGTTCTCGCTGCGTGCCAAGACCATGCTCACCGAACTGGCCGAGATCTCGGTCGAGTGCGCGCAGCTGGTCATCGCCGCGGACGACAACGGGCTGCCGGTCCTGCCGTCCTGGTTCTTGGTCGAGGTCACCCGCGATCTGCCGCGGCTGGCGGCGCGGCGGTAGCCCGTGGCCGGACGCTCGAATCGCAAGCGCGGCATGGTGGTCGACCCATGGCGGGAGAATCTCGATGCCGGGTGGCGGCAGGTGTGTCAGCATCCGATGTTCCGGCGGATCCAGAACGGGTCCATCGACATCGACGGTCGCCTGCCCGATGACTCATGGGCGGTCATATCACCATGGGGCACGGTCTATTACGACTCGAAGCGGCGTGGCTCCGCCGAGGAATGGGCGTGGGTCTTCGCGCATCTGCTGCTGCACGCCGGGTTCGGTCACCTCGATCCACGCGGCCTACAGGAGCGCGCCCTGGAGCCGAATGCCCACGCGCGCACCTGGATCACGGCGTCGAGTCAGCCCCATCCGGTCTATCGAGCCGCCTGCTGCGCGGTGGTCGACCAGTATCTGCTGACCCTGAAGATCGGCCGCCCACCGCACGAGTTGCCGCCCCCGCCCGGCGGGTCGGATGAACGTGGCCTGGCCGTGCGCTGGTGGCAGTCGAGCGTCCCGGAGCCCTACCGCCGCACCGAGTTCCCGGACTTCTTCGTCGACACGGCCGAGACGGCCGGCAAGCGCGATCATCAGTCACGCTTCGCCGCCGGTATCGGCGAGGCGGCCCGGGAAGCGCTGGCCGAGGCCGGCCGCGATGTCACGCGCGGGCAGGCCGCGACCCTGCGGGTCTGGGACCGGGCGCTCAACTGGTTCGTCTCGTCCTACCCACTGCTGGGCGCGCTGGCCGCGGGCATGAAAATCGTCGCCGACGCGGATCTCGCTCGCGGCTGGGACATTTCGATCGCCGCGGTCAACGCCGAAGCGGCCGAGATCTACATCAATCCGTTCGCGTCGCTCTCCGGTGAAGAGTGGCGCTTCGTTCTCGCACACGAAATGCTGCACGCGGCGTTGCGACACGGTGACCGCGCGGGCTGGCGTGACCACTACCTGTTCAATGTCGCCTGCGATTACGTGGTCAACGGCTGGCTCGTCGAGATGGGCGTGGGGGAGCTGCCCGAGGGGCTGCTGTACGACCCCCAGCTGAAAGGTCTTTCGGCCGAACAGGTCTACGACCGCATCGCGACCGACATGCGCCGCCTGCGCAAGATCGCCACCCTACGCGGGCGCGGTAAGAGCGACATCCTCGGAGAACCGCTGCCGCACAGCCACACTCCGGGCCGCTACCTGGACCTGGACGAGTACTACCGCAATGCCCTGCACACCGGCCTGGCCTACCACCAGTCCAGCGGCCGCGGACTGCTCCCGGCCGGACTGGAACAGGAGATCCGCGCGCTCGACCAGCCCCCGCTGCCCTGGGATGCCCAACTGGCGCAATGGTTCGACGAGCACGTCCCGGCCGTCGAGAAGCGCCGCAGCTACGCCCGCGCCTCACGCCGCCAGTCCGCGACCCCCGACATTCCGCGCCCGGCGTGGGCGCGTCCGGATGAATCGGTACGGCTGCCCACCTTCGGCGTAGTACTCGATACCTCGGGCTCGATGTCGGAGGAGCTGATGGGCAAGGGACTGGGCGCCATCGCGTCCTACGCCCTCGCCCGCGACGTGCCGCGCGCGCGAGTCGTGTGCTGCGACGCGGCCGCCCACGATGCCGGATACCTGCCGGTCGACGAGATCGCCTCCCGCGTCCGCGTCCGCGGTCGCGGCGGCACCGTGCTGCAACCGGGCATCCGGCTGCTCGAACGCGCCGACGACTTCCCGGCCGACGGACCGATTCTGGTCATCACCGACGGCATGATCGATGTCCTGCGCATCCGCCACGAACACGCCTTCCTGATCCCCGCGGGCGCCGCGCTGCCGTTCCGCCCCCACGGACCGGTGTTCCGGATTCGCTGACCCCCAACCCTTCTCGAATCGGCTCCGGACTTCAGAAGGTGAACTGACTGCCGTAGGCGGTGGTCTGCACCACCCCCTGCGCGGAACTCACCGTGGTCGTGACGAAGGGGACGGCCGACACCGGCGAGGCGCATTGGGCGACGTTCAACGCGGCGTTGTTGAACGTGATGTGGTACGGGAACACGGTGCTGTTGTCCAGGGCTGCCGTGGCCGTTGTCGCGGTGGTGACCTGGCCGGGCCCCAGAGTGGCCGTCAAGACTTCTGTCAGACCCAGTGCCCCACCGACGCTGGGTCCGAGGCTGAAAGTGGGTGGGGTGACGGAGGCGCTGGGCGTCGGTATGGGCGTGACCGTCCCACTCGGCGGCACACTCGGCGGGCTGACGGAGATGGTCGGAGGGGTCACTGTCGGGGAAATGGCGCCGGCAAAGCCTTGATTGGGCTCGATTCCGACGGTGACGCCGCCGGCCACACTGATCCCGCAGCCGAGGATGAACCCTGCGACGGCCTGACCGGACGTGATCGGGTCACCCTCCACATTGACCGAGTAATGGCCGGACATCTGCGCGGCATGCGAGAACGTCATGAGGAAGTTCGGAGTCCGGTCGCCGGGTGGATTCGCCCCGACGCTGTCGACCGACGCCGTCAGATGAACTCCCGAACCGGTTACATCCGCGCCGGGCGGCGGCTGGGCGCGGCCCAGTTCGGTACCCCAGGCCCACACGCCCAGGACGGCCAAGGTTGCCACGGCCGTACCCGCCGCGGCGACGATGAGTAGACGCCGCAAACCTGGATCCTTTCTCGAAGATATGCGTAAGCGTTCTTCCAGAGTTCGATATCGCAGGAACCGCCGCTATGGCTTGGCAATCAAGCCTATCGGAGACAGCGGGTCCGGTTGCGTACGCGGCGGTAAGGCGTGTCGACCGGGGCATCCCTTGCCGGTCGGCCGACGTCGCCGGGAAAGGCATTGGCGGAGAACAGGTTTCGAGCTGCATTACCTCTGGTTCGCTGCCGAGCCGCCGAGACCGGCCTCCAGGGTGCTCAGCCGCGCGTCGAAGCTCCGCACCTCGTGGAGGATTCCTGCCATCGCCCCGGTCATCTGCTCGACCGAACAGCGCAGCAGGTTCAGGTTCTCGCGCAGGCCGGCGATCGGGTCGACGGGGTCGTCGGTCCGGCTCGGGCGCATGGGTGACTCCTCTGTTCAATCGCTCGACACGAACGTTTCAGGGGTGCGCGCGGAGTGAATCGGCCGGGTAATCGGTCACCCAGTGGCGGTGCCCGGGCAGGGGAAAGGCGGGGAGCCGGGGCCGGATGGTGTCAGCATGGAAGGAGGGAGCCGGTCGCCGCGGTGAGAGGTGGTGGGGTGTGGGGGTATTCGTGGAGCAGTACGGGGCGGTGCGGTGGGTCGCGGTGATGGCCTTCTGCCTGACCGCCGCCCTGGTGGGCGCCAGGCTGGGCACGATGCGCCCGGGCGCGTGCGCCGGGCTACGCGCGGATCGGGAGTCGGATGCCGCGCACCTGGTGATGTGCCTGGTCATGCTGGGAATGCTGGTGTTTCCGACGGTCGCCGACCCGCATGCGGTGCGCGGGGTGCTGACGGCCATGGTGGTCGTGTACACGCTGTTGCTGGGAGATCGGATGCTGCGGTGGCGCAGCGGGTTTTCGGACGTGGGCACCGGGGGAGGCAAGGTCGGCGCCTTCGCGTATCACGTACTCGCGGCCGCGGCGATGCTGTACGCGATGAGCGGGCACGGGCCGCCCGAGCACGGTGGGCACGGACACGCGGGGACCGCGTCCGGTCCGGTGCTGGTGCTGGCGGCGCTGTTCGCGGCGGACGCGGCGGTCATGGCGGTGCCGGCGCTGCGCCGCCGGTTGCCACGGGTGTTCCCGCATCCCATGGGCGCGGCCGGATCGCTGGCCGTGGTGCCGCACCTGGTGATGGATCTCGGCACCGCCTACATGCTCGTCGCCGCCGCGGCCGGGTGACCCGGGGGGCCGTTCGACCTGTTCACCGTCGTGATGGTGAGATGGTGAGGAAAGGTCGGTTCGCCCGGATGGGCGTGGCCGGTATCGGGTGATGGAGGTGCTCTGGATGGGTTCGCTGTGGCATGGCTTCGCCGATATGGGTGCGGTCGAGCGTGACGGGGCGTTCATGGTGGCGCGCGGCGAGGGCGCGTACATCTGGGACGAGAGCGGGACGCAGTACCTCGACGCCACCGGCGGCCTCTGGTTCGCCAATATCGGGCACGGCCGCCGCGAGATCGCCGACGCGGTCGCCGCGCAGCTGACCCAGGTCGCGCACTACTCCAACTTCGGCGATCTGGCCTCACCGGTGACCCGCGATCTGGCCGAGCGGCTCTCGGCCCTGGCGCCGGTGCCCGGCAGCAAGATCTTCTTCACCTCCGGCGGCTCCGACGGCATCGACACCGCCGCCAAGCTGGCCCGCCGGTACTGGCAGGAGCTGGGTCGCCCGGAAAAGACCATCCTGGTCGGCCGCCAGAAGGCGTACCACGGCATGCATGTCGGCGGCACCGCGCTGGCCGGCATCCCGGTCAATGCCGAGGGCTACACCGGGGTCTTCATGCCCGACACCCGCACCATCGAATGGGATCAGGCCAAGGCACTGACCGCCCTCATCGAAGAGGTCGGCGCGGACCGGATCGCGGCGTTCTTCGCCGAGCCCATCATCGGCGCGGGCGGGGTGTACCTGCCGCCGGAGGGCTACCTCACCGAGGTCCGGCGGATCTGCCGCGACAACGACATCCTCTTCGTCGCCGACGAGGTCGTCACCGGCTTCGGCCGCATCGGCGGATCCTGGTTCGCCTCCTCGCGTTTCGGCCTGGAGCCGGATCTCATGACCACCGCCAAGGGCCTCACCTCGGGGTACGTCCCGATGGGCGCGGTCTTCGTCGCGCCCCGCGTCGCCGAGCCGTTCTTCGCCGGCGGCGTCTGGTGGCGGCACGGCTACACCTACGGCGGTCACGCCGGCGCGGCCGCCGCGGCCATGGCCAACCTCGACATCGTCGAGCGTGAGCACCTGCTGGACGCCAGCAAGAACCTGGAATCCCTGCTGCACCAGTACTTCTCGCCGCTGGCCGAGCACCCGCGGGTCGCCGAGGTCCGCAGCGGCCTGGGCGCGGTCGCCGCGGTCCAGCTGGCCGACCCGGCCGAGGCCCTCGCCATGGTGAAAACCCTGCGCGCCCACGGTGTCTCGACTCGCGCCGCCGGTCAGGGCGCCCTGCAGATCTCGCCGTCGTTCGTCATGACCGAGGCCCAGGTCGCGGAAATGGCCGACCGTTTCGCCCGCGCCCTGGGTTGAGCCGGACCGGGCGGAGTGCCCGAACATCAGTGCCCGTGTCCGCCGGAGAGTTCACCGGCGGGCACGTGGCGTAGCTTGGCCACGGCCAGCACACCCACGAGGAGCGCGCCCACGGCCGCGACTCCCGCCGTGATGTGCACGCTGTGGATGAAGGCCGTACGGGCCGCCGTCAGGACCTCAGAACCCCGCGCACTGCGTGCGCCACGGCGGCGAGATCACCACCGAGCTCACCGAGCACCCTTGGGGGCTGCGGGATTTCGTGCTGCGCAGCCCGGGCGGCCATCGGCTCGCCTTCTGCCAGCGCATCGGCCCGGCGGCCCAGGCCGTCCGGGTAGATCGGGTCACAGTGTGCCGAAAGGGTTTTGCCGCTAGATCAGGATCGGGTGATCGGCGACCACCCGGCCGCCGACCCGGGCCCAGCCGTCGGAATCCCATTCGGTGAAGATCTGCGAGCCCTCGCCCTGCGTGATGTTCAGGCCGCGGGTGAGCAGAGCCGTCAGCGCGATGGCGGCCGCACCGGTGGCCTGGTCCTCGGGAACTCCCATGGCGGGGGCGAACATTCGCGCGCGGATCGCGCCGCGCGGCTCGTCGGTCCAGGCCCAGCAGTAGTGCTGGCCTTCCGGGAAGTCGGCCGGATCCAGGGTAGCGATCTCGGCCGGATCCTCGAACTGGTGGAATTCGAAGGTCGGGGCCCATTCGGCCCGGGCGCGGGCCCAGGTCAGGCCCTCGGAGAGGGTCACCTCGACCGGCCCGGCGGGCACGTCGATGATCTTCACGGGTTGCTGCTGATCATTGAGCCACCACGCGGTGCCGACCGTGGGGTGCCCGGCGAAGGGCAGCTCGATGGCGGGGGTGTAGATACGCATTTTCACTCGCCCGTCGACCGGGTCGTCGACCACCACGGTCTCGCTGTAGCCAACGCGGGCCGCCAGCGCCTGATGGTCGGCATTTTCGACGGCGGAGCGGCGGACGATGCCGAGCAGATTGCCGAAACGCCCGGCCGCGTCGGTGAACACGCGCACGACTTCGATTTGAGCGCCATCACTTTCCGGAACGGTCATGTCATGCGAGCTTACCGACAGTTATCGAATCGCGGGAGGCCCGCAGACGCCGAGCTTGTCGGCCAGGGGGCTCTTCTGGGCGCACCGGCGACGATGTTGCGGCAATCGACAAGCAAATACAGATAAGGGCTGTACACCCGCAGGTGTACAGCCCTTTCGGCTGGACTCGACTAGACGGTGGCGGTGGCCAGCGCCTCGGTCGACGTCACGGCCTGGCCCACGCCCGCCACGATCGCGGCCGCGCGCAGCGCCTCGAAGATCACCTCGCGCGATACGCCCGCCTCACGCAGCGTGTGCTCGTGCGCCTCCAGGCAGTGCTGGCATCCGTTGATCGAGGAGACCGCGAACGACCACAGCTCGAAATCGGCCTTGTCCACGCCCGGCGTGCCGATGATCTGCATGCGCAGGCCCGCGCGCAGATCGTCGTAGCGGCCCTCCAGGAACGCCTTGCCGCGGTAGAACACATTGTTCATGCCCATGATCGACGCGGCGCCGAGCGCGGCGTTGTATGCCTCGCCCGACAGCACGCCGGCCGCCTCCTCGGCGATCTCGCGCAGCGTGGTCGCCGAGCGGGTGGCCGCGGCCGACGCCAGCAGGGTGCCCCACAGCTGCTGCTCGTTGAGCACGGTGGTGCGCGCCAGCGAGGACAGGTTGAGCTTCAGATCCTTCGCGTACTCGGGTAGCGAGTTCTTGAGATTCTCGATGGTCACGACGAATTCCCTTGTGAGCCTTGTTACACCGACGCCGTCATGAGCTCGCCGGCCTGGATGGTCGGGTCGCCCTTCTTCCAGTTGCAGGCGCACAGCTCGTCGGACTGCAGCGCGTCCAGCACCCGCAGCACCTCGTCGACATTGCGGCCCACCGAACCGGCGGTGACCGACACGAACTGGATCTCGTTGTTCGGGTCGACGATGAAGGTGGCGCGGTCGGCGACGCCGTCGGCATTGAGAACGCCGGTGGCGGTGGCCAGTTCGCGCTTGAGGTCGCTCAGCATCGGGAACGGGAGGGTCTTGAGGTCCTCGTGCTGGGCGCGCCACTGGAAGTGGACGAACTCGTTGTCGACCGAGGCGCCCAGCACCTGCGCGTCGCGGTCGGCGAACTCCTCGTTCAGCTTGCCGAAGGCGGCGATCTCGGTCGGGCACACGAAGGTGAAGTCCTTGGGCCAGAAGAAGACGATGCGCCACTTGCCGGCGTAATCGTCGCTCGAGATCTGGGTGAAGTAGTCGTCGGGCTGCTGAGCGTTCACCTTCGAGAGATCGCCGCCGATGACAGCCTTCAGGTTGTAGGCGGGGAACTGATCGCCGATGGTCAGCAGGGCCATGCTTGCTCTCCTAAATATGTAGTCGTACCGATTGTGTCGAGACGTATATACGATCTTTGCCGAACTGCGGTGAGAGGTAAACGTGATCGGTCGCACTACACTGATAGGCGTGACTGATCAAACTTATCAGCCCACCCTGTCACAGCTGCGTGCGTTCGCTGCCATCGCGGAATACCGGCACTTCGGCACCGCGGCGTCGCGGCTCGGCGTGAGCCAGCCCACGCTATCGCAGGCACTGGCATCATTGGAAAACGGACTGGGGCTCCAGTTGATCGAGCGCAGTACCCGCCGGGTCCTGGTCACCGCCGACGGCAAACGGCTACTGCCGCAAGCCATTGCCACCCTCGAGGCCGCTGACCGATTTGTCGCCTCCGCTGCTGGTGAGGGGCTACGCGGCACCCTGCGGCTCGGCATCATCCCGACCATCGCGCCGTACGTGCTGCCCCGGCTGCTGCCCGAATTGCGTACACGGGTGCCCGCTCTGGCGCCGCACGTCATCGAGGACCAGACTGCCCGGCTGCTCGACGGGCTCCGCTCGGGTGCCCTGGACGTGGCGCTACTGGCGCTGCCCACCGATTTCGCCGGACTGGTCGAGATACCGCTCTACACCGAGGAGTTCGTGCTGGTGCTGCCGCGCGAGCACGAACTGGCCGGTCGCACCGACCTGACACCGGCCGACCTGGACGCACAGCCGCTGCTGCTGCTCGACGAGGGCCACTGCCTGCGCGACCAGACCCTGGAACTGTGCCGGGCGCACGACGCGCAGCCGGGCGCGGTCGGCGACACTCGCGCGGCCTCGCTGACCACGGTGGTGCAGTGCGTCGCGGGCGATCTCGGCGTCACGCTGATCCCGGCCATGGCGGTGGCCGCCGAAACCGCGCGCGGCACCTTGGACATCGCGACCTTCGCTGAGCCCGCGCCGGGCCGGACGGTCGGGCTGGCGTTCCGCTCGTCCACCGCCCGGGGCGACGACTACGACCAGCTCGCCGAGATCATCCGGGAATGCCGGCCGCGCTGACCCCTCGTGCGGTGCGCGGCGATGACCCCCCGTGCGGTGCGCGGCGATGACCCCCCGTGCGGTGCGCGGCGATGACCCCCCGTGCGGTGCGCGGCGATGACCCCTGTGCGGTGCACGGCGATGACACCGACAATTCCGGCAACCTGCGCGGTTGCGTCACCACAGGGTGTCTGAAACGCTCGGGCCTATGCGGATTCACCACCTGAACTGCGGCACCATGGGATTCGGCCTGATCGATCACTGCCTGCTCATCGAGACCCGGGACGCGCTCGTGCTCGTCGACACCGGGTTCGGGCTGGAGGCCGTGCGGCAGCCCGGCAAGATGGTGGGTGCCAGCCGTTTCCTGCTGGGGGCGAAGCCGACCGAGGCCGAGACGGCGGTGCGCCAGATCCAGCGGCTGGGCTATGACCCGCGCGATGTCCGCCACGTCATCCTGACCCACCTCGACCTGGACCACTCCGGCGGGCTGTCGGACTTCCCCGAGGCCACCGTGCACGTCCACGGACCCGAATTTCGTGCCGCCACCGCCACTCCCACCCTGTCCGAGCGGTTGCGCTACCGGGCCGCGCAGTGGGCGCACGGGCCCAAGTGGATGGTGAACGAGGTCGAGGGCGCCGAGGACTGGTTCGGGTTCACCGCGGTGCGCGACCTGCCCGGGCTGCCGCCGGAGATCCTGGTGGTGCCGCTGGCCGGGCACACCCGCGGGCACGCCGGGGTCGCGATCGACCACGGCAACGGATGGTTGCTGCACGCGGGTGACTCGTTCTTCGCGGAGTCCAGCATCCATCCCGAGGAGCCGTTCACGCCGTTCTGGTTGAAGGTGTACGAGACCGGAGCCATTGCGGGCGAGGCGTACCGGACCAATCAGCGGCGGCTGCGGGAACTCAGAAAGAAGCACGGGCACCAGGTGACCATCGTCAACTCGCACGACGCGGGCATTTTCGCCCGTACGGTCGGCAGATGACCAGCCCCGCCGCTCGGGAGCTCCCCACTCCGCCTCGCCGTGGTTCGCGGTGGAGCCGATCGCGGTTACCGGCGGGCGAGCCCCTGTTCGTCTACGGGACTCTGCAATTCGGCCCGGTGCTGACCGAATTGATCGGGCGGGTACCGGCGATGGAGCCCGCGCGCTTGATCGGGCGGCGCGCGGCCGCGCTGCCCGGCCGACCGTATCCGGGACTGGTGACCGCGACCGGCTCCGTGACCGCGGGATACCTGCTCACCGGGCTCACCGCCGACGACTGGCGGGTGCTCGACGTCTTCGAGGGCGACGAATACGATCTGCGTCCGGTGTCGGTGCAGGCGGGGGAGCGGGTCGGCTACGCGTGGACCTATGCCTGGACCGCCGAGGTCGAGGACTTCGAGTGGTCGCCCGCGGCGTTCGCCTCCGAGCACCTGCCGCGCTACGTGGGGAAATGCGCTGCGTGGCGGCGAAATCTGGTCCTGCTCAGCGAGACTGTATGACGCCGGACACATTCGTGCGGTAGAAGTTGATCGCATGGATGCAGAGGGCACTGAGCTAACAGTGGCGAGCGCGCGGTCGCAGGCGCTCGGAGATCTCCTGCGGCGCAGCGCCGCCCGGGTCCCGGACAAGACCGCGCTGGTCTGGCGGGAGCGGCGGGAAAGCTACGCCGATCTCGACGCGGCGGTGAACCGGGTCGCGCACAGCCTGGCCGATCGCGGTGTGATGCAGGGTGATCGGGTCGCGATCTACTCGCACAACTGCCGTGAGTTCGTGCTCGTGTACTTCGCGCTGGCGCGGCTGGGCGCGATCTCGGTGCCGATCAACTTCATGCTCACCGCCGACGAGGTCGCGTTCATCCTCGAACACTCCGGGGCCGTCGCGCTGATCACCGAGGACAGGCTGGCCGGCGAGGCCGAGGCCGCGGTGAAACAGCTGGGCGACAGCGAGATCCGGCTGTTCGGCTGGATCGGGCTGGGCGGGCTGCCCGCGACGGCCGGATGGGAAGACGTGAGCGCGTGGGAGCACCACCCCGACGCCTCGGCGCCGCAGGTGTTCGTCGACGACGACGATCCCATCCAGATCATGTACACCTCCGGCACCGAGTCCCGCCCCAAGGGCGCGGTGCTGTCCAGCCGCGGGCTCATCGCGCAGTACACCAGCGTGGTGGTGGACGGGCGGATGAGCGCCGACGACATCGAGGTGCACGCGCTGCCGCTGTACCACTGCGCCCAGCTGCACTGCTTCCTCACGCCCGACCTGTGGCTCGGCGCGACCAGCATCCTGTTGCCGGGCCCCGATCCCGCGACGATCCTGCGCACCATCGAAACCGAGCGCGCCACCAAACTGTTCTGCCCGCCCACCGTGTGGGTGTCGCTGCTGCGGCATCCCGACTTCGACAGCTACGACCTGTCGTCCCTGCGCAAGGGCTACTACGGCGCCAGCATCATGCCTGTCGAGGTGCTGGTCGAACTCTCCGAGCGGCTACCGGGGGTGGGGCTCACCAACTTCTACGGCCAGACCGAACTCGCGCCGCTGGCGACGGTCCTCGCGCCCGAGGACCAGCTGACCAAGCCCGGTTCGGCGGGCCGCCCGGCCCTCAATGTCGAGACCCGCGTGGTCGATGACGACGACATCCCGGTCGGTGTCGGCGTGGTCGGCGAGATCGTGCACCGCTCCCCGCAGGCCATGCTCCGCTACTGGAACGACCCCGCGAAAACCGCGGAAGCCTTCCGCAACGGCTGGTTCCACAGCGGCGACCTCGGTGTCCTGGACGCCGACGGCTACCTCAGCGTCGTCGACCGCAAGAAGGACATGATCAAGACCGGCGGCGAGAACGTCGCCAGCCGTGAGGTCGAAGAGGTCCTCTACGAGCACCCCGAAATCTCCGAGGCCGCCGTGGTGGGCATCCCGCACCCGCACTGGATCGAAGCCGTCACCGCGATCGTGGTGGCGCGCATCGGAACCGACCCGGACGCCGGCGCCGTCATCGCCCACTGCAAGCAGCGGCTCGCCGGCTACAAGGTTCCCAAGTACGTGACCTTCGTCGAGGCCCTCCCCAAGAACCCCAGCGGCAAGATCCTCAAACGCGAACTGCGTACCGCGCACGCCCATCTCGCCGCCGAGGCCTGATCACCGGATCCCGTCCACGTGCGCGACGTTCGCGCGATCGCCGGGGTCCGCACTCGCGGCCCCGGCGAACCAGGCATCCAGAATCTCGGTCAGCTGCGCCCGGGAGGTGAGCCGCAGACTCAACGCCAGCACATTGGCGTCATTCCACTTCCGTGCTCCCTCAGCGGAATACGCGTCCACGCAGAGTGCCGCTCGCACCCCCGGCACCTTGTTCGCCGCAATGGAAGCGCCGGTTCCGGTCCAGCAGCACACCACCGCCTGCTCGGCCCGTCCCTCCGCGACATCCCGCGCGGCCGCCTCACTGGCCCAAGCCCAGTCGTCGCGCTCCTCCGCCTCCAGCGCCCCGTGCACGATCACTTCGTGCCCACGCCGCCGCAACTCCTCGACCACATCCCCTGCGACCCCTGTGTCCTCGTCAGCAGCTATCGAAATCCGCATAGTGGCTCACGCGAACACATCGGCGACATCGTCGGCGGCAACAGCTCGCAGCAGCCACGTTCGAAGAAGGCCCAGGTCGTCACATATTTCTACACGGCTTCGGGTCGTCGGAGTGAGCTCGAATCCACGAGCCTCGAGCACTGCGATGAGGCTGGTGATGGCTTGCTGTACCTGCCCCTGTTCCAAGCCCTGTTCCAAGCCTTGTTCCAAGCCTTGTTCCAAGCCCCGTTCCAAGCCTTGTTCCAAGCCCCGTTCTAAGCCTTGTTCCAAGCCCCGTTCCAAGCCTTGTTCCATGCCCTGCGCCATGCCCTGTTCCCGAGCCTCGGCCGCCAGTTTCCGAAACATGTCGCTCATGTATTCGCGGTGTGGTGCTGTGGTCATCAATGCCTCCAGGGAAGATTTGGCCGCACCGTTGAGCTGGGAATAAACGAAGTCGAGGTAAATCCTAGCGCGCTCGGATCCGATGCTGTCCGGGTTCTTGGCGAGATCATCGATCGAGGTCAGCATGGCCTCCAGAATTCGGGCGTGTTCCGTCCGGTCAGGATGTGCGAGCGCCGAGAGAACAGCGAGCTCGGGCATTCGGACGGCGGCCTCGGGATCGGTGATGATCGGAACTTGACTCGGGCCGAGCACCAGCGGATGCAGCATGGCGAGACCGAAACCCATATCGATCGGTTCCGACGCCCACCTGGTGATCTCGGTATCTGGCACCAGCACCAATAGCACTACGGGGCAACGCAACCGGGCTCGAAGGGTCGCGGTGTACACCGGCCAGCTCCACCGTTTGCCCGCATCCCGACGTAGTTGCACCTCGAGCACGACCGCTGCTACCCGTTTCTTGTCGGTCGACAAGACGATGACTCGGTCGGCTCGATACTCGGTCGGATTCGTATCGGTGAGGTCGGCGCAAGCGGTCTCTGCTCGTTCGTAGGCCGGCAGTTTCACGCCGAGCGTGGTCAGGAGGCTGGCTGCCAGTTCGGGTTGGTTTTCGAAGAGCTCCAGCAGCTTTTCGTGTAGCTGTGAGGGCATGGCTCGACGGTAGGGTGCACGGCGAAATACGTTGGCGTGTCGCGCATTTCTGTCCGACTTGTACATGTTTCGTCGCGCGGCGCGCCGGGTGTTGGTCGCAAATCCCGTGGGCCGGGCAAGGTTTGGGGCTGGAGGTGTCGTCGCTGTGGCTAGATGCCGAGGCCCTGGGCGAGGGTGGGCCAGGAATCGTGGAGGGGTTGTTGCCAGTAGGGCCAGGAGTGGGTGCCGAAGGGGTAGTAGGTCACGGTGGCGGGGACGCCTTGGAGGTGCAGTTGAGTGTCGAGGGTTTTCGTGCAGGTGAGGGAGCCGGTTTCGAGGGTGGTGGCCTCGGCGGCGGTGCTGGGCCAGGACCAGGTCGGGTCGAAGCCGATATCGTCGGGGCGCGGGATGCCGCTGCCGACCGAGAGGAAGACGGGTTTGCCCGCGAAGCCGGCGGCGTGCAGGCTCGGGTCGTGGGCGTCCCACTGCGGGTCGAGTTCGGTGCCCCACATATTGTCGGCATTGCCGCCGCGTTGGGCGACCGCCGCGCGGACGACCGTCTGTCCGAACGTCGCGGTGTACATGCACCCGCTGTAGGCGGCGACCGCCCGGTACAACGAGGGATTGCGGAAGGTCAGGGCCATGGCCGCCATTCCGCCCATCGAAACACCGGCGGCGGCATTGCGACCATTGCCGTGGAAGGTCGCATCGATCAGCGGTGGCAGTTCCTGGGCGAAGAAGGTCTCGAACCTGATGTGCCCCAGGCCCGGATCGTCACGCTCCCAGTCGGTGTAGAAAGTGCCGCCGCCACCGACCGCCAGGACGACATTGACCGGCTTGTCGGCGAAGAAGTTCACCGCATCTGTCCGCATGGTCCAGGTGCTCTGCCCCTCGGATACATCGGACCCATTGCCGTCGTACACGTACAGCGACGGATGTGGGGTGGCGGTATCACTCGGCAGCAGCACGTCGACCTGCACGATTCGTTGCATCGCAGGCGAATTCACGAAGACCTGCACCCACCGCGGCGTTCGGTAGGTCATGTGGTCGATGGTCGCCTGTGCGTGGGCGGCGGGCGCGGCCACCAGCATCGAACCGATCAGGCCCAACGCGGCAAGGAGCAGCAACCTGCCCCGGATTCCGCCGCGTCCGCCGCGCGCATGCCAGAAGTCGAACCACATGGTGAACCCCATCTCGCCACCCGAAACCGACAGTTCCGCCACGGTAGGTCGAACCGCCGCCTGCGCAAGGTGAAATGGCAGATTCAGCTACCGCCCGGTGGCGCGGGCCAGGCCTTCCGGATAGCGGGCGCCGGCGATGGCCTCGGCGGGCGCGGCCGCTTCGATTCGGGTCAAATCCTCAGGGGTGAGCGTGATCTCGGTGGCCGCCACGTTCTGTTCCAGATAGGTGCGGCGCTTCGTGCCTGGGATCGGGACAACGTCATCGCCCCGGGACTGGACCCAGGCCAGCGCCAATTGACCGGGGGTGACGCCCTTTTCGTCGGCGAGGCTGCGCAGCGCCGCGACGATGGCGAGATTGGCGTCGAAGTTGCCCTCGGCGAAGCGGGGCAGGCGGTGGCGCATGTCGTCGGCCGGGAGGTCGGTGGTGGAGGTGATCGCGCCGGTGAGGAAGCCACGACCCAGCGGGGAGAAGGGAACGATACCGATGCCGAGTTCGCGGCAGGCGGGGAGGATCTCGGCTTCGATGTCGCGGGTCCACAGCGACCATTCGCTCTGGAGGGCGGTCACCGGGTGGACGGCGTGGGCGCGGCGGATGCTTTCCACCGATGCTTCGGAGATGCCGAGGTAGCGGACCTTGCCCTCCTGGACCAGTTCCGACAGGGCGCCCCAGGTCTCCTCGACGGGGATGGTCGGGTCGACGCGGTGCTGGTAGTAGAGGTCGATGTGGTCGACGCCCAGGCGGGTCAGGGATTCGTCGCAGGACTGCTTGACGTAGGCGGCGTCGCCGCGAGCGCCCATCGCGCCCTTCTCACCCCAGACGATGCCGAACTTGGTGGCGAGGACGACCTGGTCGCGGCGGTCGGCGATGGCGCGGCCGACCAGGCGCTCATTGGTCTCGGGGCCGTACACGTTGGCAGTGTCGAGCAGGGTGATACCGAGGTCCAGGGCGCGGTGGATGGTGGCGATGGATTCGGCGTCATTGTCCTGCACGCCGTAGGCGCTGCTCATGCCCATGCAGCCGAGGCCCTGCGCGCTGACGGTCAGTTCGCCGAGCTTCCTGGTCGCGATCATGCGGTGAATCCTCCTCGGTAGCGCTGGAATTCGCGGCGGGGGCCGCGTACGGACACGACGCTACGACTTGGAGTGTGCTCCAAGTCAACCGCGAATACGGGCGGAGATTCAGCGGCGGTTCGGCATGTGATGGCGGAGCAGGACGGTGAGCTGGGTGCCCGCGTCGATGAAGGGCAGGGCGGATTTCAGTGCCCGGCTCTGCACGATCGCGCCCTCGATCACCGACAGTGCGAAACCCGACAGCGAGCATGCTGTCGCCCGTTCGACCCCGGCCGCCACCAACCCGTCGGCCAGCCGCGCGGTCCATTCGGAGAACGCCTGCCCGGCCGCCGACTGCAGTGTCGGGTCGAGTTCGTCGAGAGCGGCAGCCATCATGAACGAGCCCGCTCGGAACTCGCTGGTTTCCAGTTGGCCGCGCCAGAAGCCGAGTAGTTCGTCCACCCACGCCTCCAGTGAGGGCGCGCTCGGCAGCGTGTCGGACATGCGGCTCACGTGCGAGTAGACCATGCGGGACACGATGCGGGCGGCGGTCGCCACCAATTCGCTCTTGCCGGACGGGAAGTGCTGGTAGAGCGAGTTTCTGGAGGCATTGCTGCGCTTGAGCAGCTCGTTCAGACCGGCCGCGTGCACACCTTGCTCCTGGACGGTGGTGATGGTGCTCGCGATCAATCGGGCGCGCGGTCCCGCCGTCATTGCAAATCCCTCCAGCCCTTGTGTGAACCGATCGGTCCATGTTAAACCTTTCCCATGTGGACCGATCGGTTCATATGGGAAAAGAGGAACTCCGCGCATGTCAGCCCAGATCGCCACCGTCACCCCGGTCGCCCACGCCGCGTTGCTCGGCCTGGGCGTGTACCGACCACGCCGGGTGGTCCCCAATGCCGAGATCGTCGACCGCATCAACTCCTCGGACGAATGGATCCGGACCCGCTCCGGCATCGAGGCCCGCCACTGGGCCGAAGCGGACGAGACCATCGTCAGCATGAGCACCGCCGCCGCCGCCGGCGCGCTCGAGGCCGCGGGCGTCACGGCGCAGCAGATCGACGCGGTCATCCTGGCCACGTCCTCCCAGATGGTGCTGGGACCGTCGGCCGGTGCCGTGGTCGCCACCGAACTCGGCATGCACGACACCGCCGCCTTCGACGTGTCGGCCGGCTGCGCCGGCTTCTGCTACGCGCTGGCCAATGCCGCCAACCTGGTGCGCGCCGGACAGGCCCGGCACGTGCTGGTGATCGGTGTGGAACGGCTCTCGGACCTGCTCGACCAGGACGACCGCACCTGCGCGTTCATCTTCGCCGACGGCGCGGGCGCGGTCGTGGTGGGACCCTCGGAGGCCGAGGGCATCGGGCCGGTGGCCTGGGGTTCGGACGGCAGCCAGACCGCGGCGATCAAGCAGGACAAGGACTTTCAGCAGTACTTCGCCGAGGTCGCCGAGGCCGAGGCGACGGGCGGCACCACGGTGCGGCCGTACATCCGCATGAACGGTACGGCCGTATTCCGTTGGGCCGTCACGTTCTTGGAGAAGGCGTGCCGCGACGCGCTGGATCGGGCCGGCGTCACCGTCGAGGATCTGAACGCGTTCGTGCCGCATCAGGCCAACAGCCGCATCACCGATGCGCTGGTGCGCACCCTGCACATGCCCGAAAGCATCGCTGTCGCAAGGGATATCGCCGAGACTGGTAATACCAGCGCCGCCTCGATCCCGATGGCCATGGAGCAGCTGCTGCGCTCCGGCGCGTCCAAGCCGGGCGACACCGCGCTGCTGCTGGGCTTCGGTGCCGGCCTGGCCTACGCCGGTCAGGTGGTCAAACTCCCCGCCATCGCCTGACGGTCGGCCCGCAGACAACGAAATCCGTTGTGTGAAACGACGGAAACCGTAGCAATGAGAAGCGCCCCCGCACGGAAGAGTCCGTGCGGGGGCGCTTCGGGGTGGAGCTGATCGACTAGACGCTCACGCCCACACGCAGCGCGTGCGGCTCGATCGCGCCGCGGACCAGGGCCTGCGCGTCGATGGTCTCGGCCCGGTAGGGCAGGTTCGCGAGGGTGGCGGTCATCTTGGCCACCGGATCCGCGATCGCCTTCGGGGTGCCGAAGATGAAGGTCCACTCGTGCTCGTCGCTGACGTAAGGCACGACGGTCTCGAACAGGTTGTGGAAACGGGTCCACGAGCGCTTCAGGGTCTCGTTGCGCCACATGGTCTGACAGCCGGCCTGCGCGGCGAGCACGCCGCCCTCGGCCAGCAGCGCCTTACAGCGGTTGAGGAAGTCGTCCTCGTAGAGGCGGTTGTGCTGCGCGTCCTCGACCCGCTCGTCCGGCAGGTCGATGCAGATCATGTCGTAGCGCACGCCCGCGGCCTCGGCCTTGGCCAGGAAGTCCCAGCCGTCGGCGTAGTGCATCTTGATCGGGCCGGTCTGCGCGACCGCCTCGGCCAGATCGGCCTGGCTGTAGCCGTAGGGGAGGTGCTCGGCGCACAGCTCCACCTCCAGCTGGTCGATGTCGACATGGTCGACGAGCGAGGCGCCCGCGGCCACCGACATCTGCGAGGCGACGCCCTCACCGGAACCGATGATCAGCACCTTGTCCAGCTTCTCGGCCAGCGCGTAACCCGGGACCAGCATGGCCTCGTGGTAGGTGAGCTGCGAGAACTCGGTGGACTGGCGGTCGTCGTCGGAGAACAGGGAGATGCCCTGCTCGGTGCGCGCGATCACCATGTGCTGGAACGGGGTGTTGGTGTCCACGATGGTTTCCGTGGTGTTCCACACCCGGGTCAGGCCCTCGCCGACCGGCTCGTGGATCCGGCGGGCGGTGTGGCCGCGCTGGATGACCTCGATATTGACCGAACCCGGAGACAGTTCCTGCTGCAGCAGCTCGACGGCCTTGGTGGCGCCGGAACCGATGCTGCCGCAAGTGAATACGTCGACGAAGATGTCGCCAGACTCAGGGTAGGTGTGGATCGAGGCATGCGACTCGGCCAGGAGTGCCAGGATGGTGACACCCTGCGGCTCGAACTTCTTGCTCACGACATCGCAGATGGTCACCCCCGCGGCGACCAACGATTTTCGAAGCGCGGTTTCGAGTCGTTCGAGGTCGTCGCAGAGGCTGGCGTCGACACCACCGAACTCGGCCAGCACGTGCCAGCCGGTGAATTCTGCCGTGATCATGGCTAAAACTCACTCTCGCTCAGCGCCAGTGACATGAACAGTCAAAGGCGGAAAACCGTTGAAGGACACCGACGAATAGCTCGCCGTATAGGCGCCGGTTTCGAGGATCCGAACGGGATCACCGGCTCGCAACGTGGTCGGAAGGAGGACACGCGTGCGTTGATAGAGTACATCGTCGCCGTCACACGTAGGACCGGCTACCACAGCTTCGTCCTTCGGATCCGTGTCCCGATCGGTTTGGAATCGGTAGGCGATGTACTCGTTCTCGGTTTCGGCCATGCCGTTGTAGCGGCCGATATCGAGGTATACCCAGCGCCGCCCGTCCGGCGCGATGCGAACATTCACCACTTCGGCGTGAATCACACCGGTGTTGCCCACCAGGGCGCGACCGGGTTCCACGACGAGTTCGGTGTGTTCCGGGAGATAGCGGCCCGCCGCCTCGGCGATGGCCGCGCCCAGCTCCGCGAGTCCGGGAGCCGGATCGGCGTACGAAATCGGAAGTCCCCCACCGATATTCACCGCCGTGACTGGAATGTCCTTGATCGCCAACGCTTCCGCGATGGCACCCGCCTGCTCGATGCCGATGCCCCAGGCCTTCGGGTCCAGCTGCTGCGAGCCGACGTGGAAGTAGGGGCCGACCACGGTCAGCCCGAGATCGTGCGCGCGCACCAGCAGCCGCTTGGCCTCACCGGGAGCGCAGCCGAACTTGGTCCCGAACGGGGTCTGTGACTGCGGGGCCGACGACAGGAACCGGCACTCGACCTCGGAGCCGGGCGCGTGCTCGGCGATGCGTTCCAGGTCGTCCTCGGTGTCGAAGGCGTAGCGCCGCACGCCCGCCGCGTAGGCGGTGGCGATCTGGGAAGCCTTCTTGATCGGGTTGCCGTAGCACATGACGGCCGGATCGACACCTTGCGCCAGGCAGAGTTCGATCTCACCGACGCTGGCGACGTCGAACTCCGCGCCCTCGTCGTTCAGCAGCCGGATGATCTCCGGCACGGGACTCGCCTTGACGGCGAAGCGGATTCGTGCCGCGGGAAGTGCGGCGTGCAGTGCGCGATAGTTCGCGCGGACCTTGTCGAGGTCGATGACCAGACAGGGTGACTCGGGCAGGTTTCGACCGGGCAATCTAAGGGAACTCTTTTCTGTCGGCCGCAACGGCTGGGACTCAGGCAACCTGCGAGACGATACACGCGTTGGGCCTCGAAAAACGAACCGGTGGACGATCGATTACGTCACTCTAACGCCGGGATTCGTTCATCTCCCACCCGCGACGTCTTACCGGAGTGTGACCTCGGACCGCAGGGAGCGGCTCGCCGCTCAGCCCGCGGTGACCGAAGTCAGCCGGCGGTGACCGAAAGGTCGTCGAACACCACTTCACCCGCGGCATCGGACTCGGCCAGATCCACGATGGCGTCGATGGACCAGCCGTGGTCGCCGTTGGGGTCGTCGAGCACCTGCCGGACATCCCAGAATCCCGGCCGCTGCTCGACCCGGAAGAGCTGTGGTCCACGGGCATTCGGACCGGTCCCGATGGTCTCGTATTCGTCGAAATAGGGGCCGAGTTCGGCCGCCCAGTCCAGATCGTCGCCCATCTCGGCCAGCGTGTCCCAGCGCCGCAGCGCGGCCAGGTCCACCCGCCGGAACATGGCATTGCGCACCAGCACCCGGAACGCGCGCTCATTGGCGGTGATCGGCCGCACGGTCTCGGCCCCGAACGCCACCTGCTGATCGTCGGACTCCGCACCGGGATTGGTGAGCTGCTCCCACTCGTCGAGCAGGCTGGAGTCGACCTGCCTGATGAGTTCGCCGAGCCATTCGGTGATGTCGTCGAGTTCCTCGGTGCGCGCCTGCTCGGGCACGGTCCGCCGCAGTGCGCGATACGCGTCGGCCAGATACCGCAGCACCACGCCCTCGGAGCGGGCCAGCTCGTAGCCCGACACCAATTCGGCGAAGGTCATGGACCGCTCGACCATCTCGCGGACCACGGATTTGGGGGAGGGCTCGAACTCCGACACCCAGGGGTGCCCGGCCTTGTAGGTCTCGAACGCGGGCTCGATGAGCTCGGCGGCCAGGGGCTTGGGCCAGGTGACCTCTTCGAGGAGTTCCATGCGCTCCTCGTATTCGATCCCGTCGGCCTTCATCTCCGCAACCGCCTCGCCGCGCGCCTTGTGCTGCTGGGCCATGAGCAGCTGGCGCGGATCCTCGAGGGTGGACTCGATGAGTGAGATCACATCGAGGGTGTAGGTCTGCGACTCCTTGTCGAGCAGTTCCAGTGCCGCCAGTGCGAACGGCGAGAGCGGCTGGTCGAGCGCGAAATCGCGCTGCAGGTCGACCATGAGCCGGGCATGGCGTCCGTACCGATCGGGTTCGTCGAGTTGCTGGACCACGCCCGCGTCCCGCAGCGCCCGATACAGCCGGATCGCCTTGAGGATGTGCTTGCGCTGCGCGGCCCGCGGCTCATGGTTCTCCTCCAGCAGATGTCGCATGGCGTAGAAGCAATTGCCTTTGCGTGCAATCACATTCAGCAGCATGGAGTTGGTCACGTTGAACCGCGACACCATGGGTTCGGGCGAGGCCGCCACCAGCCGGTCGAAGGTGTCCTCCGACCAGGACACGAAACCCTCGGGCGGCTTCTTCTTCTGGACCTTCTTGAGCTTCTTCGGGTCGTCGCCCGCCTTGGCAATGAGTCGCGCGTTCTCCACCTCGTGCTCGGGGGCCTGCACGACGACCGTGCCCAGGGTGTCGTAACCCGCGCGTCCCGCCCGGCCCGCGATCTGATGGAACTCGCGGGCATTGAGCCTGCGCGTGCGCACGCCGTCGAACTTGGTGAGTCCGGTCAGCATCACGGTGCGAATCGGCACATTGATACCGACACCGAGGGTGTCGGTGCCGCACACCACCTTCAGCAGCCCGTCCTGGGCGAGCTTCTCGACCAGTCGCCGGTACTTGGGCAGCATGCCCGCGTGGTGCACGCCGATGCCATGGCGGATGAACCGCGACAGCGTCTTGCCGAAGCCGGTGGCGAAGCGGAACTCGCCGATGGCCGCGGCGATGGCCTCCTTCTCGGCCTTGGACGAGACATTGACGCTCATCAGCGCCTGCGCCCGCTCCATGGCCGCGGCCTGGGTGAAGTGCACGACGTACACCGGCGCGAGGCTGGTGGTCACCAGATCCTCGAGCGTCTCGGTGATGGGTGTGCGCACATACGAAAAGCTCAGCGGCACCGGCCGTTCCGAACCGGACACCACGGCGGTCTCGCGGCCCGTGCGCCGGGTCAGGTCCTCGGCGAAGAAGTCGACCTCCCCGAGCGTGGCCGACATGAGCAGGAACTGCGCCCCGGGCAGTTCGATCAGCGGCACCTGCCACGCCCAGCCGCGATCGGGGTCGGCGTAGTAGTGGAACTCGTCCATGATCACCTGGCCGATGTCGGCGGAAGCGCCTTCGCGCAGCGCCAGATTCGCCAGGATCTCCGCGGTGGCGCAGATGATCGGCGCCTCCGGATTCACCGCGGCGTCGCCGGTCACCATGCCCACCCGGTCTGCCCCGAAGACGTCGCACAGCGCGAAGAACTTCTCGCTCACCAGCGCCTTGATCGGCGCGGTGTAGTAACTGCGCTGGCCCCGATTGAGCGCGGCGAAGTGCGCGCCCAGCGCGACCAGCGACTTCCCGGACCCGGTCGGGGTGTTCAGGATGACGTTCGACCCGGTGACCAGCTCCAGCAGCGCTTCTTCCTGCGCCGGATACAGATCCAGGCCGGCCGAGCTCGCCCAGTCGGCGAAGGTCTCGTACAACCAGTCCGGGTCCACGTCGGATACGGCACGGTCGGGAACCAATTCGGACAGCTGCACGCCGCCCAACGTTACCGGTCGCCGCCGCGGACGCCGGTAGCGACCACTACCGCAGCGGCGGGTTCTCCGGTCCGTCGCCGTCGGCGTAGCCGGCCTGCTCGGCCAGGAAGCGTTCGAACTCCGCACCCAGCTCGTCGCCGGTGGGCAGGTCGTTCTCACTGGCCAGCAGGCTGGACTGGCGTTCCTGGGCGGTGACGAAGCTGTCGTACTGGCGTTCCAGGGCAGCCACCACGGTCTCCACCTCGGAGTTGCCGGCGATCTGCTCGTTGACCTGTTCCCGCACTCGCGCGGCGGCATCTGTGAGCGCGGCCAGCGGCAGTTCGAGGCCCGCGTTCTCGGCGACGTTCTCCAGCAGCGTCTGCGCGGCCTCCGGGTAGGCGGTCTGGGTCAGGTAGTGCGGCACATGGACCGAGAACCCGACCGACTCGTGGCCGTGCTGGGCCATCCGGAACTCCAGCAGCGAGGACGCGCTCCCCGGTACCTGCAGCTCACCCGGCCAGCGCTGGTGATCGCCGATCAGATCGGAGTCGGAGGCGTGCGCGGTGACGCCGAGGGGGCGGGTGTGCGGAATCGCCATGGGAATCGCGCTGAGACCGATGGTCCGGCGCACACCCAGCTGCTCGGCGAGCAGTCGCACCGCGGTGACGAACCGCTCCCAGCGCAGGTCCGGTTCCAGCCCGGCCAGCAGTAGGAACGGCGTGCCGGCGGTGTCCTTGAGGGCCCACAGGCTCAGTTCCGGCTCGGTGTAGTCGGAGAAGTGGTCGGTCTTGAAGGTCATCAGCGGCCGCCGCGAGCGGTAGTCGAGCAGCTCGTCCATGTCGAACGAGGCGACCAGTTCGTGCTCGAGGCTTTCCTTCAGATGCGTGGTGGCGAGGCGTACCGCGTGCCCGGCATCGGTGAAACCCTCGAGGCCGTGCACCAGCACCGGACCTGAGCCGTCGGCGGACGACAGCTGCGGAGCCGGGAACTCCAGCTCGTACATTCGCGACTCGTAGTCCATCGCGTACTCCTTCCTGCGTGGCCCACTTGCGCGACCAACCCACATTGTCCCTCATGCGCATGACAGGTGTGCACCACCCGCACTGGGTATGCAACGCGCCGGGCCCGGACACGCATTCCCGGGAGTGTGCCGCGCGGCGTGGCATTCGGTGTGAACAGCCGATTTTCGGCATACTGGGCGGAGTGATCGCGCCCTTCCACACACCCGCACGCAGCAGCCTCAGGACCGCGCACACCGTGGGGATCGTGGCGCTGGGCGGGTTGCTCGCCGCATGCGGGAACACGGTTTCCGGTCATCCGATCGCCGCCCGCAACCCGGTTCCGGCAGCCACCTCCGACACCGGCCTGGCCGGACTGCTGCCGGATCCCTCGCAATTCCCGTCGCGGTACACCGCGATCGTGCTGCCCGCCGGGTCCGCGAACCAGGCCGCCAATGATCTCGAGGGTTACCTGCCGGGGGCACAAGTGGATCCGAACACCTGCGCACCCGTCACGCCCACCGCGGGACCGGCCGTGGCGGTCGGCACCGACGACACCACCCGCGCCACCCTCACCGTGGCGCTCACCAGGTCGGGTCAACCGCTGTCTGCACTGCGAGATCAGTTGCAGCGCTGCGGGACCGTGCGCGTCGGCCACTCCGGTATCACCTCGGTGGTGACCACACAGCTGGATCCGGCGCCGCCGGTCAATGCCGACGACTCACTCGCGCTGCGCCGCACGGTCGGCACCGACAAGAGTGCGACCGGTCTCACCCGGACCATGCAGACGCTGGTGGGTCAGATCGGCGATGTGCGAATCGCGGTGACCTACATGACCTCCGGGTCCACCTCCGACAGCGAGGCCCTCGACGCCCTGTTCACCACCGCGGTGCGCAAGGTCCGTAAGGGCTGAGATCCGGGGAAGCGCAAGCGCTTGGACCCGGGGAAGCGCAAGCGCTTGGACCGGGGGAAGGAGCCGACCTCTGCCCATCTCGGCTCCCGGGCCCGATCAGCAGACGGGAAGCGGGGTGGCCGACCCCGACGCGGAACCGCTACCCGCCGAACCGCTTCCGCCCGAGCCGCTGGCCGAGCCGCTGCCCGCGGAACCGCTTCCGCCCGAGCCGCTGGCCGAGCCGCTACCCGCGGACCCGCTGCTCGACGAGCCCGGGAACAGCGAGGAAACCGGCGGGCAGGAGCCGCCCTGGCCGACGACGTAGACGATGGTCGCCTGGGCGAGGCCCTGCCGGACGCCGATGGTGTAGGTGCCGTCGGACGTGGGGTGCCAGGGCATGTTCGCCGCGGCGCCGGCACCGTACGAGGTCGGGGTGAGGGTGCCGATGACCGCGCCGTTCACCAGGAAGTCGACCGGACTGAGCTGGTCGGAGCCGGACAGCGAGGCCTGGATGGAGCAGCCGTTGGCGACAGAGCACGTCTTGTCGCTGGTGAGCCCGGCGACGTTGATGTTGTCGACCGCTGCCCCGGCCGGGGCGGCCAGTACCGAACCGGCCACGACCGCGAGCGCCGCGGCCGCACAGGCGCCGGCGGCGGTCCGTCGCAGGTCCGGGGAGAGCTGATTACTCATGGGTGAATCCTTTCGGCGCGTTGAAGGGGTCGCGCCGGGCGGACTGTAACAGTGGCGGACCGTTCAATTGAGCGAAATCGCCACTGCTGCAACATGATTCGGTTATTGCATAACAGGGAAGCGGTCACCCGCCGGTTCGGTAGCGCTGCACCAGCTCGGCGCCGAGCCGGGCGAGTTCGGCGCGCACCGACTCCGGCTCGACCACCTCGAGGGCCGCGCCCCAGCCCGCCAGCTGCTGGGCGATCATGAGCGGCGTCGGCGCGGTGATCCGGGCGCGGACCCGCCCGTCGCCGGCCGTGCCGTCCAGAACGCAGTGCCGCCCTTGCTGTTTGCGCAGCACCGGCGCGAGCGCGGCCGGGATCAGCACGGTGGCCGAGAGGGCGGAGCGTTGCCGTTCGACCTCCTCGACCACCTCCGACCAAGCCGTCGGCAGGTCGAAATCCTCCGGCCGGTGGGCGATCTCGTCGGTGATCGCCAGGGTGGCGATCCGGTCCACGCGGAAGGTCCGCTGCCCGTGCTCGGTTCCGGCCACCAGGTACCAGCTGCCGTCCTTGTCCACCAGGCCCCACGGATCGACCACCCGCTCGGTCCGCTGCCCGGCCCGGTCGTAGGCGAACCGGATCCGTCGGCGGCGCACCACCGCTCGCTGCAACTCGTCCACAAGGGCGGGCGTCCGCTGATCCGATTCGCCCCAGCGGGCCGGGTCCACCGCGATCGCGCCCGCCGCCGCCTCGGCCTCGGTGCGGAAGGGCTGCGGCAAGGCGCGCAACAGTTTCCGCAGGGCCGACCTGGTGGCGGGTGCCGCCGTCGCCACCGGGCCCAGCAGCAGGAACAGGGCCTGGGCCTCGGCGGCGGTGAGGCCGCTGAGGTCCGTGCGCGCGCCGCCCACCAGCGCCCAGCCGCCGCCGCGTCCGGGCTGCGGGTAGATCGGAATCCCGGCCGTGGACAGGGCCTCCAGGTCCCGGCGCGCGGTGGCCACCGACACCTCGAGCTCGGTCGCGACCTCCGACGCGGTCACCCGCCCCCGGGTCTGCAGGAACAGCAGGGTGGCCACCAATCGATCCGCGCGCATATCCGGAATTCTGCCCGGAAAAGTGCTCATAAGGTGAGCGCTTTGAGCGCGATGATGGATTCAGACCGAGAACCACCCCCGACCCAGGAGGACGACCATGCTGCGTGGAATGGCCACCGTGAACTACTTCGCCGACGATCTGGAGGCGGCCAAGGACTGGTACAGCGAACTGCTCGGTGTCGCACCGTATTTCACCGTGCCGGGCGGGTACTACGAGTTCCGCATCGGCGACTACCAGGCCGAGCTCGGGATCATCAACAGGAAGTTCGCGCCCTCCCACCCGGATGTCCCGGGCGGCCAGATCGTGAACTGGCACGTCGACGATGTGGCGGCCACCTTCGGGCGACTGCTCGACATGGGAGCCACCGTCTACGAGCCGATCATCGAACGCGGCGAGGGGACCGGGTTCGTGACGGCCTCGGTGGTGGACCCGTTCGGCAATGTCCTGGGCATCATGTCCAATCCGCACTACCTGGAGATCCTGGGTGAGTCGCGGCCGTGATGAATCGTGCTCGGCATGGCGCGATACTCCTTCCGGCACTGCGCAGGACCAGTGCCGAGGCGGACTGTAACAGCGTGACCGCCCCCGCTCGGCCAAAATGAAACGAATCCATTTCAAGTCAGGGTCCGGCGGTTCGGGCGCACGGTAGCAGCGGGCACCGACAGCTCGTGGCCGTGGCGGCCCGGGGCGCGCCGAGCAGTCCACGGCTCGCCGGAATATTCACAGCCTCGGCGAAACCCGAGGTCGGCCGCCCGGGGCGGTCTGCGGCGCGGCGCACTCTCGACGGCATGAACGCACCCAACGAGCCCACCCCACCCGTCGAGCCCACCCCACCCGTCGAGCCGAAGTCGGCCGTCGAGCCCGAGCCACCGGATCGCCCCGAACCTGCCGCCGATCCTCCGTTCGAAGATCCCGGGGAGCGGCTGCGGGCGCCCGGCGATCTGATCGCGGCCGTCCCGGCCATGCTCGGGTTCATGCCCGCCCGATCGCTGGTGGTGACGGTGCTGCGAGCGGATCCGGCCGTGCCCGACATCGCGGCGGTCGAGGTGGTGACCCGGATGGATCTGGACAATCCCGGGCGGAGTGCGATGGGGATGCTGGTCGAGCGGGTCGCGGGCATCTGCGTGCGGCACCGGGCCGTCGCGGCGCTCGCCCTTGTCGTCGACGACCGGGCCACGGTGCCGACCGGCAAGCACCGGGGCGTGCGGGCGCGTAAGCACCACGATCTCGTTGCGGCGCTGGAACATCGGCTCGATGTCGACGCCGTGCCGCTGGCCGGGGCCTGGGCGGTGCAGGCCATCGGTGCGGAACTGCCGTGGTGGACGCTGACCGGACCGTGGTCGCGCGGACTGCAACCGGATCCGGCGGCCTCGATGGTGACGCTGCGGCATGTGCTGGACGGCCGGCCGCTGCGTGGTTCCCGGCGGGAGCTGACCGATATCCTCGCCGTTGACCCGGTGGCGCGTGACGCCACCGCCACTGCCCTGGAGGCGGCGGTCGCTGCCGCGGTCCGCCGGCTGGCCCGGATTGTGCAGCACGGTGATCCGCGCGTGCAGTTGCGGGTCGAGGTGTGTCGGGTGCTGCGCTACCTGGAACGCGTCGAGGCCGGTGCCCGGCTGACGCCGGCCGAGGTGGCGGATGTGGCCGTGGCGCTGCGGGATTCGGCACTGCGCGACATCATGTTCGGGCTCGCCCCGGGCCCGCGCGCCGACGGCGCGGAGGCGCTGTGGCTCCAGCTGGCACGGGCGCTGCCGGATCCGGATCGCGCCGAAGCGGCGGCGCTGGTGGGCTATTGCGCCTACACGCGCGGAGACGGCCCGCTCGCGGGCGTGGCGCTGGACGCCGCGCTGGCCGCCGATCCGAAGCACCGCATGGCGATGCTGCTGGACCTCGGCTTACAGACGGGCCTGCGACCGGAGCGGCTGGGCCGCCTCGCGGACTCCGGCCGGGAAGCGGCCGCCGAACTCGGCATCCACCTCGGGCCGGAGCCGCGATGACAATGCGGCCGGTGCCGCGGACTCAGCGCTCGCTGTGCGCGCGGTCGCCCAGCGAGCGCAGGAAATCCCAGGCGTCGGAGACGATCTCGTCGAGATCGGTGTGTTCGGGCCGCCAGCCGAGTTCGGCGATGGCCTTGGCGCTGGAGGCGATCAGCACGGCCGGGTCACCGGCGCGGCGCGGCGCGTCCACCGAATTGATCGGCAGGCCCGTCACCCGCGCGCACGCCGAAATGACCTCGCGCACCGAGAAACCGGTGCCGCTGCCCAGATTGAAGATGCGGTGCACGCCCGGCTGCGACTGCGCCAGTGCCCGCAGGTGCGCCTGCGCCAGATCGCGAATGTGGATGTAGTCGCGCACCGCGCTGCCGTCCGGCGTCGGGTAGTCGGTGCCGAACACCGAGATCGACTCACGATGACCCAGTGCGGTCTGCAACACCAGGGGGATGAGATGGGTTTCCACCACGCGGTTCTCGCCGAGCCCGGCGTACGCGCCGGCCACATTGAAGTAGCGCAGGCTGGTCGCGGCCAGACCGTGCGCCGCCGCGTACGAGGTGATGGCGTAGTCGATGGACAGCTTCGATGCCCCGTACGGATTGGTCGGCTGTTTGGGTGCGTCCTCGACGATCGGCACCTGCTCCGGCTCGCCGTACACGGCCGCGGTGGAGGAGAACACCAGCCGCGGGGTGCCCGCGTCGCGCATGGCCTCGAGCAGCGCGAGGGTCTTCACCACATTGCCGTGCCAGTACTTCTCCGGCGCTACCACCGATTCGCCGACCAGCGACTGGGCCGCGAAATGCAGCACGCCATCGAAGGATTCGGCCGCGATGAGCTCGGCGCCCGCGGTGGCGATATCGCCCTCGACGAACTTGGCCCCGGCCGGGACGCCGTCGGCATTGCCGGTGGACAGATCGTCGACGACCACGACCTCGTGGCCGTCCTCGAGCAGAACCTGCGCGCAGACGCCACCGACGTAGCCGGCGCCTCCGGTAACCAGAAGCTTCACGTATCAGACCAACTTCACTTGGACGGCATGCGCCATCTCGTCGGACAGTTCGAATCCCTCATGGCCGGGCACCGAGATGATCACCGCACCCGGTTTGGTCTCCACGGTCACGCGGGCATCGGGCACCACGCCCGCCTCCCGGAGCTGATTGATGGTCTCCGGATCGGTCTGGATGTGCTCCGAGAGCCGGCGCACCACCACGGCCTGCGCCTGCCCGGTCGGCAGATCGCTGAGCCGGACCAGTTTCTCGTCGGCCGAGGCATTGGCCTGCAGGCCCAGTTCGTCCAGGCCCGGAATGGGATTGCCATAGGGGGAGGTGGTGGGGTGGTTGAGCACCTCGACCAGACGGCGCTCGACCTCCTCGCTCATCACGTGCTCCCAGCGGCACGCCTCGGCGTGGACGTTCTCCCACTCCAGCCCGATGATGTCGACCAGCAACCGCTCGGCGAGCCGGTGTTTGCGCATCACTGCGACCGCCATGGCGCGGCCCTTCTCGGTCAGTTCGAGGTGGCGATCACCGGCAACGGTCAGCAGGCCGTCGCGCTCCATCCGCGCGACCGTCTGGCTCACGGTCGGGCCGCTCTGCTCGAGACGTTCGGCGATGCGCGCGCGCAGCGGCGTGACACCCTCCTCCTCGAGGTCGTAGATGGTACGGAGATACATCTCCGTGGTGTCGACCAGATCCTTCACCTGTTAAACCCCTTCGTCGGCACGAATTCTACCCATGCACGGCGGCTGCACCGGGCGACAGCTTATTTCGCGAACGCACTGTCAACACCCAGGACGGGCAGCGTGTTCCCTGCGGGTTCTTCGAGCACACACAGCGTTGGCGATACCCTGCCATCCCGGTACGACAGCATTGCGGTGTCCAAAGCGTACGAACTCGTGCGACGCATTAGCGTGGCAGGTATGTCTGGCCGAGTTCGTGGTGACGGAACCCCCATTGGCGATGGAACCGCTGCCGGCGATGGAACCATCGTCTGGTCCGACCGGTTCCTCGATTACACCTGGACCCCGGAGCATCCCATGCGGCCCGTGCGGCTGCAGTTCACCATGGCGCTCGCCGAGGGGCTCGGACTGCTCGACGGTGTGGAGCGGATCACACCCGGGGCGGCCGCGGAATCGGAACTGCTGCGGGTGCACACCCACGACTACATCGAGGCGGTCAAGCACGCTCAGCAACCTCCCGGACCCGCTCCGACCGCGCCGCCCTACGGACTCGGTTCGGCCGACAATCCGGTCTTTCCGCACATGCACGAGGCGGCCTCGGTGATCGTGGGCGGCACCCTGGCCGCGGCGCAGGAGATCGCGGCCGGGCGCACCCGGCGGGCGGTGAGCATCGGTGGTGGCATGCATCACGCCATGCCGGCCTCGGCAGCGGGTTTCTGTGTGTACAACGATGTAGCGGTGGCGATTTCGTGGTTGCTGGACAACGGGTTCGACCGCATCGCCTATGTCGATGTGGATGTGCACCACGGTGACGGTGTGCAGCGGGTGTTCTACGGTGACCCGCGCGTGCTGACCATCTCGGTGCACCAGCACCCGGCGACGCTGTGGCCCAACACCGGATGGCCGGAGGAAACGGGCTCGGGTCCGGCCGAGGGGACCGCGATCAATCTGCCGATCATGCCCGGTACCCGGGATCCGTTGTGGCTGCGCGGCTTCCATGCCGTGGTGCCGGGTGCGCTGGCGGCGTTCCGGCCGCAGATCGTGATCAGCCAGTGCGGGGTCGACACCCATCGCGAGGATCCGCTGGCGGATCTGGAGCTCACGGTGGACGGTCAGCGCGCGGCCTTCATCGCCATGCGCGATCTCGCCGACCGGCACGCCGAGGGCCGCTGGCTGGCGGTCGGTGGCGGCGGGTACGGGCTGATCCGGGTGGTGCCCCGGGCCTGGACCCATCTGCTGGCAACCGCTCTGGACCGCACCATCGATCCCGCCACCCCGACGCCGCCACAGTGGCGTGAGCAGGTGGGCGCTTACGCGCCCATGGTCGCCGTGCCCGAGAGCATGGGCGACGGCGCGGACATCGGTTTCGCGCGCTGGGACGGTCCCGGGGGCGGCCGCGAAACCGGGGACGAGCGCGCCGACCGTGCCCGCCGGGCTCTCGACATATCCGTATTGGCTACGCGCCGGGCGAGTTTCGGCCTGCTCGGCCTGGATCCGGAGGATCCCCGTGACTGACTCCGCCGCCCCGCCCCTCCCGTCTGACATGCCCGGCACACCCGTGAATCCGCCTCCGCCGCCGGAGCATTGGTTCGCCGACGTGCTGGCCTCCGACGGCGGCGTGGTGGGATTGCGGCCGATCACCGCCGACGACGCGGAGGCGCTGGAGCGTTTCCACGAGGGGTTGTCGGACCGCACCCGGTATCTGCGGTACTTCGGTCCGTACCCGCGCATGACGCCGAAGGATCTGTACCGGACCACGCACGTCGACTATCGGGACCGGGTCGGGCTGGTCACCGAGCTCGGCGACGAGATCATCGCGGTGGGCCGCTACGAGTACCTGGCCGATCGGCCGGGACCCCGTGCGGCCGAGGTGGCCTTCGTGGTCGCCGATGGCCATCAGGGGCGTGGGCTGGGTTCGATTCTGCTCGAGCATCTGGCGGGCGCGGCGGCCGAGAACGATATCGAGACCTTCGTGGCCGAGGTGCTGGCCGAGAACAATGCCATGGTGCAGGTGTTCCGGGATGCCGGATATCAGGTGCAGCGCAGCCGCGACGGGTCGGTGCTGCATCTGGAGTTCGCCATCGACCCTACCGAGGCGCTGCTGTCGGTGCGGGATTCGCGGGAGCGGGCCTCGGAGGCGCGCAGTGTCGGGAACCTGTTGTCGCCCAAGTCAATCGCGGTGATCGGGGCGACGCCGTCGACCAGCCGGGTGGGCGGCGCGGTGCTGGCCAACCTGCTGTCGGGGGCCTACCAGGGACCGGTGTTCCCGGTGAACCGCAATCGCACGGCGGTGCGCGGGGTGCGGGCGTACCCGACGGTGCGCGACATTCCCGACGAGGTCGATCTGGCGGTGATCGCGGTGCCCGCCACCGAGATCGGGTCGGTGCTCGACGATTGCATGGCCAAGGGCGTCAAGGGTCTGGTGGTGCTGACCGCCGGATTCTCCGAGACCGGGCCGTACGGCTATCAGGCCGAGAGGGAGCTCGTCGACGCGGCGCGGGCGCACGGCATGCGGGTGGTGGGGCCGAGCGCGCTCGGTATCGCCAATACCGATCCGCGGATCGCCCTGAACGCTACCCTCGCACCGGTGCTGCCCGGGCGCGGGCGCATCGGATTCTTCTGCCAGTCCGGACCATTGGGCGCGGCCATTCTCGGTGAGGCGGCGGCGCGGCAGCTGGGACTGTCCACCTTCGTCTCGGCCGGTAACCGCGCCGACGTCTCCGGCAACGACCTGCTCCAGTACTGGGACAGCGATCCGGACACCGATGTGGTGCTGCTGTATCTGGAGACCTTCGGCAATCCGCGCAAGTTCTCCCGCATCGCGCGGCGGGTCGCGCACACCAAACCCATTGTGGCCGTGAACAGCGGCCGTAATGCCGCGCGGGTGGACGGGGACCGCGACCTGGATCGGTCGTTGGTGCGGAATCTGTTCGCGCAGGCCGGGATCATCCAGGTCGATTCCATCACCGAGCTTTTCGACTGCGCCATGCTGCTGGCCTATCAGCCGCTGCCCGCCGGGCCGCGCCTGGCCGTGATCGGCAACAGCGCCGCACTGAGCTGGCTGGCGGTCGACGCGGCGCGCGGGGAGGGACTCGAGGTCGATGAGCCCACCGACCTCGGGCCGCAGGCGAGTCCGGCGGACTACCTGACCGCCGTCGCCGCGGCGGTCACCGACCAGGCCGTGGACGCGGTCATCGTCATCTATTCGCCGCCGGTGCCGGCGGCGGTCGTCTCCTATGCCGAGGCTATTCGCTCCGGTGCCCAATCCGATCCCGCCACACCGGTTCTCACCACCTTCGTCGCCGATCAGGGCATGCCCAACCTGCTCGCCACGCGCGGGCTGGGCGGAATTCTCGAGCGCGGTTCCATTCCCTCCTACGGGGATCCGGAACGGGCCGCGCGGGCGCTGGCCCGGGCGCGCCGCTACGCCGACTGGCGTACCCGCCCGCTGTCGCCGGTGGTCCGTCCGGGCGGCGTCGATACCGCGCGGGCACGGGAACTGGTGGCGGAGTGGATGAACGAGGACTCGGCACACTGGCTCACCGACCTGCAGGCGGCGGAACTGCTGGGCTGCTACGGAATTCGCGTGGTGGAGTTCCGCGAGGTGCTCGACGCCGACGCCGCGGTGGACGCGGCCGAGGAGCTGGGGTTCCCGGTGGCGGCCAAGGCGACCGGCGAAATGTGGCGCAATCGGCCGGATCTCACCGGGGTGCGGCTGGATCTGTGGCGCCCGGACGCGGTGCGACGCGCGTTCACCGACCTGAGCGAGATCTCGGGCAATCCGGTGCACATTCAGCGCATGGCCACCAAGGGCGTGGGCTGCACCTTCCGGGTGCAGGACGACCCGTCGTTCGGTTCGGTCATCAGTTTCGGGCTCTCGGGCACCATCATCGATCTGCTCGGCGATCGCGTCTACCGGGCGCTGCCGCTGACCGAGGCGGAGTCGGCCGAACTCATCGACGCGCCCCGCGCCGCCCCTCTGCTGTCGGGCACCGTGGGCGGCCGCGATATCGGCAAACCGGTGGACAAGGGCGCGCTGGCCGAACTGGCGCAACGGATCTCGGCGCTGTGTGACGACCTGCCGGAGGTACGGGAGCTGCAGTGCGAACCGGTACTGGCCTCGCCGGAGGGCGCGGCCGTGCTGTACGGACGGGTGCGGATCGGGCCGGAACCCAACAGGTTCGACATCGGTCCGCGCCGGATGGGTTGAGCAGCCGCCCCGAGCGGCCCGGGACACCAAGAAGCAGTGCTTCGGAGAGGTGAACGTAGTGCAGGCAAACCAGATCGAGACAGCGACCGCGCCGCTGCGTGACGACATCCGGTTCCTCGGCGGGATCCTCGGTGACACCATTCGCGACCACGAGGGTGCGGAGATCTTCGACCTGATCGAGCGGGTCCGGGTGGAGGCCTTCCGGATTCGCCGTTCCGAGGTGGAACGCAGCGCGGTGGCCGACATGCTGCGCGATGTCGACATCCGCACCGCCCTCCCGGTGATCCGCGCCTTCAGCCACTTCCTGCTGCTGGCCAATCTGGCCGAGGACCTGCAGCGGGATCGGCGGCGCGCGGTGCACGTGGCGGCGGGGGAGCCGCCCCAGGATTCCAGCCTGGCCGCCACCTACCGCAAGCTCGACGCCACCGGACCGGACGGGGACGTGGTGGCCGACCTGCTCGCCGATGCCCTGGTGTCGCCGGTCGTCACCGCGCATCCGACCGAGACCCGGCGCCGCACCATCTTCGATGTGCAGGCCCGGATCACCGAGCTCATGCGGCAGCGGCAGCGCTACAACAAATACGAGCCGGAGTTCGCCGAGCTCGAGGTCGATATCCGCCGGCAGGTGCTGCAGCTGTGGCGGGCGGCGCTGATCCGGCTGGCGCGCCTGCGGATTCAGGACGAGATCGAGGTCGGGCTGCGCTACTACGACCTGACGCTGTTCGATGTCATCCCGCGCATCAACGACCAGGTGCGGGCCGCACTGCGATCGCGGTGGCCCGGATACGAACTGCTGGCGCGCCCGATCCTGCGGCCCGGCTCGTGGATCGGCGGTGACCGGGACGGCAATCCCTTCGTCACCGCCGACGTGGTGCACCGGGCCACCCACCGCGCGGGTGCGGTCGCGTTCGACCGGTACCTGAAATCGCTGCTGGAACTGGAGAAGACGCTGTCGCAGTCGGCGCGGCTGGTGCCGGTGACCCCGGACCTGTCGGCTCTCGCCGACGCCGGATTCGACGATTCACCGCAGCGCGCCGACGAGCCGTACCGCCGTGCCCTCCGCGGTATCCGCGCGCGGCTGAGCGCCACCGCGTGCCGGGCGCTGGGGGAGATCCCCGCGGACGGCATCGATGTCGGCGCGCAGCCGTACGCCGGGCCCGCGCAGCTGCTGACCGACCTGGGCGTGGTCGACGCGTCCATGCGCGCGTCCGGTGACGGCCTGCTGGCCGATGACCAGCTGGCCACGCTGCGGGCCGCGGTGCAGACCTTCGGGTTTCATCTGCAGGGCCTGGACATGCGCCAGAATTCCGAAACCCACGAGCAGGTCGTGGCCGAGCTGTTCGCCTGGGCCGGAGTGCATCCCGACTATGCCTCCCTCGACGAGGCGCGGCGGGTCGAGATGCTGTCCGCCGAATTGACCACACGGCGGCCGCTGGTCGGGCCGAACGCGGTGCTGAGCGACCTCGCCGCCAAGGAACTCGGAGTGGTGCGCGCCGCCAAGGTCGCGCTCGACGATCTGGGCCCGGACACCGTGCCCAACTACATCATCAGCATGTGCACCTCGGTGAGCGACATGCTCGAAGCCGCCCTGCTCCTGAAGGAGGCGAGCATCCTCGATCCGGGCGACGCGGACACTCCGCCGTCCAGTCCGGTCGGGGTGGTGCCGCTGTTCGAGACCATCGACGACCTGCGCGACGGTGCCGAAATCCTCGGCGCCGCGCTGGAAGTGCCCGCCTATCAGCGCCTGGTGGCCGCGCGTGGCATGCAGCAGGAGGTCATGCTCGGCTACTCCGACTCCAACAAGGACGGCGGGTATCTGGCCGCCAACTGGGCGCTGTATCGCGCCGAGCTGAACCTGGTGGAGGTGGCCCGCAAGACCGGAATTCGCCTGCGGCTTTTCCATGGTCGCGGCGGCACCGTCGGTCGCGGCGGTGGCCGCAGCTACGACGCCATCCTGGCCCAGCCCGCCGGTGCGGTGCGCGGTGCGCTGCGCCTGACCGAGCAGGGCGAGGTCATCTCCACCAAGTACGCCGATCCCGGCACCGCCTACCGCAATCTGGAGGCGCTCGTCGCGGGCACCCTGGAGTCCACCCTGCTCGATGTCGAGGGCCTGGGCGCGGATGCCGAACCCGCCTACGAAATGCTGGACGAGCTGGCCGAATTGGCCCGTGCGGCGTACTCGAAGCTGGTCCACGAGACCCCCGGCTTCGTCGACTACTTCCGGGCTTCCACCCCGATCGCGGAGGTCGCCGACCTGAACTTGGGCAGCCGCCCCGCCTCCCGCAAGCCCACCAACTCCGTTTACGACCTGCGCGCCATCCCGTGGGTCATGGCCTGGAGCCAGTCCCGCGTCATGCTCCCCGGCTGGTATGGAACCGGCACCGCGTTCGAAGAGTGGATCGGCGACGACCCGGCCCGCCTGGCCACCCTCTCCGACCTCTACCGCCGCTGGCCCTTCTTCCGCACCGTCCTCTCCAACCTGGCCCAGGTGATGGCCAAGGCGGACATGGACATCGCCGCCGCATACGCCGACCTGGTCCCCGATAAAGCCCTGCGCGACACCGTCTTCCACATGATCTGCGACGAGTTCACCCGCACCGCCCGCATACACGCCGCCATCACGGGTACCGACGAACTCCTCGCCGACAACCCGGCCCTGGCCGAGTCCATCCACAACCGGTTCCCGTACCTCGAACCCCTCAACCAGCTCCAGGTCGAACTGCTTCGCCGCCGCCGGGCCGGCGACACTTCCGAACTCGTCGAACGCGGCATCCTGCTCACCATGAACGGCCTGGCCACCGCACTCCGCAACTCCGGCTAGCCGCCTTCTACGATCCGGCTGCCCCATGTTCGCGGGCCCCGAAGAATCGGGCCCGAGAACTGGGGCAGCCGAGAAATGAAATGTTGTTATTTCGCACCGTTGATACGTCGTGGCCATTGTTCGGCCCAATAAGTAGGATAATTCCTACGGTTGACAGGTAGGGAGAGTCCTACCTATCGTGTGGTCATGCCGTACCGCTTGAAGTCCGGGACCGCCGATCGGGTGTTCGGGGCGCTGGCCAATCCCACCCGGCGCGACATCCTCGAGCTGCTGCTCGAGGGGGAGCAGTCGGTGCAGGTGATCGCGGAGCGCTTCGATATGGCGCGGCCCAGCGTGTCGGAGCATCTGAAGGTGCTGCGGGATGCGGGGCTGGTGGCCGAGGACAAGCGCGGCAGGCAGCGGTTCTACCGGGTGGAGCCGGAACCGTTGCACGACTTGCAGTCCTGGCTCGATCCGTTCGAACGGTTCTGGCGGGCCCGGCTGCGCGACCTGGGCGCGGTGCTGGCTGCCATGCCCGACGATTCCGAGGAGAAGGACCGATGATGACCGACGACATCACCACGATCGAACTCGATCACTACTATCCGCATCCGCCGGAGAAGGTGTGGCGCGCACTCACCACGCCGGAACTCATGGGGCAGTGGATGATGCAGCCCATCGGTTTCGAGCCGGTGGTCGGCACGGTCTTCGAGATGAAGACCCAGCCCATGCCCGGCCAGAACTTCTCCGGCGAGATCCGCGGCGAGGTGCTGGAAGTCGTTGCGCCGCAACTGCTCAGCGTCAGCTGGAACGACGCGAAGTCCGATCGGGACAATGGCTGGGTGATCAGCTGGACCCTGCGGCCCGAGGGGCACGGCACCCGAATCCTGTTCAGCCACCGTGGTTTCGATCCAGAGGATCCGGTCATGCAGCGGGCGCGCAGCATTATGGGCGGCGGCTGGAAGGGCATGTTGGACCGGCTCGAATCCGTCCTCGCGGACGCCTAGCCGGTCCAGCACCATCCAGCTGCCGGAGACCGGCCGGGAAGTCGTCAGGCCCTGAACGCGGACGCGTGGTCGCGCACCCACTCGGCGTAGGTGCGGGGGGCGCGGCCGAGCACCCGCTCGAGATCATCGGTGACCACAGCGTTCCCGCCGTCGCGGACGAACCCCTGCGCGACCATCGAGGCGTCGGCGAACTCCTCGGACAGGCCGGAATCCAGCATGTATCCGCGGGCGACATCGAGCGGCAGGTCGGCGACCTCGACCGGGCGGCCGAGCTCGGTGGCGAGGATGTCCGCCTGATCGCGGACGGTGAGCGTCTCGGGGCCGGTGAGGGTATAGACCCGGCCCGAATGCGCGTCGGACAGCAGCGCCTCCACCGCCACCGCGGCAACATCGCGCGGATCGACCACGCCCTGCGCACCCGGCCCGGTCGTATTGGGCACCGGCTTCCCGGCCCGGACCATGTCCGCCCAGCGCAGTGTGTTGGACGCGAAACTGCTGGGCCGCAGGATGGTCCATGCCCGGCCGCTGTCCCGCACGGCCTGCTCGCCCGGGACGTGCCACGTGCTGATCACCCCGACCGCGGGATCGCCGGTACCGATGGCCGAGAGCTTCACCAACCGCAGCACTCCGGCGTCCCGGGCGGTTTCGGCCAGCCGCTTGTCGAGTTCGACATACTCCGGCCCGAGCTGCCCGACCAGGAACGCCGACTCGGCGCCGTCGAAGGCCGCGGCCATCGACGCGGTGTCGCCGTAGTCGCCGCGCACCACCTCGACCCCGTCTGGAACCTGTGTGGTCTCCGGATTCCGGGTCACCGCGCGTACCTTCACTCCGCGCGCCGCCAGCTGCCGGACGACTTCACTTCCGATGGTGCCCGTGGCACCGGTGATAACGATCATGGGAATCACCCTGCCGACCCACCCCCGTCCCGCGATAGGAAAAACCGGCACACCCGCGACCGCCGAAGCTGCCTAGAGTTGATCGGGTGACCACTGCGCAGACCATGGCTCCCGTCGTGACCGCCGAGGACCTCGAACGCCGCCTGACCCCGCCTGCCGCGCTGCGTCCGTGGATCACCGAGATCGCTCATATTCCGACCGTCCGCCCCGGGACCGCGGCCTTCACCCACATTCCCCAGGCGGTCACCTCGATCGTGCTGCGCACCGAAGAATCCGGCCGCCGGGATGCGTGGGTGCTGGGCCCGCGCACCCGCGCCACTTACTCGAGCCCGGACACCGCCGCGGGCTGCACCAGAATCCGCCTGGCTCCCGGTGCGTCCCAGTCCCTGCTGGGCATTGCGGCCGCCGAGCTGACCGACCGGATCGCCGTGCTGTCGGACCTGCCCGGCCCGGTCGCTGATCTCGCCGACCGGCTGCTCGAACTCGATCCCGACGAGGTCGCGCCCTTCTTGGAAGCCGTGCTCCCGCATCGTCTCTCGGAGGATTCCGTTCGCCGCGACCACCGCCGGCTGCTGGATTCGGCGGTCGCTGCCATGGACACCGCCGGCCCGGTCACCGCGCTGGCCGCGGACCTGGCCGTTTCCGAACGCCAGCTGCGCAATCTGTTCGCCGCCGGAATCGGTGTGTCGCCCAAGCACTATGCCCGCATCACCCGGGTTCGTCAGGTCCTGGCCGCCGCCGGCAATACGCCGTGGTCACACGTGGCCACGGCCTCCGGCTACTACGACCAGTCCCATATGACCGCCGACTTCCGCTCGCTCATGGGCGTTCCGCCCACCGCCTACTTCCGTGGCGACATCCCGGCCCCCAGCCCCTGCCAAGCCCTGTCCCGGCTCTGACCCCGAGCCGCAGGGATGCGGAAGCCGCTGCCCTGCAACCGCACCAGCATCGGAGGACCCGGCGCATGGATACGCCGGCCGACTCTGCGCGCCCGGAGGGGACGTTCGGGCAGCGGAATCGGCCGGCGGAATCGGGCCAGCGCCTCGAAGATGGCCCGACGATCAGGAGGTTGCGGAGCCGGGCAGGGGAACCGGCTCCGCGGGGGGTGGACTAGCTGGCGTAGGCGCGCAGGCGGTCGGCGCGCTCGCCCTTGCGGAGCTTGGACATGACCTCACGCTCGATCTGGCGAACGCGCTCGCGGGACAGGCCGAAGAGCTTGCCGATCTGGTCGAGGGTGCGCGGCTGCCCGTCGTCGAGGCCGTAGCGCAGGCGGATGACCTGCTGTTCGCGCTCGTCGAGGGTGGCCAGGACGCTGCGCACGTCGCGGTGCAGCAGACCGGCGATGACGGCGCTCTCGGCCGAGGTGGCCTCGGAGTCCTCGATGAAGTCGCCCAGCGGGGCCTCTTCGTCATTGCCGACCGGCATGTCCAGGGATACCGGGTCGCGGCTGTGGTCGAGCAGGTCGGCGATCTTGTCGACCGGGATGCCCGACTCGTTGGCCAGTTCCGCGTCGGTGGCCTCCCGCCCGAGCTGCTGGTGCAGTTCCCGCTTGATGCGGGCCAGCTTGTTCACCTGCTCGACCAGGTGGACGGGGAGGCGGATGGTGCGGGACTGGTCGGCCATGCCGCGGGTGATGGCCTGACGGATCCACCAGGTGGCGTAGGTCGAGAACTTGAAGCCCTTGGTGTAATCGAACTTCTCCATGGCGCGGATGAGACCCAGGTTGCCCTCCTGGATCAGGTCCAGCAGCGGCATGCCCCGGCCGGTGTAGCGCTTGGCGAGGGAGACCACGAGGCGGAGGTTCGCTTCCAGCAGGTGCTGGCGGGCGGCCTGACCCTCGCGAACCAGGATCGCCAGATCCTTCTTCTTCGCGGCGGACAGACGCTTGCTCGTCTCCAGCAGGTGCTGAGCGTAGAGGCCCGCCTCGATGCGCTTCGCCAGCTCGACCTCGTCGGCCGCCGTCAGCAGCGCCGTCTTACCGATCCCGTTCAGGTACACACGTACCAGGTCGGCGGCGGGGCTCTGGGCGTCGAGGTCTTGTTCGCTGGTGCGCACGTCAGTGGTGGCGGGGCTTGTCATGACTTGCCTCCTGTCGGTGGTGTCTCGTTCCGTTCAACGGACCCGACTTCAGGAAAGTTCCCCGCCAGACCACCGGTAAACCGCACCTGAGCTGCGGTTTTTACGGCGCACGGCTGAGAAGTTCCTGAGAAGCGCGCATCTCCGGGAACGCGCGCCGCCGGCGGACGACCGTCGGTGACCGGGTGGTTGCCCACCGCCGCGCCCGAACTTCCTGACGCGACAAGCGAATACGCGTGAACAGGCGATACCTGGACGTCGTGATTCGAGCACGTAGTTGAACGAATCGCGGCTCGGGCGCATTCCCGCGGCGGTCCGTATCGGCATGTGCGTGACATGCGATCGTGACAGACCTCACCGCCCGTCGGGGGCCGGTTTCCGGCGGATATGGCGACGGCCGCCGGGGCAAACCCGGCGGCCGTCAAGGGGGGCTTCACTCAGCGCGGATGGACGAGACCGTGCCGGACAAGTCCGGCCACCACGGTCATCGCCGCGCTCTCGAAGTCGGGGGTCGCGGCGTCGCCGGTCTCGCTGAAGGCCAGCAGTTCGAGGAGTTCGCGTAGGGGGAGGCTGTCGGGACGCATCCCGGCCAGCAGCGCGGCGGTGGTGTCGTCGACCTCATGCTGCCAGCGCGGGCCGTCGCCGCGGTGCAGCCGTGCCACCGCCTGCGCCCAACCAGCGTCGCCGGGGAGGTAGACGCGTTCGAGCGCGGTGGCCGGATCGACCTGATAGCGCGAATCGAGGATGAGGTCGGGATCGGCGGCCGCGGCGCGCAGCCAGGCCGAGCGCTCGAAGTAGGCGATGGCCTCGGGACCGAGCGGGTCGTCGAAGCCGTGGGTGAGGTCCTCGGCGAGCAGTTCGGTCGGGCCGTCGGTGGCGCGCAGGTAGACGAAACCGAAGCCGATGCCCTCGACCTGGGCGTCGCGGAAGGCGTCGAGCCAGCGTTCGGCGCGGGCCTGGGCGGCGCCCTCGCGCGGATCCAACCCGGCGTCTCGCAGCCAGGTTCCGACGTAGAGGGCCGGATCGGCGATGTCGCGCTGCACGATCCAGGCGTCGATGCCGTGGTCGGGCAGCCAGCTCGCGACGCGGCTGCGCCAGTCCTGGCCGTCGAGGTGCACCCAGGAGGCGAGCAGAGCCGCAGTGCCGCCCGGGTTCAGCAGTTCCGGGATGCCGGAGATCACGAGTTCGCTCGCGCCGTCGAGGGCGAGGCCGGAGTCGCGGTAGGTGTGCTCGACGCGGGCCGGGCCCACCACGAACGGGGGATTGGCCACCACCTGGTCGAAGCGGCGGCCGGCCACCGGTTCGAACCAGGAGCCTTCCAGCAGTTCGATATCGAGGTCGTTGAGCGCGGCGGTGGCCTCGGCCAGCCAGAGGGCGCGCTTGTTCACGTCGGTGCCGGTGACGGTGCGGCCGTAGGCGGCGGCGTGCACGGCCTGCACTCCGCAGCCGGTACCCAGGTCCAGGACGGTGCCGACCGGGCGGGTCGGGGTGGCCCGCAGCAGCGACAGCGAGGCATGGCCGACGCCGAGTACGTGGTCGGCGTCGAGGCTGCGGCGGCGCATGGAGTCGTCGAGGTCGGACAGCACCCAGCGGGTGCCCTCCCCGAGATCGAGGGGACGCAGATCCAGGGCGGCGCGGATCTCGTCGCCGTCGCGCTCCAGCAGCCCGGCCGCGGTGGCGCGGTCGATGCTCACCGGAGAAAGGGCAGCTGCCGCTTCGCGTTCGGGGACCGGATCGCCGAGCAGCAGCAGGCGCACCAGGGTGCCGAGCTCGCCGAGGTCGGCGGCGGCGCGGCGGACGGGGACCGGTTCGCCGCGGCCCAGAGCGGCGTGGGCGGCGTCGCCCAGCGCCTCGAGCAGGGTGTCCGCGGTGTAGCGGACGCGGGTCAGCGCGGCGCGTAGGTCGGGCGCGAGGTCGGCGAGCAGGGACGAGGTGGTCGTCGAGCGCGGAACGACGGAGCGATTCGTCGGCATGACATCGAACTCTGCCACCGCTACCGATGGGCATCCGGCAGCGGGCCCGGTTCGCCCGATCGGATCGCGGGGAAACCGCTTGGTAGCTGGCCGTCGGACCCCATGAATTTCGGCTCACTTATCGATGAATTTGCGATCTCACCTGCGGTTATTCGGCCCGCTCGCAACCACCTTCGTTGCTACTGTGACCGGGATCACCAGGAGGTATCGCAGTTGACAACTGAATCCCAGCCCGGCCGTCCGGATCCCGACTGGACCGAGGTCTACGACAGCCCCGAGTTCCAGCGTCTGCGGCATCGCTTCCGGCGCATCGTCTTCCCCATGACCGCTCTGTTCCTGGCCTGGTACGCGCTGTATGTGCTGCTCGCCGACTATGCGCACGGCTTCATGTCGCACAAGGTGGGCGGGAACATCACCGTCGGGCTGATCTTCGGCCTGCTGCAGTTCCTTTCGACCTTCGTCATCACCGGCCTCTATGTGCGCTACGCCGACCGCACGCTCGACCCGATGGGCGAGCAGATCCGCACCGAACTGGAAGGACCGACCCGATGACCGTGTATCTGGCAACGGCCGTGGAAGGCAGCCGGCCCGGGCTCAACATCACCATCTTCGCGATCTTCGTGGTCATCACGCTGGGCATCGTGGTGTGGGCCAGTCGCGACAATCGCACGGCCGCAGACTATTACGCCGCCGGGCGCGCCTTCTCCGGGCCGCAGAACGGCATCGCCATCTCCGGCGACTACCTGTCGGCCGCCAGCTTCCTCGGCATCGCCGGGGCCATCGCGGTGTACGGCTACGACGGCTTCCTCTATTCCATCGGGTTCCTGGTGGCCTGGCTGCTGGCGCTGCTGCTGGTGGCCGAATTACTGCGCAATACCGGCAAATTCACCCTCGGTGATGTGCTGGCCTTCCGCATGCGGCAGCGGCCGGTGCGGGCGGCGGCGGCCACCTCCACGCTGGCGGTGAGCCTGTTCTACCTGCTCGCGCAGATGGCCGGAGCGGGCGTGCTGATCTCGCTGCTGCTGGGCGTATCCGGTTCGGCGGGACAGAATCTGGTGATCGCCGTCGTCGGCGCGATCATGATCGTCTACGTGCTCGTCGGCGGGATGAAGGGCACCACCTGGGTGCAGATCGTCAAGGCCGTGCTGCTGATCGCCGCGGCCGCGGCCATGACCGTGTGGGTGCTGGGGCGCTACGACTTCAACTTCTCCGGCCTGCTGCACGACGCGGTGAGCCATGGCGGCAAGACCGGCGCGAAGCTGCTCGAGCCGGGCTTCAAGTACGGCAAGAACGGCACCAGCAAGCTCGACTTCCTTTCACTGGCACTGGCTCTGGTGCTGGGGACGGCCGGGCTGCCGCACGTGCTGATGCGGTTCTATACGGTGCCGACGGCCAGGGAAGCGCGCCGGTCGGTGGTGTGGGCGATCGGCCTGATCGGTGTCTTCTATCTGTTCACGCTGGTGCTCGGGTACGGCGCGGGCGCACTGGTGGGACCGGAGAAGATCGCCAAGGCGCCGGGTAAGGAGAACGCGGCCGCGCCGCTGCTGGCCCTGGAACTGGGTGGGCCGGTGCTGCTGGGATTCGTTGCGGCCGTCGCGTTCGCGACGATTCTGGCGGTGGTCGCGGGCCTGACCATCACGGCGTCGGCGTCCTTCGCCCATGACGTGTACGCCAATGTCATCAAGCGCGGGAACGGTGACAGCAGGGACGGCGAGGTGCGGGTCGCGCGGATCACCGCGGTGGTGATCGGGGCGCTGGCCATCGTGGGCGGCATTCTGGCAAAGAATCAGAATGTGGCGTTCCTGGTGGCGCTGGCATTCGCGGTGGCGGCCTCGGCAAACCTACCGACCATTCTGTATTCATTGTTCTGGCGGCGCTTCAACACGGCCGGCGCACTGTGGAGCATCTATGGCGGACTGGCCGTCACGATCGTATTGATCGTGTTCTCGCCGGCGGTCTCCGGAGCGCCCACCGCGATGATCAAATCCCATGACTTCCACTGGTTCCCGCTCGCCAACCCCGGGCTGGTGTCCATCCCGGTTTCGTTCGCTCTGGGCTGGCTGGGAACCGTGCTGTCGAGGGAACATGACGTCGCCAAGTACGCCGAGATGCAGGTGCGGTCGCTGACCGGCGCCGGAGCGGAAAAAGCTGTGCAACACTGATGTCCGAATGAAGTGGCCGAAAGTTCGCTGAAAAGCGTTTCAGAATTTCAAGATCAACAATTTGAAGATCAAAAATACTGCCCCGCAACGAGGTTGGGCTGTGTATGCTACTGATCATGCACGGCCCCACTACGAGGTGGGATGACGGCGAGGTGGTGTTGTATTGGACCTCAACAGGCTACGGATGCGTAGAGCGAGCGCTATTGCAATCGCTTTCGGCATACTGGCATTGATGGTCACAGGGGCGTTCGATCGATTGTTGCTGGGTGTTTTCGTGGCCACCGGTCTGACACTCGGCTGGGTGAACGCCCGGCTTACCTGGATGTCCATCGTGCGCATCACGGATGCGGAAACACCCAGCAAACAGAAATTGGCGCTGTCCTCGGCGTCGCGGTTGCTCATTCTGACCGCGTTGTCGATTGTGGTGGCATTCCTGACCCGGCCCTATGGCGTCGGAATCTTCTTCGGACTGGCGGCCTTTCAGCTGATTCTGGTACTCCATACCGCTCTGCCCGAGGTGAAAGGGCTTCGACAGCAGTCATGAGCATTCCCGTCGCTTTCCTCGCCCATTCGTCGGCCCCGGCGCTGCTGGCCGCCGAGGATTCCTCGGGGGAGTCCAAGATCCATGTCGGCGACCACGCTCAGGCGCATCTGCTGGGCATGACCTTCAATGTGGACACCATCGTGTCCACGGGGGTGGCCGCGCTGATCGTGCTGGGCATGGCCTTCTACCTGCGTATGAAGATCACCTCCGGGGTGCCCAACGGGGTGCAGCTGTTCTTCGAGACCATCACGGTCCAGATGCGCAGCCAGGTGGAGACGGCCATCGGCATGAAGGTTGCGCCGTTCGTGCTGCCGCTGGCGGTCACGCTGTTCACCTTCATCCTGCTCTCGAACTGGTTGTCCGTCTTGCCCGTTCAGTACGGTTCGGGGGAATTGATCGCGCCGCCGGCGTCCGATTTCAATTTCACGCTGTCGCTCGCGCTGTTCGTGTTCTTGCTCTATCACGCCGCGGGCGCGTGGCGGCGCGGTCCGGGCGGACACGTGAAACAGTTGCTGAAGGGCCACACCGGCTGGGGCCCCATGGTTTTCATCAATGTGGTCGAGGAAATCGCCAAACCGCTGTCGCTCTCGTTGCGACTTTTCGGCAACATGTTCGCGGGCGGCGTCATGGTTTCGGTGATCACGTTGTTCCCCTTCTGGATCAGCTGGGGTCCGAATGCCATCTGGAAGCTCTTCGACCTGTTCGTCGGAGCCATTCAGGCGTTCATCTTCGCCCTGCTGACCATCCTCTACTTCAGCCAGTCGATGTCGCTGGAGAGTGAAAACCACTGAGCGGCTTCAGCTGTTCAGGGCTATAACCCTTTGTCAAAGGAAGTGAAAAATGGCAGACCCAGCAACCGCGAGTATCGTCCAGGGCGCTCTCATCGGCGGCGGCATCATTCTGGCGGGCGGTGCCATCGGCGCGGGTATCGGTGACGGTCTGGCCGGCGCCGCTCTGATCAACGGTGTCACCCGGCAGCCGGAGGCGGAGGGCCGCCTGCGCGTGAACTTCTTCCTGACCGTGGGTCTGGTCGAAGCGGCATACTTCATCAATCTAGCGTTCATGGCATTGTTCGTATTCGCTACTCCCGGTAAGTAGACGTCATGATGTCTCCCAGAACGGATGTGGAGGCCGCGGGGAACTTCCTGGTTCCCAACGGCACCTTCTTCGCTGAGTTATTGATCTTCCTGATCGTGCTCGGAGTCATCTGGTTCTTCGTGGTTCCGCCCATACGAAAGGTGTTGGCGGAGCGGGAGGCACGTGTCGAGGTCACGACGGCGACCGCCAAGGAAGCCAGCGAAACCTTCGCCGAAGCCGAAGCGCGCTACGAGTCCGCGCTCGAGAAAGCCCGTGCGGAAGCGGCCGACATCCGCAACCAGGCCCGGGCCCAAGGGCGCGCGATCCTCGAGGAAATGCGCGGCGAGGCACAGAAAGAGGCCGACCAGATCGTGGCCGAGTCCACGGCGCACCTTCGCGCCGAGGCCGACCAGGTCGCCGCCGAACTACGCGAAGCCGTCGAACCACTCGCTCAGGACCTGGCCGGCCGGGTCCTGGGTGGGAACGATCGTGCCCGGACCAGCGCGGGCCAGCAGAGAGGACGGGGGTCTGCATGATCCTCACCGATACCCATCTCGCCGAGGGTATTTACAACATCACCTTCGATTGGCCCGTCTTCTTCAGCCAGCTGTTCGGCTTCGCTGTCATCGTGTGGTTCTTCGTGAAATACGTTGTGCCACCGGTGAAGAGGATCATGAACAACGCTCAGGACCAGATCCGGCGGCAACTCGAGGAGAGCGAGGCGGCGGCGCAGCGACTGGCCACCGCCAAGGCCGCCTACGACAATGCCGTCGCCGAGGCGCAGGCCGAACTCGACCGCATGCGCGAAGAGGCCCGGGCCGACGCCGATCGCATCATCCAGCAGATGCGCGAGGCCGCCGCGGCCGAGGTGGAGCGCGTGCGCAAGCAGGGCCGCGATCAGATCCTGCAGTACCGCAGGCAGATGATCCGCGACCTGGAGCAGGATCTGGCCGCCGCCATGCTCGCTCTCACCGAGGAGAAGGTGCGCGAGCAGATCGGTTCGCCCCAGGCACGGGCCGACAGCATCGAGAAGTTCCTCGAGGACCTCGAGGCGCTGGCCAACTCCGGCGAAGCGGCACGCCGCCAGCCGCAGACCGAGCGGAAGTAGCAAGACCAGCTACGTCGAAGCCCCTGCGTGCTTCCCGGCTCCGAGGAGCCTCGAAGCACTCGGGGGCTTCGGCGATCCCGAGTCTCAGGCCGGCGAGCGGCTGGTCAGGCAGTAGGGCTGGCCGGCGGGGTCCGCCATGACGATCCAGTGTTTGCCGAGCTCGACGCGGTGTGCGCCCAGCCGCTCGTGCCAGGTTGCCGTGGCCTCGATGTCGGTGCAGGCGATGTCCGGGTGCGCCGACGTGGGGCGGTCATCGCCGAGGCGTTGCAACAGCAGGTCGATCGGGAGGCCGGGACGCGCGGAGAGGCGGGCGAATTCCGGCAGGGTGCTGGGGCGCCAGGACCATTCGGTCAGGTCGGTCCAGAAACGGGCCTCGGTCTCGTAGTCGCCGGCGCCGATGTCGAGGCAGATCTGGTCGAGCCGGCTGCGGTCGCCGGCCGGGCCGGTCACGGTCGGGGTGAGCGGGCCCGCGGCATCGCGGAAAGGTGTGAAGCAGAAGGGCATTCCGGCGGGGGAGTGCAGGACGGCGTAGCCGATGCGCGAGGTGAGGATGTAGTCCGCGGCGAGAGTCGCGCCCAGCTGCTGGGCGCGCTCGGCGGCCGCGCCGACATCGTCGACGTCGAGGTCCAGATGCACGGACGCGGGGCCGTCGATTACCTGCATCTTGACCGTCGCGGCCCCGGAATCCGGTAGCAGCGTGACGAATTCGTCGCGCTCGCCCCGTGGTGCCGAGAGCTCGGTGCCGGTGACCGTGGTCCAGAACCGGGCGCTCTCGTCGAATTGTGCGGCGGGACGGTCCAGGAAGGCCCACATCCAGCGAATCGTCATGCTGTCTCCAGGGTTTCGTGTTTGCGGAAGGTTTTGCGGTAGGTCAGCGGCGGCACGCCCAGCTCCAGACGCATGTGGTGGCGCAGCGAGGCGGAGGTGCCCATGCCCGCACTGCGCGCCACCTCGTCGACGGTCAGGTCGGTGGTCTCCAGCAGATGCCGCGCGTGCCGGACCCGCTGCTGCAGGATCCACGCGCCCGGCGCCATGCCGGTCTCGGCCTTGAACCGGCGGGTGAAGGTGCGCACGCTCATATGAGCATGCGCGGCAAGCGAGTTCAGGTCCAGCTCCCGCTCCAGGCGGTCCAGCGCCCAGCGGCGGGTGGGTGCGGTGCCCTCGCTGCCCGACTCCGGGACCTGCCGCTCGATGAACTGCGACTGCCCGCCGTCACGCCACGGTGGCACCACGCAGTAGCGGGCCGCGCCATTGGCGGCGGCGCTGCCGTGATCGGTGCGGATCAGATCCAGGCACAGGTCGATGCCGGCCGCCAATCCCGCTGAGGACCAGACGTTTCCGTCCTGCACGAAGAGCAGGTTCTCGTCGAGGAGGACCTTCGGGTAGAGGGCGCGGAACCGGTCGGCGAACTGCCAGTGGGTGGTGGCGCGGCGGCCGTCCAGCAGGCCCGCTGCGCCGAGCACGAACGCGCCGGTGCAGATGGAGACGATGCGGGCGTCCGGGCGGATGGTGGCCAGCGCCTCGGCCACCCGGGGCGGCAGCGTGCCCTCCTGCCGCGGCTGGGTGATGCGGGTGCCGGGGACGATCACTGTGTCGGCACGGGCCAGCAGTTCGGGGCCGAATTCCGGGATGACGGTGTATCCGCCGGTGGCGGCGACACCGCCGGTGCCGACGCCGCAGGTGTGCACCTCGTAGAGCGGGTTGCCGTCGTTGTCGACGGCGGCGCCGAGCACCACCGGCGGGATCGACATGTCGAAGCCGACGGTCGGTTCCAGGACGAGAACGGCGACAAGATGGGGTGCCGGCACGATGCTCCTCTCGCGATGGCTGGATCTTGACGCATTGTGGCATTCTGGCCACTCGTGGCGAAAGGGCATTTCGGTCACGCTCGATCGGGTGAGCGAACTGAAGGACGATCTGGGCCGGGAATCATCGGATGGCACAACCCCGTTGGACGCTGCGCAGTCCACCGGCGCTGCGGAACCGACGGTGGCGGCGAGTGGTTCGGTGCCCTCCCTGCGCTCGGGGCCGCATCCGGCATGGATCGTGGCGGTGGTGGGCTTCATCGCGCTGCTGGGCGCGGCAGGCTTCCGCTCGGTGCCCGGTGTGCTCATGGACCCGCTGCACGAGGAGTTCGGCTGGTCGCATGGCACCATCGGCGCGGCGGTGTCGGTGAATGTGCTGCTGTACGGCCTGATCTCGCCGTTCGCGGCGGCGCTCATGGATCGCTTCGGTATTCGCCGGGTGGTGGCGTGCGCGCTGGTGCTGATCGCGGCGGGTAGCGGACTGACGGTGTTCATGACCCGGCCGTGGCAGCTCATGGCGACCTGGGGCCTGTTGGTGGGCGTCGGCGTCGGCTCGATGTCCATGCCGTTCGTGGCCACCATCACCGGGCGCTGGTTCGTGAAGCACCGCGGTCTGGTGACCGGCGTCCTCACCGCCGCGGGCGCGACCGGGCAGCTGGTCTTCCTGCCGCTGATCGCGAGCCTGGCGCGCGATCACGGTTGGCGCACACCGTCTCTCGTGGTGTCGGCGACGGCGCTGGCGGTGGTGCCGCTGGTGCTGCTGTTCATCCGCGACTTCCCCAGCGACGCCGGGGTGCGGGCCTACGGCGCCGAGCCGGGCAGCGAGGTCGGAGTGCGCACTTCGGCGGCCGGCGGCGCGGCCCGCGCGGTGACGGTGCTGGCGACCATTGTCCGCAAGCCTGTGTTCTGGCTGCTGGCAGGCGGTTTCGCCATCTGCGGGGCATCGACCAACGGCCTGATCGGCACCCACTTCGTGAGTGCCGCCCACGATCACGGCATGCCCGCCACTACCGCGGCCGGATTGCTGGCGACGGTGGGCATCTTCGATGTCGCCGGCACCATCGCCTCGGGCTGGCTCACCGACCGCGTGGACTCCCGCTACCTGCTGGTCGCCTACTACTCGCTGCGCGGCATCTCACTGCTGTTCCTGCCGATCCTCTTCGGACCCGACGTACACCCGAGCATGTGGGCCTTCATCATCTTCTACGGTCTCGACTGGATCGCCACCGTCCCGCCCACAGTCGCCCTGTGCCGCGCCCACTTCGGCGCGGACGGACCCGTCGCCTTCGGCTGGGTCTTCGCCTCCCACCAGATCGGCGCCGCCCTGGCCGCCTTCGGTGCGGGCGTCATCCGCGACGCGCAGGGCAGCTACACCATGGCCTGGTTCATCGCGGGCGGGCTGTGCGGGCTGGCGGCTCTGCTGTCAGCGGGGATTCGTCCTGTCGCGGTCACCAATGTCATGCCCGGCGAAGTGGTGACCACAGCATGACCGCGTTGTCGATGCCGACACTTTCGCGGTTGGCCGATGGTGTACTGACCGATCGCCGCGCTAACCGTCGATTGCGTTGTGCGGCCGTGATTCCAGCGCCGCCTGATCGCGTCGTCCGTCCCAGCGGCTGGGCTCGTCCTTGGTGCGGGGTGGGCGGTCGTTGGCGATGAGCACGGCGATCCACGGCAGCGGGATGGAAACGCCGATGATCAGGAGCGAGAGCCACCAGCTGTGCCACACGCTGTATGCAACGGCCGCGCCGATCAGGCACGGGATGCGCAAGGACATGATGGTGATGTACCGCCGCACCCGGTCGCGATGCTGCTGCTCGAGCGACAGGGCGGCCTCGGTGATCAGCGCCGGATGCTGTTTCTCCTCGCCCGGGAAGTAGCCCTGCGACTGGCGCGGTGGCTTCGGGATGGAACCGGCGGGATGGAACTCGACGTCCGGGCGATCCTCACCGCTCATGCCGTCGGTCTGGGATTCGCCGTCACGCTGCATACCCCGAGTCTTCCACTACCGCGCGTCGGATGCACACGCCGCCTGGCATGATTGAACCCGTGAGCGCAGACACCCTGGTCCGTCCGGACGAGACCACCGACGAGTCGACCGACAACGACACTCCCAAGGTCTTTCACTACGTCAAGAAGGAAAAGATCGCCGAGTCCGCGGTCATGGGCACCCACGTGGTCGCCCTCTGCGGCGAGGTCTTCCCGGTCACCCGTTCCCCCAAGCCCGGTTCCCCGGTCTGCCCGGACTGCAAGCGAATCTACGAGATGATGAAGAAGGGCTGACCGGTCCGGCTGATCGGAATCGGCCCGCGTGTCGCGGACGCTCAGCGGTTCAGGCGCAGGTAGCGGGCCATGCACTCGGCATTCCCCGACCGGGGTGGTCGGGCCGTGTCGCATGTCGATGAACAACCGCGGCGTGGCAGTGTCGGACCGGGACGGCGCGGCCGGGTGCAGTGCGCAGCAGCTCCGCCACACCGTCAGCCCGCTGCTGACCATGCCCAATCGGGTAGCGGCGGTGAACCCCGTGGCGCAGGCGGAGGCTTGGGAACGTTTCCTGTCTGCCATCGACCCGGGGTCGTGAGGGTAGCGATCGTCTCCGCTTCGACCGTTGTCGGTGCGGGTGAAGTCCAACCCTCCGATCGCCGGGCTCATGCTCCGGGCGCTGGTCGAGATCGCCTGGACCGTGCGCGGCACTGCGCATCGGGTTCCTGCTCGGGGGGTTGGCCAACGGACTGGATGCCCGGGCCTGGGAGTTATTGCCGACTTGACCGGATTGCAGGTCCGCCGGGTGCATTTTCGCGCTCACCGACGCCGGAATCGTGGGTTATGTCCTTCCGGTGCGCGCGGCCGCGCTGGAGACCGGGATCCGGATGGCCGATGGCGGTTCTGGGTCGACATCCCGCGGTATCTCGCGGCGGCGGATCTGCTGAGGGAGTTGCTGCGTTATGGCCGCGCTCGGCGCGTGCGGCCGCCGGTGGCGGGGGCTCGTCCTCGTCGAGCGGCATCGCCTCCAACGTGAGTTGATGACACCGTAGGCTGACGATGCGACGGCAGGTTGTTCGGATTCGAATCCGAACAACCTGCCGTCGTCATTTGTGCATGGCCTTTGGCTCGGCGTCGAATGGGGTGATGCCGCAATGGGTTTCGCGCATCAGTCGCATCGAGGCTAACTCATGATCCGGCCGGTCGCACATGGAATCTGCTTTGGTGCAAGCGAATCCGTGCTTACAGCGCTCGATCTCGCATCTGTGCCAGGGGTTGCTCACAGGGTTGCCGAGCCTTGCGCGACCCGTACGGCAGGTGCTAAAACGAGATTGGTTCCTGGACCGATCGCGGAAAACGGTTGGGATACAGGGTAATCCGACCACCCCCGTCGTGACGTTGATCTGACAGGCGTTGCGGCGCGAACGAAGGGGGGCAACCCCGTGGACATCGATGTCTTTCTGTCCGAGCCGGGACGCAGCGACGCGTGCAACGATGTTCGTAAGCTCATCGACAAGCTCGACATCCAGTACATCTACGTGCAATTCGTGTCGGTGACCGGCCGTGTGGTCGGCAAGGGCATGCCGGCCTCGCGATGGGAGGAGTTGGCGAACCGGGGCGTGCAGCTGGTGTACGGATCGGTGTCGAATGTCGCCACCGACCGACGCGGTCGCTACCTCGTATACGGCCCGGAAGCCTCCGAGCTGATCGCGATTCCGGAACCGGAGACCTTCGCCCAGCTGCCATGGGACGGCCGGGTCGCGCGGGTGTTCGCCCGGCTGTTCCGTAACCGGGAAGAACATGAAATGCCCGGCGCCGCACTAACTTCCGACTGCCGTGGCAATCTTGCCCAGCTGCACGACGCCTTCGCCGACCGGCACGGCATGCGGCTTCGGGTCGGCACCGAACCCGAGATGATGTGGCTGCGCCGTACCGCGGACAACGACCTGGTCGGCGTCACCAAACCGTACTGCTATCACGTCGACCAGCTCGAGGAGCTGCGCGATATCACCCTGCGGGTGCTTTCCTACGGCAGGGCGCTGGGTCTGGACATGATCCAGGGCGACCACGAGGACGCGCCCGGGCAGCTCGAGCTGAATTTCCGGTTCGACGATCCCTTGCGCAATGCCGACCGGCTCCTCACCTACCGGCAGATCTGCCGTCAGGTGGCACGGGAATTCGATGTCATCGCCTGCTTCATGACCAAGCCGTTTCCGGGGCTGTCGGCATCCGGTTGTCATCACAACCTCTCGCTGTGGCGTGACGGCGACGACGAGATCGTCCCGGCGGAAGCCGAGACCACCATGCCCGCCGTGCGGAGCTACCGCGGCGGTGGCGTGAACCTGCTGACCGAAGGCCGGTCGGCGGGGTCGAATCCGCAGCAGCTCAACGATATTGCCAGGCGCATGGTTGGCGGGATCGTCACGCATCTGCCCGCGCTCACCGCCCTCGGCGCGTCGACGGTGAATTCCTACCGCCGCCTGCTGGATACCGGGTTGTGGGCGCCCGTGGCGGCGGGCTGGGGATTCCAGAATCGCACCTGCGCGGTCCGGGTATCGGCGCCGGATCGGGTCGAGTACCGCACCGCCGATTCCATGGTCAACCCCTATCTGATGGCGGCGGGCCTGCTCGCCGCGATCGACGACGGCCTGCGCAACGACCTGCATCCCGGTCCGCCGACGGCCGCAAACAGCTACGACGGCACGCCGGACCCGCAACGCAGTCTCCCGATGAATCTCGGTGCGGCACTGGAGGCACTCGACCGCGACGAGGTCCTGCGGTCGGCGCTGCCGGGCGATATGTATCGCGTGTACACCGCCCACAAACTCGATGAATGGGAACGATTCCTGGCGACGACCAGCGAGTGGGATTTCGACTTCTATCTCGACTACGTGTCGTGATCGCCCGCTCGGTATCGACACCGAGCGGCTCGCACAGAAGAGGATACGATGACCTCATCAATTGATACCGAGCTCTTCGACGCCCTACCCACCGACCGCTTCGACAGCGACCCGGTGATCCTGCTGCCCGGAAAACCGACGGCAGCACTCCCGCGGGAGATCGTCACCGGACTCGCCGAATTGGCAGAGGATTTCGACGATCTGGCCGACGACCGGTGGCTGAAGACGGAATACGCCTTCCGGAAGCGCAGATTCAGCCTCTTCGCGGCGGATACCGCCGCACGTCGCATCGACCTGCTGGAACACCGTGCGTTCTATCAGGATTCGGAGCTGAATCCCTATGCGGGCGGATTCGAGCGGAAATTCGAACCGCTCGCGGAGCGAACGAGGAGGAATCCCTTTCTGCATCAACTGATGTGGGACGTGCTCGCGGTGCTCCCGGCGGAGCGCCTGAGCGCGGCGCGGTACTGGGAGATCGGAGTGCATCTGATCCGGATCGTCGCGCAGCCCGGTAAACCCGGATATCCGGCGCCGGAAGGAATGCACCACGACGGACATGCCTTCACCTCGATTTCGCTCATCAACCGAACGAATGTGGCGGGTGGGCGCAGCCTTTTCGCCGATCTGGACGGCGTGGTGTATCGCAAACTCGAACTGGAGGCGCCGATCGACACCGTGGTGTTCGAGGATCCGCGACTGCTGCACGATGTGACACCGGTGACGGTGGCCGCCGACGCCACCGAGGCCGCCCGTGACGTGTGTGGCTTCTCGCTCAACCCGCTTCTCGCGGAGCAGCCCCGATGACGGAGATAGTGGCCGCATCGATACCACAGTTGCGTGCGGCGGGCACCCATCTGCTCGTCGATCTCATCGGCGCGAGCCGTCTCGACGATCCCGAATTGGTCGAGCGGACCCTGCGCGAATGCGTGCGGGTCACCGAGGCCTCGCTGCTGTACATCTATGTGCACCATTTCGGTGGCGCCGGCGGGGTCACCGGTGTCGCGGTGCTCGCGGAATCACACATCAGCATCCACAGCTGGCCGGAGTACGAATACGCCGCGGTGGATATCTTCACCTGCGGCACCACGGACCCGGAAACGGCGATTCCGGTGCTGGAAGCCGCGTTTCGTCCGAAACGTGCCACCGTCCAATGGATCAAACGCGGGCGTGCGGCATTCGTCGCGGGACCGAATGGCCAGTTCCGGTAATTCGAAGGAGACATCATGACCGACACCGGTAGCCGCCGCGATCTCATGCGGCACGTATACGAGGGAATCTGGATCGGTGAACTCTGGAACCACGGTGATCCGGCGGGTGGCCGAGTGCTTGCGGAGGATTTCTTCGATCACCGCCCCATCGACGCGTTTCCGAATACGAAACCGGGACACGTGGCCATGGCCCTCGATTGGCACCAGGCCTTTCCCGACTTCAAGTTCGTCATCGAAGACGTGCTCATCGACGGTGACAAACTCGTTGCCAGATACAACTCCTCGGGCACGCATACCGGTGTGCTGTCGGGCGTCGCCGGGACCGGGCGTACGGTATCGCTGACGGGGATCGACATCATGCGATTCGATGCCGACAATCGGCTCGCGGAGTGGTGGCACAACGAGGACATCTACGGTCTGATGCAACAGATTACGGAGTGACGCGTGGAAACGACTGCCGAACAGCGCCAGCACTTCGAACAGCTCGATGCCGTCGATCCGTTGTCCGACGTGCGGGCGCTGTTCGATCTGCGAGACGACCGCGTCTTCTTCAACGGGAATTCGCTGGGCCCGCCGCCGCGCGAAACCTGGGACCGGCTCGAGGTGGCCATGCGGCGCTGGCGCGACGACATGAACGCGGGCTGGTGGGATCACCAGTGGCTGCGGCTGCCGGTCACCACCGGCGACCGGATCGGCCGCCTCATCGGCGCGGCTCCCGGCCAGGTGGTGGTGGGCGAATCCACCTCGGTCAACCTCTTCAAATTGCTGTGCGGCGCAATGGAATTGCAATCGGGCGCCGCCGGGGGAGCGCGGTCGGTGATCCTCACCGACCACGACAATTTCCCGAGCGATCTGTACATCGCCGACGGTGTGGCGCGATACGTCCGCCCGGATGCGACGGTACGCCGGGTGCCCACCGAGGAGATCGTCGATCACCTCGACGCGGACGTGGCGGTGGTGCTGCTCAGCCACGTCGATTACCGCACCGCGCAACTGCTACCGATGCGCCGGATCAACGAGCGCGCACACGCCGCCGGGGCGCTCGTGCTGTGGGATCTGTCGCACAGCGCAGGCGTCGTCCCCGTCGAGGTGGATGCCGCGGGCACCGATTTGGCGGTCGGCGCCGGATACAAGTATCTCAACGGCGGGCCGGGCGCACCCGGTTACATGTATGTCGCCGAGCGGCTGCTGCCCGGCTTCCAGCAGCCGATCACCGGATGGCTGGGGCACGCGCGGCCGTTCGACTTCACCGCCGACCATCGGCCCGATCCCGGGATAGCCCGCTTGACCACTGGTTGCCCGCCGCTGCTGAGTCTGCTCGCCCTCGATGCCGGGGTGCGGCTCACCGCACGGGCCGATCCGCGGGCGGTGCGCGCCAAATCCCTTGCGCTCGTCGCGGAATTCGTCGCACTGGCCGAGGCCCGGCTGGCCCGTTTCGGCGTCGAGGTGACCGGACCCGCCGACAGCGCACAGCGCGGCAGTCACGTGTCGCTGCGCTGTGCATCGGCCCCGCGTCTCGCGGAAGGCTTGGCGGCCCGTGGTTTCCATCTCGAACTGCGGCCACCGGACCTGCTGCGCTTCGGGCTCGCGCCGCTCTATATCCGGCATGTCGATGTCTTCGATTGCGTCGACGCGCTCGAACGACTGCTCGCCGACGACACCGTCGGGACGGTTCAGGGCGGCCCGCGCCGGTGACGGTTGTCGCGACCATCGGGGCCCGGCGGCGCTGGCTGGCGCTGACGGTGGTGCTGGCCGGTCAATTCATGGCCTCGATGGACACCACCGTCGGCAATATCGCGGCGCCGTCGATCCAGCGGGATCTGGGGGTCGAGCCGGGCACGGCCGCGCTCGCCGTCGCGGCCTACACCTTGATGTATGCGAGCCTGCTGATCACCGGCGCGCGACTCGGCTCCGATCGCGGGAGGCGGCGGCTGTTCCTGATCGGGATCGCGGTGTTCACCGTGAGCTCCGTCGTCACCGGCGCGGCGCCCGGCGCGATCGTGCTGATCGGAGCGCGGGCGGTGCAGGGTGTCGGCGCGGCAATGGCTGTCCCGCAAGCGATCTCGTTCATCCAGGCCGATTTCGCCGGCACCGCGCGGGCGCGCGCACTTGCCGCCTACGGCGCGATGATCTCCCTCGGCGCGACCGCGGGGCTCGCCTTGGGCGGCGCGCTGATCGGTCTCGATATCCTGGGGCTCGGCTGGCGGATCGTCTTCTTGATCAACCTCCCGGTGGGACTGGTCGTCCTGGCCGGTGCGGCCAGGCTGCTGCCCGCGATCGCGGTCGCTCCGCGGCGGCTCGACCTGATCGGGGTGGGCATGCTGACCGTCGGCGCGGCCGCTGTCACCGGTGCGCTCGCGCTCGGCCCCGACACCGGGTGGAGCAGGCTCGACTGGGCGATCGGCGCGCTCGGCATCGCGGTAGTGGCGGCGTTCGTCGCGTGGCAGCGAAATCAACTGGCCCGCAATGGTTCCCCACTGTTCGACCTGCGCATCATGGCGGTGCCCGGCGTGCGGCCGGGTCTGGTCGCGTTGCTGCTGTCGGGTACCACCTACACCGGCGTCCTGTTCTGTGTCGCCGCCGATCTCCAGGACCATCACGGGTACGGGGCCGCGGCGGCCGGACTCGCGCTGGTGCCGTTCGCGGTCGGCTTCGGTATCGGCTCGGCGCCGGGATCACTGGTGCCGCACCGGCGGCACCCTGCGCTGACCATCGTGGGTCTCGGGATTCTCGGCGCCTGCCTGATCGCGCTCGGCGCGGCCGATCATCTCCGGCCGAGCGCGGCGGGGGTGCTGGTGCTCGGGGCGGCCGGATTCGGCTACGGCGCCTGCTTCACGCCGCTGCTCGGATTGACGGTGGCGCACGTCCGCCCCGACCAGGTGCCCGATGCCACCGGTATCGCCACCACGACATTCCAATTCAGTTTCGTGCTCGGGGTCGCGCTCTTCGGCAGCGTCTACGCCGCCGCGGGCCTCGGGCGGGCGCTGGAGATCATGGGCACGCTCGCGTGCGTCGCGATCTTGCCCGCGGCGGCGATGTGTCCCGCGGACAGCCGAGCGGGCTAGTGGGTACGGAGTAGTTCGGCGGCGGTGATGCTTTCGAGTTGCCGGTGCCGGGTTTCCGGGCCGAAGGCGATGAGCGCCACGATGGCGAGAGCCAGCGGGACGACCCCGAGCGCCGCGGTCACCCGGCTGGACGGGGCGGCGATCGCCATCGCGACGGTCGCGAGGATGAACACCCCGCCGGCCTTCGTCGCGCCCGCGGACAGCCCACTGCCCCGGGCGCGTACGACCGTCGGGTAGACCTCCGCGGTGTAGGCGGCGAGCACGGAGTTGAGGATGCTGATTCCCCAGACCGGGACGACGAGCAGGGTGTAGAGCAGCGCGTGGTTGTCGGCGACATGGTCGCCGAGTATCGCGAAGGCGGCGAGCGCGGCGCTCATCAGGGCGCCGACCAGGATCACGGTCTTCTTGCTGCTCCAGAATCCGTACAACAGCGCGATCGGCACGCTGAGCGGGAATCCGATGATGGCGGCATTGCGGAGCACGATGCTGGCATTGGCTTCGGAGAACCCGAGGCGTTGCAGATTCGACGGCATCCATTGCTGGAAGCCGTATTGCGTGGTGCCGATGCTGACCGCGAGCAGCACGATCGCCGCGGACAGGCCGAGGAAAGGGCCGGTGAACAATTGCGCCGATCCGCTGCGCAGCCGCTGCTCGACACTCGGTTCGGATCCGGTTTCTACGACTTCCGCGCCGTAGCGGCGCATGACCGCGCGGGCTTCCTCGGCGCGGCCGTGTTGCAACAGGAATCGGGGCGACTCGGGAATCCAGCGGTTGAGCACGAGCAGAATCAGACCGGTGGGCAGCCCGATCAGCCACAGCAGTCGCCAGCCGAAATGCTCCGGTGACGCCCACGTCGCGGCGAGCCAGCTGACAATGATGTAGGCGCCCGCGATGTCGCTGCCGATGAGCACCATCATCCAGCCGCGATGCTTGCGCGGCACCGTCTCCGACAGCAGCGTGAAGGTGATCGGCAGCATGCCGCCGACACCGAGCCCCATGATGAAACACGTGACCAGGTTCATCCAGTACTCGGGCATGGTGCCGCAGCACGATGTCGCGATGAAGATGACCGCGCTGAGCAGGATCGAGGCGCGGCGGCCGATCCGATCACCGAGCCATCCCCACAGGAACGACCCGGCCATCGTGCCGCCGATGCCGGAGAGCGGGTAGAGCCCGATCGGCAACGCGTGCGCGTGCGGGCTGAGCGGGCCGCGAAGGCCGTATTCGCTTGCGGCGCCGGGCGTGAGGAAGGCGAAGGCGACCGGCTTCATCACGTCGATCGTGATCGCGATGGCGATGACTGCGAGCAGGGCGATGTGCGCGGGCCGGATGGGGGCGTCGTCGAGTGGTGTCACGCTGATCTGGCTCGAGCGGAGGCCGGCCGGTTGCCTGCGCGGGAAGAGACTGTAGGCGGTCCATCCCACACCGATGACGGTCAGGGCCATGCCGATGGCCATCTCTCCGGTCACCGGCATGCCCGCCAGCTGGTAGTGCATCGACCGCGCCGAATAGAACATCGGCAGCTGGAGCAGCACGCCGAGGATCGTGAGGCCGACGCCGATCCGGAAGGCGGCCGGATGCTCGTAGGAGGCACCGTCGAAACGCCTACCGCGCTTCAGACGCGTGCCGGACGTGGTGGCGGTGTATTGTTGTGCCGCACGCGAATTCATTCGGCATCCTCCGAAACCCGGTGTGAACGAACGTGACTCCTGCCACCTAACGATCTTGTGGCCACACGGAACTCACCGCATCCCCCCGATCGGGTGTGCTCGAATGGCGTTGTGTTGCAGTGCTTCTCGATGAACACAGTCCGATAGGCGCGGCTCCTGGGGCGAGTGACCGAAGTCACTTTCGGGCGGTGTCCGGTTAAACCGAACGTTGGTAGTTTTGGTCTTGGAACGAGACTGATTAACTTTGGGAGTTGACCCATGGGCACTGAGTCGGAGTTATACGGAGCGGTCGGACCGACCGCGATCGAGTCGCCCGGATCGGTGCCGGACATGTTTCCGAACATGCAGCGTCCCAGTGTATTACGCCACATCAGGCTGGTGTTGGCATCCGATTCCCCGTACGCGCGCGAGGAATTCGAGGAGACCGTCACCACGGGCGCGCAATTCGAGCTGGCGGGCACCTGTACCTGGCGCGAGGTGCTGCCCTGCTGTGAGCGGCTGCGCCCGGACCTGGTCGTGTTGGACGGGTCCGTGCAGCCGGCGATCGGCTGGACGGACATTGTCCGCCGATTACGCGAGCTGGACCAGGACTCGAAAATCGCTCTCCTGCTGGGCGGTGCGGCGGGTGAGGTGAGTGTCGAGGAGCTGGACGCGGTGCTCTCGGCGGAGTTCGGCATCACCGCGATCCTCGAGGCGCTGCAGGTGCTGGTTTCGGGTGCGGTGGTATCGGTGGGCCCGCGCCCGGCGGTTCCTCGTGACGACGATCTTGTTTCGTATTATGATGCGCGAGAACGTGTTTCGGCTTTGACCAGCCGGGAGCGGGAGATCCTGCTGCTGATCACCGATGGTCTGTCGAATCGAGCGGTCAGCTCCCGATTGCGCATCAGCCCGGACACCGTCAAGGAGCACGTGAGCCGGATTCTGGGAAAGCTGGAGGTGGCGAGCCGACTCGAAGCCGCGGTGGTCGCGGTGCGCGCGGAGTTCGGATAGGACACACTACCGGGAAGAGAGGCTCGATCCGACATGACTGCCGTATCGGATTTCATTCGCACAGAAACCATTACCGGACCGGCGGCGTGGGTGCCCGGTGACTTCTCGGACCCGAGTCTGTGGACCGTCTCGATCACCGCCGACGACACCGCGGAATTGTTCGCCGCGCTCGGCCATGCCCGGAGTACCGGCAAGGAGATGCGGGTTATCACCCGGTCGGACTTCCCGCTCGACGGTCTGGCGCGCAAGCTCGCCGACGTGTCCCGCGAACTCGTGTTCGGCCGGGGATTCGTTGTGCTGAGCGGGTTCCCGATCGGCGATGACATCCCCCGCGCCGATGTCGAGCTGATGTACTGGGGTCTGTGTGCGCATCTGGGGATCGCGGTGACGCAGAACGGGTTGGGCGAGATCATCGTCGCGGTGAAGAATTACCGCAATGGCGGCTTGTCGAACACGGCCACCCGCGGCTATCAGACGAGCGAGCCGCTGCCCTTTCATACCGACAGTCCCGATATTGTCGGATTGTTGTGCCTGACGTCGTCGGGCGAGGGTGGCGTCAGCAGCCTGACGAGTTCGATGACGATCCACAACGAGTTGGTGCGCAATCATCGTGAGCTGCTCGGCCTTTACTACGCCGGGTTCTACTACGATCGGCGCGACGAACAGGCCAGCGGTGAGCGGCCGTACTACCGAAATTCGGTCTACGCCTGGCACGACGGGATTTTGACCTGCCGGTACTACCTGCGCCAGTTCATCGAGTCCGCGCACCAGCGGTACGGTATCGAGGTGTCAGCGGTGGAACGACTGGCGCTGGACACCTTCGAGGCGATCGCGAATCGGCCCGAGTTCAAGCTGAGCATGCAGATTCGCCCCGGCGACATCCAACTACTCAACAACAATGTCGTCGTCCATGCCCGCGACGCATTCGTCGATTCCGCCGAGATATCCCGGGAGCTGTTGCGGCTGTGGCTGAATCCGTTCGACGCCCCGACCCCGCCGCCCGGCCATGCGGCCTTCCGTGAGGGCATGCCGTTGAAGCAGTCGTGAACTCCTTTGCGCCATCACAATTTATGGAACCTCGGGCCCGGCCCGGGAACGGGGACGATGTCCGGCGTAGTGAGCGGGGCGCCGCAGGCGTCGCAGGTCAGCGTGATGTGCGCCTGGCCGGTGCAGTGGCGATGGTTGAAGTACATGGGAGGGCCGTCCGGCGCCATGTAGCGGTCGCCCCATTCCCGGAAAGCCATGAGTATCGGCAGGATTTCGTGACCCTTCTGGGTCAGGCGGTATTCCTCGTAGGCGCTGTTCGGTTGCTTCTGTTTGGTGAGGATGCCGTGCTCGAGGAGCCGGTCGAGCCGATCCCGCAGGCGACTGCGCGAGATTTCGAGCGCTGCCTGGAAGCCGTTGAAGCGGCTGACCCCATTGAGGGCGGCCTTGAGGATCAGCAGCGTCCAGCGGTCGCCGAGCACCACCAGCGGCCGGGTGATGGAGCAGGGGACATTCTCGAGCTCTTCGTATCGCATGGGGGACATCGTATCGATCGATCGGTTTCAAATTGAGATCAGAGCTGCTACCATCTGGTCTTGATTCGAGACCAGATAGTGGGGGCACTGCGGCTTCGAATGCTGATCGGTTCGACATACCTATGCCTTCAAGGGGGTATCAGAAATGCTCGGGCAAGCGAACTTTGGACTCAGCTGTGGGCCTAGAACCTTTTTCCGGCTGCCGCACAGGGAGATTCGGCAGGTGGAATTCGGGGACGGGGCCGATGTGATGATCCTGGGTGTCCCGGTCGACGGGATGGCGGGCTATCGCGGCGGGGCCCGTTTCGGACCGGATGCGGTGCGTTCGGCCAGCGCCTATGTCGATTACGAAGGCCGGGTGCGGAATCTGGTGGTGGGCGATACCGTCACCGTCGTCGACGGCGGCGATGTCGAAATCACCCCGGGAAACCACGCGCAGACCCTGGAACTCATCGAGAAGCATATCGATCAGCTGCATCGGGCCGGGATCCTGCCGGTCCTCATCGGTGGCGACCACAGTCTCGCGGTGGCCGAATTACGTTCCGCCGTCAAGCAATACGGCCCGATGTCGCTGGTCCAGTTCGCCGCGCACGGCCGCGCGGAGTCGCCCGCCACGGTGCGTGCGCTGGGTGAGGGATTGATCGATCTGCGCACCAGTGTGCAGATCGGCGTCCGGGGCACCGGCGCGGCGAACGATGAGGGCGGGCGCGACTTCGGGATGCGGACCGTCACCACGGACGAGGCGCTGGCGCTCGGCCCGGCCGGGGTGGCGCGCGTGATCGCCTCCGTGGTCGGCGACCGGCCGGCGGCGCTGTCGTTCGGAATCGACTTCGTAGACCCCGCCTTCGCCCCGGGCACCTCGGCGCCGGAGGTGGGTGGGCCCTCATCGGCCTTTGCCCTGGCCACCCTGCGCAGGATGCGGCCACCGAATCTGAAGACGGTGTCGCTGGTGGAGATGTCACCGCCCTACGATCATGCCGATATCACCGCGCACCTGTGCGCCGCGGTACTGCTCGAAATGCTGGGGCTGACCGCGGACGGCAAGCGGTGTCGCATCGGTGAGCCGGTGGAGGCGGGCTGACTCCGTCGGCCGGGCGCGAATTCGCAGCCGGTGCCGGCGCCCACCCGATCGGGGGGATGTCGATCGCCCGCAGTGTGTTTAGGATTTCTTTCTCGAGCGGGTCGTGACCTTCGATGCACGGTGACGTGGTTCTCCCCGATGGTGTGGACATCGGTTCCGGCTGGCGGACCAGAGGTCGATTTTCGAACTGGGAGCCTGGCATGCAGATTTCACGCGGAATCGGACTGGAACGCCAACTGCTGAATCGCCACCGAACTATCAGCGAGATACCGTGTCCGGCGCGACCGACCCGGCACACCCTGGTGGTCGCCTCCGATTCCCCGTATCTCCATGACGATTTCGAGCAAGCGATGGCCTCGATCCAGGGGCTGGTGCTGGCGGGGACGTCATCGTGTCGCGAGATTGTGAAGAAGGCGCTGCGCTGGCGCCCCGACATCGTCCTGCTGGACGCGTCGGTGGCGCCGCTGCCCGGGCTGCCCACCGTCGTGCGGCACCTGCGCTCGCTGGCGCATCCGCCGCTGGCCGGCTTGCTGGTGCAGAGCGGCGCCGCGCGCGCCGAGATGGAACACGTCGACCTCGTGCTGGCGGCCGATTTCGGCGTGCACGCGGTCCTCCGGGCGCTGCAACTGGTGGCCTCGGGTGTCATGGTGTCCGCGGCCCCGTCGACCCGCCGGCCGCTCGCCTCCTACTTCGCCGATCCCGAAGCGCAACAACGGATGTCGAGTCTGACCGAGCGAGAGCGTGACATCCTGCTGCTCATCATCGATGGACTGTCCAATCGCGAAGTCGGTGCGCGGCTGTACATCAGCCCGGACACGGTGAAGGAACACGTGAGCCGGATCCTCACCAAGCTCGAGGTGGCCAGCCGCATCGAGGCGGCGGTCGCTGCCGTGCGCGCGGAACTCCGGCAGTCCGCGGGTCCAGTGGTCGATCGACGAGAGTGCTAGGGGCCAGCCAACTTTCACCCAATCGGGGGGATGTCCACCCGAATCCGACCCTCTTAGAATTCGTTCGGTTGTGCATGCGGATGAGGTGGATACGATGACGTTGCAATATTGGCTACGTTGGTTGTCGCTGCAAGGAGTGCCACGGCTGGTGTTGCGCGTTCAGTCCCGGCGCGGTGACACCTTCGCCCGGATGATGGGCCCGGAGGGGATCAGGGATCCACACCCGTACATCGAACAGATTCGCGCGCAAGGCAAGTTGGTGAAGACGCCGCTACCCTGGGCGACCTGCGACCACGCGCTGGTTCGAACAATCCTGCGGGATAACCGATTCGGTGTGCGCAGCTCTGCCAGGATCGAGATCCCCAAGGTGCTGGCGAAGTTCGCCAATCGCATGCCGCCGCCCGCCAATCCGGCCGATCCGCCCGCGATGCTGCGGATGAATCCACCCGAACACACCACGATGCGCAAGCCGGTCGTCTCGGCGTTCACTCCGCGTGCGGTCGAGAAGCTGCGCGAGCGGGTCGAGACCGTCACCGAGGAGTTGCTCGACGCCATGCCCTCGGACGGCTCGGTCGATATGGTCGAGGCGTTCGCCTCGCGGGTACCGATCGCGATCATCTTCGAAATGCTCGGGCTGCCGCGGGCGGATATGGAGCAGTTCCTTTTCTGGGGCGAAGAGATGACACCGATGCTCGACGTCGGCATCTCCTGGAGCAAATACCACCGTGCCATGCGATCGGCTCAGCAGCTGAACGACTACCTGGACCGGCACATCGAGCGATTGCGCTGTGAACCGGGCGAGGACGTGCTGAGCAATATGATCACGGGCAGCCAACTGGACCACTATGCGCTCAAGGCGAATACCAGCATCATCATCGGCGCCGGTTTCGAGACCACCGCCAATTTGATCGGTCACGCCATCACCCTGTTGCTGAATCATCCCGAGCAGCTGGACCGGCTGCGCGCGGAACCGGAGTTGTGGCCCAATGCCGTCGAAGAGGTGCTGCGTTATGAGCCGCCGGTGTTCATCACGGCCCGGTCCGCGCTGACCGAGCTCGAATTGGAGGGAGTGCAGCTGCCGCAGGGCGCCATGATCATGCTGTCGCTGGCGGGCGCCAACCGTGATCCGGCGGTATTCGACGATCCGCACCGATTCGATGTCACGCGTCCGAACGCCAACGAGCACTTGGCGTTCAGCAGTGGCGTGCACGCCTGCTTCGGCGCCAACCTGGCCCGGATGGAGGCCGGTTACGCGCTGCGTGCGATGTTCGAGCGGTTCCCCGATATGCGGCCGGCCGGCCCACCCCGGCTCCGGCAGCAGTTGACGTTCCGTGGCTACGCGCAGGTGCCGGTCCGGCTCGGACCCGCGGTGCATGCCACTTCCCGCCATTAAATTGTAGTTAATTATTTTCGGTGAAAAATGTTCCCACCCGATCGGGGGGATGTATCGCCGAAATTATCCACATATGATTTCCATGGAAGCGAGTCGTGAATTCGAACGACTTGTGGGGCGGAAAGCTGCTCTATGGGAATCATCTCCCTGGGCGCGCGTTCTGGGAGACGAATCGTCGTCGATGACGAGTGCAATGAACAATGTTGTGCGTGCAGTCGATCGATTTCTTGTTATAAACGAGGTTATGTGATGAATGCTGTCCACAGCTCCCCGATTGATTCCGTGCCGACCGGGCTAGAAGGCAAGCCGACCGGGTCAGAAGGCAAGCCGGCCGGGCACGAAGGCATAGCGGTCGTGGGGATCGGATGCCGATTCCCGGGGCAGGTTCGCAATGTGGATGACTTCTGGCGACTGCTGGTCGAGGAACGGGACGCGGTGCGCGAGGTCCCGGCGGATCGTTGGAACGCCACCGCCTTCTACGACCACGATGCCGGGCGGCCCGGACATATGCGCACGCACACGGGCGGGTATCTCGACGATGTGTCGTCGTTCGACGCGCAGTTCTTCGGCATCACACCGACCGAGGCCGCGCGGATCGATCCGCAGCAGCGACTGTTCCTGGAGACCACCTGGGAGGCCCTGCAGGACGCGGGCATAGTCCCCGAGGCCATCGCAGGCGAGAAGGTGGCGGTGTACGCCGGCGTCTCCGGTCACGACTACGGCATCATCCAGCTCAATCCCGAGAACCGGTATCAGATCGGCGGTCACACCATGACCGGCGTGACGAACTGCATTGTGGCCAACCGTGTTTCGTACCTGCTGGATCTGCGCGGTCCGAGTATGACGGTGGACACCGCGTGCTCGTCCTCGCTGGTCGCGATTCACCTGGCGATCCGCAGCATCCGATCGGGCGAGGCAACGATGGCGATCGTCGGCGGCGTCAGCACCCTGCTGCTGCCCGAGGCCACCATCGGATTCAGCCAGGGGACATTCCTGTCGCCCGAGGGGCGCTGCCAGTCGTTCAGCCGTACCGGTGACGGCTACATCCGCAGTGAGGGCTCGGGCACGATCGTGCTCAAGCCGCTGTCGGCGGCCGTCGCCGACGGCGACCGCATCTACGCGGTGCTGCGCGGCAGCGCGACCAATCAGGACGGCCGCACCAATGGCATCTCGGTGCCGAGCGAGGACGCGCAGGCGCAAATGATCATGGACGCCTGCCGCGACGCGGGCGTCGCACCGACCGACATCGGATATATCGAAGCACACGGGACGGGAACCGCCGTCGGCGATCCGATCGAGGCGCGCGCGTTGGGCAAGGTGCTGGGCGCGGGCCGCAACGGGCAGGGGCCCTGCATTGTCGGCGCGGTGAAGTCGAATGTCGGCCACCTCGAGTCGGCCGCCGGCATGGTCGGTATCGTCAAGGCCTGCCTGGTCGTCAAGAATGGTGAGATCCCCGCGAATCTGTATGCGGCGGAGCCGAATCCGAAGATCCCGTTCGACGAGCTGGGGCTGCGGCTCGCCCAGACCCGAGAGTCGTGGCCGACGGCCGGGCCGCGCTTCGCGGGTGTGAATTCGTTCGGCTTCGGCGGATCCAACGCACACGTGGTCCTGGAGGGCCCGCCGGTTGTCGCATCGAATACGGATTCAGTTGCACCGCAGAGTAATTCGGTCGAGAGCGCGGTCGATGAGCCAGTGCTGTTCACCCTCAGCGCCAAAACCAAGGACGCGTTGCACGCCTACGCCGATACCTACGCCGATTTCCTGGCCGATCCCGAGACCGCGGCCGCGCTCCCGGCGGTCGCCGCCGCGCAGGCCCGCACCCGTTCACACTACGACCAGCGGCTGGCCATGGTGTGCTCGTCCGCGAATGAACTGCGAGATGCCCTGCGCGCCTTGGCCAGAGGGTCGGAGCCCGACGAGTTGCATACCGGTGTGCGGACCTCCGGCACGGCGAATGTGGCCTTCGTGTTCTCCGGCCAGGGTCCGCAGTGGTGGGGCATGGCGCGCGAACTGCTGGCCCAGAGCCCGGTCTTCCGCGAGGTGATCGAGCGCGTCGACGCCGAACTGCGCAAGCATGCCGACTGGAGCGTGCTCGAGGAACTCGGCCGGGACGAAGCCGACAGCCGGATAGGGGAGACCTTCATCGCACAGCCGGCGGTGTTCGCGGTACAGCTCGGCCTCGCCACGCTCTGGCAGAGCTGGGGCATCACCCCCGCGGCCGTGGTCGGTCACAGCATCGGCGAGGTCGCCGCCGCGTGCGTCTCGGGCGCACTCTCGTTCGAGGACGCGGTCCGAGTCATCTTCCACCGCAGCCGGGTTCAGCAGCGGGCGTCGGGCAAGGGCAAGATGCTGGCGGTCGGCCTGCCGTATCACGCCGCGGAGCAGCGCATCACCGCCTATCGCGGTCGGGTCGAGGTCGCGGCGCTCAACGGCCCCGAATCGACCGCGCTGGCAGGCGATCCCGACGCGCTCGAAGAGATTCAGCGCGAGCTGGAGCAGGACCGAATCTTCTGCCGCATGCTCCAGGTGGCGGTGGCGTTCCACAGCCACCACATGGATCCGCTGCACGACGAGCTGCTGGCCTCCCTGTCCGGCATCACCTCGGGTGCGGCGACGGTTCCGATGTATTCGACGGTCACCGGCGACATCGTGCCGACCGGTGGACTCGATGCCCAGTACTGGTGGCGCAATATCCGCGAACCCGTCCGGTTCGCGCCCACCGTCGATCGCCTCATCGAGGATCAGCACCTGACCTTCGTCGAGCTCGGCCCGCACCCCATCCACTCGACCGCCATCGGCGAGCTGCTGGCCAAGCGGCAGGTGCGGGGTGTCGCGGTGCCGTCGCTGCATCGCAAGCAGAGCGACCGCGCGACCCTGCTGGGCTCGCTGGCCGCCCTGTATGTCGCCGGTTTCGACCCGGCGTGGGAGACGGTCTTCGAGGCCGGCGGCGAGCGCGTGCCGGTGCCGTTCTACCCCTGGCAGCGCGAAACCTATTGGCTGGAAACGCCGTTGTCGCGCGGCAAGCGCTTCCCGTCGGTGGGGCATCCGCTCGTCGGGACCCGCACTCCCGCCGCGGACGAGCCGGACAAGCATGTCTGGGAACTGGTCATGGACACGGCGGTGTTTCCGTGGCTCGATGACCATCGCGTCCAGGGGCCCATCGTGTTCCCCGGCGCGGGCCACCTCGATCTCATCGTCGGCTGCCTGACCGATGTGTTCGGTCCGGACCGCTATTCGATCGAGAATGTCGAATTCCGCCGCCCGCTCTTCATTTTCGACGATCGCCCGGCCCCGCTGGTCCAGGTGGTGCTGACCCCGTCGCTGCACTTCGGGGTGTACAGCCTGCAGGACGGCGACAAGGACTGGGTGCTGCACTCGTCGGGCACGGTGCGCCGCGGCGCCCCCGACACCGAATTGCCGGTGCCCTTCGCCGAACTCGACGCGCACTGCCCGCTCGAGTTCGATCCCGCGAAGGTCTTCGCGAAGTTCCGCAACAACGGCCTGATGCTGGGCCCGACCTTCCGTGCGATCACCGAGCTGAAATACGGCGAGCTCCGCTCGCTCGGGCGGATAGACACTCCGGAAGCCATCGCCGATGAGGCGTCGCGGCACATGATTCATCCGGCGTTGCTCGATGCCTGCTTCCAATCGCTGTCCATCGCGATGGGCAACGATCCCAACACCGACGACAAGACGCTCTATATTCCATTCGACGTCAAGCGATTCAGCTTCCACGCCAAGGCCGGGAAGCGCGTGTACTGCTACGGGCAGGCCAATATCCTCGACGACCCCCTCTACTGCGAGGGCAATCTGTGGCTGCTCAACGAGGACGGCTCGCTGGTGGCCCACTTCGAGGGGTTCAAGGGCAAATCCATCACCCAGCCCGCCGGGGAGCGCGAGTCCCTGCTGCAATGGCTCTACGAGTATCGGTGGCGCCCGGCCCCGGTGCGCGTGAAGACGCTGCTGCCGGCCGATTTCGTGCCCGGGGAAGCCGAACTGGCGGCGGCCGTCGACCCGATCCTCGACGAGGTGCGCGACTGGTCGCTCAACCGCGAGTACTACGCCACGACCGAAGCGGAGATGGACCGGCTCTGCATCGCGTACGTGACCGAGGCCTTCCATCGGCTGGGCTTCGACTTCACTCCGGGGCGGGCCGTCACCCTCGACGCGATCGCCGGTGAGCTGGGAGTGCACGAGAAGCACCGGAACTACCTCGCCCGACTGCTGGAACTGCTGACCCGGCACGGGATTACGAGCCGGGACGGCGACGACTGGCGACCGGAGATCGTCCCCGACCGGGTCGACACCGTAGCGGCGCTGGCCCTGCTGCGTGAGCGGCATCCCGAATGCGAGTCCGAGTACGCGGTACTGGAACGCTGCGGTAGCGAAGTGGCCGCCGTCCTGCGCGACGAGATCAATCCGATCGAACTCATCTTCCCCGAGAGCGAGTACCAATCGGTCGTCGATCTGTACGAGACCTCGTTCTCGTTCGAGCGCTGCAATCGCACGGTCGCCGAGGTGGTCGCGCAGGCGGTGCGGGCGCTGCCGGGCGATCGGCCCATCCGGGTGCTGGAGATCGGTGCGGGCACGGCCGGTACCACCGGCTGGATCCTGAAGGAGCTTCCGGCCGACCGCGCGGAGTACGTGTTCACCGATATCGGACAGCTGTTCCTGAACAAGGCGCGACAGCGGTTCACCGAGTTCGACTTCGTCGACTATCGCATCCTCGATATCGAACACGACGTCGCGGAGCAGGGTTTCGACTCGCACTACTACGACATCGTCGTGGCGGCGAATGTCCTGCACGCCACCGAGAATCTGCGCGCCACCCTCGGCAATGTCGAGCAGCTGCTCACCTCGGGCGGGCTCATGCTGGTCGTCGAGGAGACCAATCCGCCGCACTGGGTCGATCTCACCTTCGGTATGACCGACGGCTGGTGGCGTTTCGCCGACCGCGACCTGCGGCCGAGCTATCCGCTGCTCTCCGAGGCGAACTGGCGGGAGTTCCTGCCCACCGCGGGCTTCGAGTGCGTCCAGATCTTCTCCGATATGACGAGCCCGGAGCAGACCGGCTGTTCGGTGATCGCCGCGCGGGCGCCGCGAGTCGATCTCGAACCCCATCAGCCGCGCATCGAACCCGGCCCCTGGGTCGTGCTCGCCGATGCCGACGGCGTCGGCGAAGAGTATCTCGCGGTGCTCGGTGAAGCCGCCGAAGGCAGCGTGATCGTCACTCGCGCAGCGGCTTTCGAAAGGATCGGCGACCATGCCTACGGGGTGGACCCGACCAGCAACGCCGATCTGCGGCGGGTGCTCGAGCGGGTCCGCGCGGACCACGGCACCGTGGCCGGTGTACTGCACCTGTGGAATCTGGACTTCGCGGGGACCGAGCTCACGACCGAGCTGCTGCCGCGGGTGGAGTCCGAGGGCGCCTACAGTGTGATCGCCCTGGCGCAAGCGGTCGAACAGCTGGATTGGGCTGTGCCGCCGCGGTTCTGGGTGGCGACGGCCAGCGGCCCGGTCGTCGATCCGGCCGATCGCACCGCGCCGTCGCAGCTGCCCAGCTGGGGCATTCTGCGGGTGCTGCTCAGCGAGCACAGCAGCCTGCGGGCCAAGATCATCGACTTCGATCCGGCCGCCCCGGCCCGCACCCGCGCGGCCGAGCTGTTCGACGAGCTGCTGCACGTGCGCACGGCGGAGGAAGAGATCGCCTATCGCGGCGGCGTCCGCTTCGCCGACCGCTTCGAGCACCTCTCGCTCGCCGAGTTCGAGGCCTCGGTCGCGACCCCGGTGCGGGGGTCGGACGAAACCCCGTTCGCGCTGACCGTTCCCCTCGAGCCCGGAATCGATGAACTGCGCTACGAGCGACTGACCCTGCCGGCCCTGGGACCGAACGATGTCGCCATCCGGCCCACCGCTACCGGTCTGAACTTCCGCGACATCATGTTGACCCTCGGGGTGCTCTCGGAGGGCGCGACGTCCGGCGGGTTCTACGAGAAGAACCTCGGTGTGGAATGCGCCGGTGTCATCACCGACGTCGGGTCCGAGGTGACCGGGCTCGCCGTCGGCGACCGCGTGATCGCCTTCGCCCGTGGCTGTTTCGGCTCCCGGGTCGTCACCGACGCACAACAGGTCTACCCGGCGCCGGGCAATCTGTCGGACACCGACGCCGCGACGCTGCCGATGGCCTACCTGACCGCGTGGTACGCGCTGGTGGACGTGGGCCGGTTGCGGCGGGGCGAGCGGGTGCTGGTGCACGCGGCCGCCGGTGGCGTCGGTCTGGCCGCCGTCCACATCGCGCAACGGCTCGGCGCAACGGTTCTCGCCACCGCGGGCAGCCCGGAGAAGCGGACCTACCTGAGCTCCCTGGGCGTGGAGGAGGTCTTCGACTCCCGTTCGCTGGCCTTCGCGGACGAGATCCGGGCGCGCTACGACGGGGTCGATATCGTGCTGAATTCCCTGCAGGGCGAAACGATTCCGAAGAGTCTCGAGCTGCTGCGCCCGCACGGCCGGTTCGTCGAGATCGGTAAGAAGGACATCTACGACAACTACAAGCTCGGTCTGAAGCCGTTCGGCAACAACCTGAGCTACTCGGCCGTCGATATCGACCGCATGCTGCTGGAGGTCCCGGCCCGGTGCCGCGAGGCCATGACCGAGGTCCTCGAGCACGTCACCGCGGGCACACTGCCCCCGCTGCCGCACACCGATTTCGGGGCCGCGGAGGTGGATTCGGCGTTCCGGTTCATGGCGGGCGCCAAGCAGATCGGCAAGGTGGTCGTCGAATTCGATTCCGACGCAGAGGTTCTGGTCTATCCGACCGCGACCGGTGACGAAGGCGTCGATCCCCGGGGCGCCTACCTGATCACCGGCGGCTACACCGGTTTCGGCCTGCGCACCGCGCAATGGCTGGCGGACAAGGGCGCTCGCACCATCGTGCTCGTCGGACGCCGGGCGCAGATCGACGACGAGAACGAGCAGCCGATCGCGGCGCTGCGCGAAGCGGGCGTCGAGGTGGTACTCGAACGCGCCGACGTCTCGGTCGAGGCCGAGGTCAAAGATCTGCTCGAGCGGATCTCGTCGCTGCCGCCGCTGCGCGGGATCTACCACGCCGCCATGGTCATCGCGGACGGCCCGCTGGCCACCATGTCCGAGGAACAGTTTCTGCGGGCGGTGCGGCCGAAGGTCGACGGCGCCTGGCATCTGCACAACCTCACCCGCGACCTGGCCCTGGACGCGTTCGTGATGTTCTCCTCGATGAGCTGGAACGTCGGCACGCCCGGACAGTCCAATTACGCTGCGGCGAACGGGTTCCTGGACGCGCTGGCCGTGCATCGCCGCCAGCTCGGCCTGCCCGCTCTGACGGTCAACTGGGGCGCCATCGGCGAGGTCGGGTTCGTCGCGCGCACCAAGCTCGACACGCTGTCCTGGTTGGGGTGGACGCCGATCTCACCCGACCTGGCTCTCGATTTCATCGGCCGCTGCCTGGTGCAGGGCGTCGGCCGCGCCAGCGTGTTCGGCGTGAACTGGGCGAAGATGAATCAGGTCATGCCGATCGTGCGGAGCTCGCCGCGGCTCGCCCACCTCGCGACGCAGGAAACGGCCGGCGTCACGGCCGGGTTCGGCACCGAGGGTCTGCGTGCCGAACTGTTCGAACTCCCCGAAGACGAGCGGCTGCCGCGGCTGGTAACCGCACTCTCGCAACAGATTTCGCGGATCTTCGACATGCCGGTCGATCGCCTCGCCCAGGACGTCGGCCTGACCGATCTGGGCATGGATTCGCTGATGGCGGGCCAGATCCGCAATATGCTGGCCAAGCACCTGGAGATCGACTTCCCGACCATGGGCCTGATGCGCGGCCCGACGATCACCGAACTCTCCGGCGAGGTGCTCGCGCTGGTCTCCGGCGAAACCACCGGTGTCGCACCGGCATCGGCGGCGCAGGCCGCCGGTCCGGAACGGTGGATCCGCACCGTCATCGGCCGCTCCAACACCGCCTCGACGCGATTGTTCGCGCTGCCGTTCGTCGGTGGTGGCGCCTCGGTCTTCACCCCGTGGCCCGGTAACCTGCCGGACTCGGTCGAGGTGGTGGGAATTCAGTTCCCGGGCCGCGAGGACCGACTCGACGATGTGCCGATCGATTCGATGCCGGAGTTCGTCGCGGAGCTGGCCGAGGCCATGCTGCCGCACCTGGACCGCACCTTCGTGGTCTACGGGCACAGCATGGGCGGGCTGCTCGCCTACGAGCTCACCCGATACCTCGAACAGCACTACAACGAGGTGCCGATGAAGCTGATCATCGGTGGCTGGCCGGCCCCGGCACTGGTCGAGAACTATGTGCGCAACCTGAATCACATTCGCGACGGCTTCGAGTTGGAAGCCGAATCCGACAGCCGCGTGCTCGCGGTGCTGCGGGACAACCAGTTGCTGGACATCCCCGTCGAGGACGAAGCCGCGATCCTGCACTGGATGCCGTCGATCCGGGCGGACTTGAAGATGCTGGGCGACTACCGCTTCAGCAACGGTTACACACTGCGCGCCCCGATCTCGGTGCTGCGCGGCGCCGATGATCCGGTCTTCGAACTGGACCAGCTACAGGGCTGGGGCAAGTTGACGAGCGGCGGGTTCTCCCTCACCACCGTCCCCGGCGGCCACCTGTTCATCCAGAACCCGGACCCGGAGGTCATGCGCACCATCGCGCAGGAGCTGTCGGCCGAGGACGCCTTCCCGAGTTTCACGAGTCTGGTCGACGGGCACTGAGCCGGTCCGCGGCCCAACAGCTTTGAACGGAGAGGAAATCATGAATCCGGCGAAACGCTACGACGTCGTGATCTGCGGTGGCGGCCTGGCAGGGCTGACGCTGTCCAGACAGCTGCTGCGCGCCATGCCCGATCTCAGCGTGCTGGTGCTGGAACGCAGCGGCGGCGAAATCCCCGACGGGGCCTACAAGGTGGGTGAGGCGACTGTCGAGGGAGGTGCGCACTACTTCAGCGAACAGCTCGGCCTGACCGGGTATCTCAACCGGCGGCATCTGCACAAGCTCGGACTGCGGATGTTCTTCGGCGATGCCTTCGGGCCGCTCGAAGCGCGACCCGAACTGGGGGCGCGGCGGTTCCCGCGCGTGACGTCGTATCAGATCGACCGCGGCCGATTCGAACGCGATCTGCGCGAGGGCGCGGGCGGACTCGGGATCGATCTGGTCGAGCAGGCGAAGGTTCTCGACATCGACGTGTCGACCGCCGACGACGACCATCTCGTGCAGTTCGCGGTGGCCGACGGGAGCGAGCAGACCGTGCGGGCGCGGTTCGTCGTCGACGCGTCCGGTCGCCAGCGACTGCTGCAGCGCAAGCTCGGCCTGAGCGCCCCGAGCCCGCACAAGATCAGTGCGGCCTGGTGGCGCTTCCGGGGCGAATACGATGTCGAACGGATGACCGGCACCACGGACCCGACGTGGCGACCGCCCACCCAAGAGCGCCGGTGGTTCTCGACCAATCACCTGATGGGCACCGGGTATTGGGTTTGGATGATCCCGCTGTCCTCGGGGAACACCAGCATCGGGATCGTCACCGACGAGAACATCCATCCCTTCCGCGGCTACGGGACGGAAAAGAAGGCGCGGCAATGGATTTCCGAGCACGAGCCGACACTGGCATCGTTCATCGAAGGGGCCGAGCCGATCGACTTCCTGCAGGTGCGCAATGCGAGCTATGCCTCCGAGCAGATCTTCTCGCACCATCGGTGGGCCTGCGTCGGTGAGGCGGGCGTCTTCCTGGACGCCTTCTACAGCCCGGGCTCGGACTACATCGCCTACACCAACACCATCACCACGCGCCTGATCGAACTCGATCGCAAGGGCCGGTTGACCCCCGAGGTCGCCCAGACCTTCAACCGGCTGATGCTCGACGACATGTGGCCGAACTACCTCGGGATGTACCACCAGAACTACTCCATCTTCGGCAGTGCGCCCGCCATGTTCACCAAGGTGATGTGGGATACCTCGTTCTACTGGGCGCTGCCCTCGCAGTTGCTGTTCCGGGAATTGCTCGGCAACGAGGAGGCGGCGGCCGAATTCCATCCCATAGCAACCCGATTCAAGGGCATCCAGGCCCGCATGCAGGCGAATCTGCGCGCCTTCGGGGCGCAGGCCGCGCAGCCGGACAAGTACCTGTTCGTGGAATACAGCAAGGTGCCGATCTGCGCGCAATTGCACCTGGACCTGCTCACCGAGAAGACCGCCGACCAGACGTTCCGGGATATGCGGCGCAATGTCGACCGGCTGGAGGCGTGGGCGGAGTCGTTCGAGCAGGAGGTCGCCAAGCGGTTCGACCTGCCCGAGCGCGAGCCCGTCGCGGCCGTCGCCGAGTGACCGCGGTCGGAACGAACACGGTCGAAATGAAGGAAAGGAGCCGAAGGTGAAGCAGTTCGAGGACCGGGTGGCGATCATCACCGGTGGCAGTCGCGGTATCGGAAAGGCCCTGGCCCTGGCCCTGGCCGAGCAGGGCGCGTCGATTGTCATCGGCGCGAAGACGATGGAGGCCGGCGGGCGGTTGGCGGGCAGTGTGCCGGACACGGTCCGGGAGGTCGAAGCGCGCGGCGCGCAGGCCCTGGGACTGCGGTGCGATGTGCGCAACGAGGCGGATCTGAAGAATCTGGTCGATCGGACGGTGGAGCGTTTCGGCCGGGTGGACATCCTGGTCAACAATGCCGGTGCGATGTGGCTGCAATCGGTCGAGGGCACCCCGCACAAGCGATACGACCTGGTGATGGCCATCAATGCCCGGGCGCCGTTTCTCCTTGCGCACCACTGCCTTCCGCACATGCGGCAGGGCGGTTGGGGTCACATCGTCAACCTGAGCCCGCCGCTGGATCCCGAAGGGATACAGCACATGGGCGGCAAGGTGGCGTACATGTCGTCGAAACTCAATGCCACCCTGCTGACCCTGGGTCTGGGGAAAGAGGTTGCGGCGGAGGGGATCGCCTGCAACACGATTTGGACGCGCACGCTGATCGGGACGCTGGCGACTCAGAATCTCGGCATCGGCAGCCCGGCGGACTGGCGTACCGAGGACATCGTCGTCGACGCCATTATGGCTGTGTTGGAACAGGATCCGGCGAAATTCACCGGCAATGCGCTGATCGACGACGAGATCCTGGCCCGGTTCAAGGGCATCGAGGATCTGTCGCGCTACCAGTTCGTGCCCGGTACCGAGCCGACGCCGATGACCTGGGAGCGCTGGGATCTCGTCGCCGAGGTGGCCCAGCAGATGTACTTCGCCGCCATGGCTTCGGCCGACCGGGCGAAGGCAGTGCCGCAGCCCGAGGGCGTCTAGCGTGCCGTCCCACCGACTCGGGTCGTACGCGATTCTCGCCCGGGGTCTGCTCGAGGGCGCCGGGTCCCACCGGACCCTGGCGCTCGAGCTCGAGCGGCGCGCCCGCACGCAGCCGACGCGGACCTTCCTGCTGTACGAGGATCAGCGCTTCGACTATGCGCGGGCCAATCGCATCGTCAACAGCATTGCGCACGCGTATCGGGCCAGCGGCCTGGCGCAGGGCGATGTCCTCGCCCTGGTCATGGAGAACCGGCCGGAATTCCTCTGGCATTACCTGGCGGCCGGCAAGCTCGGAATCGTTGTGGCGCTTGTCAATACGCAGGCCAGAGGCGACGGGCTCGCGCATGCGCTGGCGGTGTGCGGCGCCGGCCGGGTGATCGTCGGTTCGGAATGCCTGCCCGCGTTCCTGGCGATGGGGGACCGGCTGTCGCACGAGTTGGCCGAGCGGTGCATGGTCGACTGTGAGCCCGGTGTAACAGACAGTGGCACATCGGGCTTCGCAGAATTCATGCCGAGCGAGATGGTCACCGATCCGGTCGAAACCGCCCGGCGCGCGCTCGGGGACACGGGCGCCTACGTTTTCACCAGCGGAACGTCCGGGCTCCCCAAAGCCGCCGTCATGAGCTACCAGCGGCTGACCACCGTCGGCCGGGTGCTCGGCGCTCTGGCATGGCGTTTCGAACCCGGGGACGTGGTGTACAACTGCCTTCCCCTGTTCCACACCCACGCCCTGGTGATCTCGCTGGCCAGCGTCCTCACGCACGGATCCACCCTGGCGCTCGGCCGTCGATTCTCCGCGGGCGGGTTCTGGCGAGACATTCGGCGTTACGAGGCAACAGGTTTCAACTACATCGGTGAAATGTGCCGGTATCTTGTCAATACCCCGGCGGGTGCGGATGACCATCGGCACCGGGTGCGGGTGGCCGTCGGCCAAGGGCTGCAGTCCGACGTCTGGGGGAGACTCCAGGACCGTTTCGCGATACCGCGGATAGTCGAAATGTACGCCTCCACCGAGGGAAATATCGCCACGCTCAATCTGTCGGGGACGGTCGGGTCGGTCGGTAAGTTGCGGCTCGGCGGCAAACTCGCCAAATGGGACTTCGAGCTGGACGATTTCGTGCGGGACAAGGGACGCCTGGTGCTGTGCGGGCCGGGGGACGTCGGTGTACTGCTCGGCCCGATCCGCGCGCGCACCCCGTTCGCGGGCTATCGGGATACCGAGGCCACCCGCGCGAAAGTGCTCACGAATGCCTTCCGCGACGGAGACGCGTTGTTCAACACCGGCGACGCGTTCCGCCTGGACGAGCGAAAGAACCTGTTCTTCGTGGATCGACTGGGTGACACCTTCCGCAACAAGGGCGAGAACGTCTCGACCACCGAGGTGGCCGAACAGCTCGCGCGCTGGCCCGGGATCGCCGCCGCCAGTGTCTACGGCGTCACCGTCCCCGGTCGCGAGGGCCGGGTCGGCATGGCGGCCATCGTGCTCGGCGAGGGTGCCCGATTCGACGGTGCGGCCCTGGCCGCGCACCTCGACGCGGCCTTGCCGACCTACGCACAACCGGTCTTCATTCGGGTACGGTCGACACTGGAAACCACAGCGACACTGAAGCTTTCCAAGCTGACACTCCAGCGCGAGGGGTTCGCGCCACGGAAGGGGGAACCCATCTATATCCGTGATGGCGCAGAGCCTGCCTACACCGAACTCACGCGAGAGCGCTATCTGCACATCGTTCGAGGCGAGACAGGAGCCGTCCATGGCCAATGAAACCGTCATCAAGGGGCACGAGGAGATCGTGAAATACGCGATCGCGGCCTTCGACCAGCTCCCGGTCCCGCCCGGCATCGAGCTGAAGCTGCCGCCGCCCTCGACCACTACCCTGGGGCTGAACTACGAGGAATTCGTTCCAGGCCAATCGATCTCGGCGACGGTCGAGATTCCCGCGAAGTACGGCAATGTCATGGGCATGCTCCAGGGCGGCTTTCTCGCCGCCATGTTCGACGACCTCATGGCGCCGCTCAGCTACCTGACCGCGAAGAACCCGACCACGAGCATGGACCTGACGACGCATTTCCTGCGCCCGGTCTTCGTCGGTGAACACCTGACATTGACCGCTACCATCCGCAAGCCCGGGCAGACGGCGATCTACATCGCGGCGGAGGCCCACAACGGGAACGGCAAGCTGACGGCGACGGCGATCTCCACCATCCAGGTCATCCAGTTGCCGAGACCCTGACCTCCGATGGTCGGTGCGGCGCCGATTCATCGGTGCCGCACCGTCTTTCGGCGGTCATCGACTGCGGTGTTCCGCCGCCGTCAGGAAGGTCTCCAGCACCGCGTTGAATCCCGGCGCACGTTGGACCGCATGCCCGGCACCGGGCAAGCGGACTCGCCGCCCGCCGATCCGGGTGGCGATGGCATCGCACAGCACCTCGATCGCCGGGTTGTGATCTCCGGAGACGACCAGCGCCGGTATGCGCGCCTCGACGATCCGATCGAACCGGGGGTTCGCCTCACTCGGGGAACGAAAGTCACGGGCCAGCCGCATGGCTTGCCGCATGTCGTCGTCCGCCGCCTCGAGCAGCTTCCGATCGATGCCCGCCATGGCGAAGAATTCTCGGTCCGTCCGGGCATCGTGCGCGCCGGTGGCGAAGCGATCGGCGAGGGCCGCCAGTCCGCGGACCGATGCGTCCGCGCGGGCGACCGTCCAGAGCGGTACCTCGATCAAGGTCAGGGACCGGACCTGTACCGGCCGGCGCCCGGCCGCCACACACATGCCCAAGCCGCCGTAAGAGAATCCGACGAGATGTGCTCCGCCAGGGACGGTCTCGATGAGCCGCGCCAGGTCGTCGGCATCGACGAGGAAGTCCTGCCGGCGCGCGGCGGGACTCGGTGAGAAGCCCCGTCGGCTCGGGATCAGCAGCGACCAGGCCGCCGACAGTTCCCGCTGGCGGGCCCAGGACTGGCGCGCGGGCAGCCCGCCGTGAACGAGCACGACGGGCGGGCCGGTCCCGGACCTGCGGACGAACAGCGGCGCGGTGACCGGTTCGGCCGGTCGTCCCGGCGTCATGACAGGCCCACCTCGGAACCCACGGGCGCCGTGGCCTTCCAGGCCGACGGCCGTTCCCGGGGTGTGGCGCGGGGCAACCACAGCATTGCGATCACCGCCGCGATCGCCGAGACCACGGCGCTGATCACCATGGTGACCTGCATCGCGGTGAGGAACGAGCTGTGCGCGGCGGCGACCAATTCCGGTGCCCGGCGGGAGAATTCGGCCAGCTCGGCCGGCTGGTACCCGTGCGCTCCGGTCTGCGCCTGCCCCATGGCGAGCAAGGTCGATCCGAGCGAGTTACCGGCCTCGGCCCGCGCGGGCTCGGGCAGGATGTCGATCCGCGCGCCCAATCGGTCCCGGTACACCGTCCCGAGCGAGGACCCCAGCACGGCCACCCCGAGCGCGGTTCCCAACTGCCGGAAGGTGTTCGCCAGCGCCGAGCCGGCGCCGGACCGATCGCCCGGCACCACCGACAGCGCCGCCGCCATCGACGGCGCCAGCGTCGCGCCGAAACCGAGACCGGCGACGAACTGCAGCACCGCGAACACCCACATGCTGGTGTGCGCGCCGAGCAGCGTGAACCCGATGCACCCGGCGCACAGGGCGATCGCGCCCGCGGCGACCACGGCCGCCGAGCCGAACCGGGCCACCAGGACATCGCTGCGCTGGCCCGTGAGCGCCGCGCCCACCGCCACCGGCAACATCAGCAGCCCCGACGCCAACGGCGAGAAGCCGCGCAGGATCTGCACATAGAACACCAGGACGAAGCTGGCGCCGTTGACCGCGAAGAAGGTCGTCGACATGGTGGCGGCCCCGGCGGCGAACTTCTTGGTACGCAACAACATCAGATCCAGCGCCGGGTTCGCCGCCCGCCGCGAGTGCCACCCCAGTGCCGCCAGGAGCAGCACGCTGACCGCGATCGGGCCGAGCACCTGTGCGCGCAGCCAGCCCCCGGGCTCGCCGCCGCCGATGACGCCGTACACCAGCAGCCCGACTCCGGCGATCGACAGGCCCACCCCCGCGATGTCCAAGCGCCCCGGCCGCGGATCCTTGGTATTGGGGACCAGCAGGAAGATCGCGATCACGGCCAGCACCGCCAGCGGCACATTGACCAGCATCGCCGATCCCCACCAGAACGTACCGACCAGGGCCCCGCCGATCACCGGGCCACAGGCGATGCCGATGCCGTTGGCCACCGACCACAGCCCGATTGCCTTGGCGCGCTCGGCCGGTGGGAACGCGGTGGTGATCACCGCCATGCTGCAGCCGGGCACCACGGCCGCACCGATACCCATCAGGGCCCGCCACAGCGTCAACTGTGCGGTGTCGGCGGACCATGCGCCCGCGGTGGACACCACGGCGAAAAACACCATGCCGCAGATCAATACGGTGCGGCGGCCGAAGCGGTCGCCCAGGACGCCTGTGCTGAACATCAGCGCGGCGTAGGTGAGGGTGTACGCGTCCAGCGCCCACTGCAGCTGCGCATTGGTCGCCGAAAGCGACTGCTGAATCGATTTCAACGCGACGACGAGAATCGTGTTGTCCATGACGACGATGAACATGCAGAACGACATCACCGCCAGCACCGCCCAGCGGCGTGGATGCGCCCGAAGTGTCGTGTCGGTTTCGGTCATGGGTGACTCCTCGTCTCGGCCGAGGCCGTGCACGACACGGTTACCTTGGACATCCAAGGTAAGGAAGCTACCTTTTTCTGTCAAGGTAATATCGGGCGGTGGCCACGCGAATCCGGCGCAACCCCGACGATGCCAAGCGGATGATCCTCGAAGCGGCGAGCCGGCTGCTCGCCTCGGGCGGTCCGGCCGCCGTGCAGGTGCGCGCCGTCGCCACCGAGATCGGCGTCACCGATGCCGCGATCAACCACCACTTCGGCACCCGCGACCAGTTATTGGAAGCACTGCTGCGCTTCGGCGGAGCCACCCTGCGGGCCGAGCTGCACGCCGTGCTGGAGACCTGGAACGAAGGCCCGGTCGATCCCGCCGGTTTGGTGCAGGCGCTGCACCGGCTGTATGCCGGGGGTTATGCCGAATTGGCGCTCGCGCTGAACCGGTCCGGCTGGCGCGATTCCCGCAGCGGAATGCTCAACGAGGTCGTCGACCGGTTGTATGCCCGGGCGCGGCAGGAGTGCGCGGCCGCCGGTCGGAAGTCGCCGTCCCGCAAGGACATCCAGCTGACCGTGGCCGCCCTGCACCAGGCCATGGTGATGGAACCACTGTTCGGGGACGAGTTCCGTCGCAGCGCCGGACTGGAAGCGACCGCGTCCGATCCCATGATCGACTGGTGGATTCGGACCCTGCGCGCGACCGTCGCCGGATCTCGGTAGCCGACATCCGAAAACCCTGCGCCACCGTCGGCGTCATCAGGTGCACCTTCTCGACGATCAGGCCGACACTGTCGATCGCCGACGCGGCCGGTACGGGGTCGGCGGCTCGTGACGCTCGTAACGTGTGGGGCATGGGCGAATGCGTGGTGATCATCGGCGGGGATGCTGCGGGAATGGCGGCGGCGTCACAGGCGCGCAGGTTGAAGAGCGCGGAGGAGCTCGAGATCGTCGTTTTCGAGCGAGGGCACTTCACCTCGTACTCGGCGTGCGGGATTCCGTACTGGGTGGGCGGAGACGTCGGTGACCTGGACGATCTCATCGCGCGGACGCCCGCCGAGCATCGGGCGCGCGGTATCGATCTGCGGCTGCGGACCGAAGTGGTGGAGATCGATGTCGCCGGGCGGCGGGTGCGGTCTCGCGAGCTCGACACCGGTCGGGAGAGCTGGACCGGCTACGACAAGCTCGTGATCGCCACCGGCGCGACGCCGATCCGGCCCGCGCTGCCGGGCATCGATGCGGCCGGGGTGCACGGGGTGCAGACACTCGATGACGGGCAAGCCCTCATCGGCACCCTCGAGTCGATCGCGGGACGGCGTGCGGTGGTGGTGGGCGCGGGGTATATCGGCGTGGAGATGGCGGAGGCGCTGATCCAGCGGGGATTCCAGGTCACCATGCTCAACCGCGGCGCCGAGCCCATGTCCACCCTCGATCCCGATATGCGTGTGCTGATCCGGAAGGCCATGCAGGGCATGGGGATTCAGGTCATCGGCAATACGGAGCCGACGGCCGTCCACACCGATGCGCAGGGCCGGGTCGCCGGCGTCGCCACGGCTGACGGCGAATACCCCGCCGATGTGGTGGTTCTCGGTATCGGCGTCCGCCCCGCCACCGACCTCGCCCGCGCGGCCGGTCTCCCGCTGGGAGAGTCCGGCGGTCTGCTCACCGATCTCGCCATGCGGGTGCGCGGGCACGAGAACATCTGGGCGGGAGGCGATTGCGTGGAGGTGCTCGACCTCGTCTCCGGCTCCGAACGTCACATTCCCCTCGGTACACACGCCAACAAGCACGGCCAGATCATCGGTTCGGGCGTCGGCGGCGACTACGCCGTCTTCCCCGGCGTGGTGGGCACCGCGGTCAGCAAGGTGTGCGACCTGGAGGTCGCCCGCACCGGCCTGCGCGAGCGCGACGCCCACGCGGTCGGACTGCAATTCGTCACCGTCACCATCGAATCCACCAGTCGCTCCGGCTATTTCCCCGGCACCGCACCCATGACGGTGAAAATGCTCGCCGAACGCCGCACCGGTCGCCTGCTCGGTGTCCAGATCGTCGGCCGTGAAGGGGCGGGCAAGCGTATCGACATCGCCGCCGTGGCTCTCACCGCTCGCCTCACCGTCGACCAGATCGTCGCCCTCGACCTCGGCTACGCCCCGCCCTTCTCCCCGGTCTGGGACCCCATCCAGGTCGCCGCCCGCAAGGCCGTCACCGCGGTCCGCCGCGACGCCATGGACGGGAATCGAACGTAGTAACCCGAACTCTCGGGTCGTAACCGTGCCGTTCTGCGCGGGGTCAGCCGTAGAGCTGGACGAAGCGGTCGAGGGAGCGTTCGACGTCGCCGCGGAGGGCGCGGGCCACGGCCGAGCCGATGGGGCCGAAGAGAGGCGCGCCGCCGAGGTTGAAGTCGACGGTGACCTTGGAGCCGGTGGGGTTGGGGGCGACGCGGAGTTCGATACCGAATTTGGTGCCGCCGATACCGGAACCGTTGAGGACCAAGCGGTTCGGGGGTTCAGCGGTTTCGACGATCCAGGTGACGCGGTTGCGGAAGCCTTTGACGGTGGCGACGCCGATGAGGCGGGTCCCGGGAGTGAGCGTGTTGGGGACAGGGCCGCGCCAGCCCTCGTGGAGGGTGAGCCATTTGTCGAGTTCTGCCAGGTCGGAGGCGTGCGACCAGGCCTTCTCGGGCGGGATCGGGACGTCTACGGAGACCTTGAGCTTAGCCACGATCCAGATGGTATCTGTTACATGATGTAGCTCTAACGGTGGCGTTCGTATGCAGGCGCAGGTGCGGCCCGACCGCGCGCGGAGGCGCAACCGGGTGGATAGACTGCGGTATGCCTCGGTTCCGTGCACCAATCCGCCTGTCCGGCAGTCGGAACGGGTGGGACGCGGTGGAAATCGATCGGCATCCCGTGCAAGGCCGGGCGCGATGACGACGGCACGTGAAGTTCCCGATCCGTGGTCTGGGTCGCGCAGCGCTCCGCACTGGGTTCCCTCCCGCGGACTGGCCAACGGGCTGAACGCGCATTCCTGGGGAGTCCTCGCCGACTTGGCCGAGTCGCAGGTCTACAGAGTGCTCTTCGCATTGATCGACGCAGGAATCGCAGCCTACGTCCTGCCTGTGCGCGCGACTGTGCTCGAGCCCGGCGATCCGGAGGTCGTGTGGCGGCTCTGGGTCGACCTCCCGCGGTATCGCGCGGCGGAGGATGTGTTGATGGAGTTGCTGCGGTACGGCCGCCCTCGACGCCCGCCGAAACCGGTGCCGGGCCGTCGTCGGCGCCGGCGAGTGCCTCTGGTTCGCAAGCCGCAGTGAGCCCCGGAGCGGCACGAACGGCATCCACACACCAAACCGTCGCGTGCGCGGTGCGCCGATTCCGGCGGGCGTGTTCAGGCCGCGGTGTCGGTGTGCGGCAGTGCGTCGAGCGACGGCAGTGGACGCCCGCAGATCTCGTGCGCGTCGTCTGCGGAGAGTCCGAACATGCGCAGCAGATCTTCGGTGACCTGATCCGTCGCCTCCGCGTCGTCGCGTTCGGGCTGCTCGTGCAGGAGCTGGCCGAGGCAGATGGCGGCGCCGGTGACGATGGTCATGGTCAGCTCGGTATCGCGGACATCGAATCGTCCGGCACGGACACCGGCCTCGATATCGCGGCGTGCGCGGGGGGCGAGGCCCTTCTCGGAGCGCGCGAGCTGTAGGCCGTTGTTGATCAGGACCTTGCTGAGCATCGGGTTGCGGCGGTGCAGGCGCCCGGTGAGCCGGAAGCTCTGGGCGAATACCTGAGCCGGGTCGCCGAGGTTTTCGCAGAGGGTGTCGAGCGCGACGCCGTACAGATCGAGCGCTTCCTCGACGGCGGCCTCGAACAGTTCTTCGCGGGTTTGGAAGTGGTTGTAGAACGAGCCCATACCGACGTCGGCGGCCTGGGTGATCTCCAAGATCGGCACGCTGAGTTTGCCCGCCGCGAGGAACGATTGCGCCGCCCGTACGAGCGCCGCGCGGGTACGCGCCTTCCGGCGCTCCAGGCGATTGGGTTGCCCGGATTGCGTGACCATCGCTGTCCACCTCTTCCCTGACACCGTAGGCCGACCAGCATAGCTCCCCGGGTCAGTTCTGACGAAATTTTCAGAAGGTCTTGACTGACTATTGGTTCGTGAATGACGATATCGTCAGAACCTGAAGGGAGCGTCGATGAGTGGACATCACGACGTGCACAACGGCCTGCACAGTGAGCAGGGCGCAGTGCGGGGTGAACACCCCGGCCGCGCCCGCAATCCCGTGGTGAAGGTGCTCGATCTGGCCTGGCTGGAGTTCGAGAAGCCCGATCTGGAGCGCGCCGAGATCTTTTCTCGCGCTTTCGGTTTCACCACCGCCGCGCGGACATCCGAGGAATTGCACCTGCGCGGAACCGACGCCGGGTCGCCCTGTGTGCTGGTGCGGCGCGGTGATCGGTCCCGGTTCGTCGGCCCGGCTTTCCGGGCCGCCGAGACCGGCGATCTGCTGCGTCTGGGCGAGCAAACCGGTCTGCGACCGCAGCCGCTGCCGGAGTCGCTCGGCGGGCTGGGTCTCGGGCTGATGGATCCGCGCGGGCTGCGGGTCCGAGTCGTCGCCGAAACCCACGAACTGCCCGGCCTGCCCGCCCAGCGGCCGCAGGTGTTCAACAGCGGGCACGAGGTACTGCGTGTCAATGCCATCCAGCGGCCGCCCCGGATTCCGGCGCAGGTGCAGCGCCTCGGCCACGTCGTGCTGCAGACCACGAAGTACCGGGAGACTCTCGACTGGTACCTGCGCTATCTGGGCCTGATCGTCAGCGACTTCCTCTTCTACCCGGGACAGCGGGAACGCGGGCCGGTGATGAGCTTCATTCGCTGCGACCGCGGCGCGACTCCGGCGGACCATCACACACTGGCGCTCACCCTCGGGCCGTCCAACCGGTACGTGCACTCCGCCTACCAGGTCGCCGATCTGGATGCGCTCGCCGCCGGCGGCGAGTACCTCCTCGACCACGGTTATCAGCGGTCGTGGGGAATCGGACGCCATATCCAGGGCAGTCAGATCTTCGACTACTGGCGGGATCCCGACGGCTTCATGGTCGAGCATTTCAGTGACGGCGACATGTTCGACTGCACCCTCGAGCCGGGCTGGGCGCCGATGAGCGCGTCGGGTCTGGCGCAGTGGGGGCCGCCCGCCACCAAGGATTTCCTGGGTCTCGCCCCCGGGCGGGAATCGCTCAGAGAAGTGCGCTCCATCCTCGACGCGCTGTGTGAGGACAACGAATTCGATCTCCGCCGCCTGCGCGGCCTGCTGAAAGTAGCCAATTCATGAGCATTTCCGTTCTCCGTACCGCGGACGCCTGGTGGGTTCGGACACCTGCCGGTGCGGCGCGCATCGATTCGGTCGCGTCCACGACGCGCGAACTGCTGGCGGATCGGGCGGCGATCGACGCAGCGGCCACGAGCTCGGATGTTGTTCCGGTGGAAGGTCTTTCGCTGATCTCTCCGGTGACCGCGCCGTGTCGAGTCGTCGCGCAGATGACGAACTTCGCATCCCACGTGAAGGACTCGGGGATGAACCCCGAGACCGTGCCGTTGACCTTCTTCCGCAAGAGCTCCGGATCGATCAGCGGTCCCTACGACGACGTGATCCGGCCAGCGCATGTCGAGCTGCTGGACTACGAGGTGGAGATCGGCCTGGTGTTCGGCCGCGAGCTGCCGGTCGGCGCCGAGATCGACGATGACTCCCTCGGCGACTACATCGCGGGTCTGGTCGTGACGAACGACGTGTCGGCCCGGGACGTGCAGCTGCCGAAAACCCAGTTCTACGAGGCGAAGTCGTACCCGACCTTCACACCCGTCGGCCCCGCGCTGGTGCTGCTGGACGCCGGCGAACTCGAGCGGTTCACCGATCTGCGCCTCCGGCTGTGGGTGAACGGCCGAGTGCGCCAGGACATGACGGTCGCCGACATGATCTACCGGCCGGTCGAGACGCTGCGGGCGTTGAGCCGGTTCCAGCGCATGGATGCCGGAGACCTGTTGCTGACCGGAACCCCGATCGGCACCGCGCTCAGCGCTCCGCCGAAGCCGGTCGAGATCATCGCGTCGCTGCTGCCGCCGAAGCTGAAGTGGAAACTGTTCTTCGAAGGCCAGGCCAAGAATCCGAAGTACCTGCGGGACGGCGACGTGGTCGAGGCGACCATCGGCACCGACGATGAAATCCTCGATCTGGGTCGCCAGCGCACGGTCGTGAGGTACGCGCGGTGACCCCGACTCTCGAGACCGACGCCGAAGCCCTCCTGTGGCCGCGCTACACCGGTCCGAAAGACCTGAGCGCTATCGAATCGGTGCCCCTGGCCGAGCGCCGGCTGCCCGAGTCGACCTACGCACTGCTGTTACGCGCCGCGAGACAGTGGCCGGAACGTACGGCCGTCACCGTGCTGTCCGATGCCTCGAATTGGCGGGAACCGGTGCGGCGCACCTACTCTCAGTTGCTCGCCGAGGTGCACCGCTATGCCAACCTGCTGCACGGACTCGGCGTGCGCCGCGGCGACGCTGTTGCCCTGATCGCGCCCAACTGCGCCGAGCTGATTCCCGCCACCCTGGCCGCGCAGCTGGCGGGCATCGCCGCACCGATCAACGGCGGCCTGTCGCAGGCGCACATCGCGGAGCTCCTGCTCCGCTCCGGTGCTCGGGTGCTGATCACCGCCGGCCCCGAACTCGCCGCCGACATCTGGGCGTCGGCATACGAACTCGCGTCCCAGGGTCTGCTGGATGCGGTACTGGTGCTACGGCCGACCGCAGCCGCAGCCGCAGTCGATACCGTGCCGCTGCCCATTGTCGACGGTGTGCGCATCGACTATCTCGATGCCATTGCGGCTGACCAGGATTGGGACGCTTTCGCCGGGGAGCCCCCCGCCGCAACTGATCTGGCGGCCCTGTTCCACACCGGCGGTACCACCGGAGTGCCGAAACTGGCCGCGCACCGGCAGTCCGGTGAGGTTGTCAATGCGTGGATGATCGCGGCCAACTCCCTGCTCGACGAGGACTCGGTGATCTTCGCCGCGCTGCCGCTGTTCCATGTCAACGCACTCGTCGTGACTCTCCTCGCGCCCTTGTTCCGCGGTCAGCCGGTGGTATGGGCCGGGCCGCTCGGATATCGGGACCTCGCTCTCTACGGAGAGTTCTGGAATATCGTGGCGCACTACCGGATCGCGGCCATGAGCGCGGTGCCGACGGTGTACGCGGTGCTGGCGCAGTGCCCGATCGGCGCGGACATCTCGAGCCTGCGCTACGCGATGGTCGGCGCGTCCCCGCTGCCGTCCGCCGTGCGCGAGAACTTCCAGTCGCACACCGGGGTCACGTTGGTCGAGGGCTATGGCCTCACCGAGGCGACGTGCGCGACCGCCCGCAGTTTCCCGGATCTGCCGCGTCCCGGCTCGGTCGGACAGCGCATGCCCTATCAGCAGGTCAAGGTTGTTCGTACGCCCGAGGACGGGGTCTGGACCGAACTCCCCGCCGGTGAGACCGGCATTTTGGTGATCGGCGGACCGACGGTCTTCGCCGGTTACGTGACCGGCCGCACCGAGCACGGGCACGTGCTGGACGGGCTCGGTGCCGTGGTGGACGGGTGGTTGAGCACCGGTGATCTCGCGCACGTCGATGCCGATGGCTTCATTCATCTACACGGTCGCGCAAAGGATCTCATCATTCGCGGCGGTCACAATCTCGATCCGGCGGTCATCGAGGACGCGCTGCTGTCCCACCCGCAGGTGACCGCGGCTGGCGCGGTCGGCCGCCCGGACGTACATGCCGGGGAGGTGCCCGTCGCCTATGTGACCCTGGTGCCCGGTGCGGAGGTGAGCGAGGCGGATCTCGTTGCCTGGGCGGGGGAGCGGGTGCCCGAACGCGCCGCCGCGCCGAAAGCCGTCACGGTGCTGGATGTCCTGCCGGTGACCGACGTCGGCAAGCCGTACAAGCTCGGCTTGCGCGCCGACGCCACTCGTCGCGAGGTGCTGGATGCGCTGGCCGGAGTCGAGGCCGTGCTCGGCGTCGCCGCGCAGGTCGAGGACGGCGCGATCGTGACCGTCGTCGAGCTCGGCTCCGGGGCCGCGCAGGGGGCCGTCGAGGCGATCCTCGGTCGCTACGCGATCACCTGGAAGGTCGAGGTGCGCCGATGAAGGTCGTGTCGACCGTGCTGGCCGCGGTGCTCGCGGTGGAGTTCCTGTCGTTCGGTGCGGCCAAGACGCTCGCCCTCGCGTCGATGCGGGAACGTGCTGCGCGTCTGGGCTACTCGACCGCCGCCTACCGGGCCATCGGAGCGCTCGAAATCGCCGGCGCGAGTGGGCTGCTGATCGGTCCGGCCCGGCCGCCGATCGGGATTGCCGCGGGAATCGGCCTGGCACTGTTGATGGCCGGTGCGGTGGCCGCCCATCTCCGCAACGGCGACGGCGTGGCGGAGTACGCGCCCGCGGCGGGCACCGGACTGGTCACACTCGGCTACCTGGCCGTGCTGGCCGGGGTTTCGCAGTGAGCACCGCGATGATCCCGGTGGTGATCGTCGGCGCGGGCCCGGCCGGTATTACCGCGGCCACGTTGCTCGCGCACCATGGGATCGACACTCTGGTGCTGGAGCGGTGGGCGGATGTCTATCCACAACCGCGGGCAGTGCACCTCGACGGCGAGATCCGCCGGATCCTGGAACGTCTGGGAGTCGGCCGGGAATTCGACGGGATCTCCCGGCCCGCCCTGGGGCTGCGGCTCCTCGACCGGAGCGGGCGGGTGCTGGCCCAGTTCGATCGCGACCCGGCCGGTGGGCGCAGCGGGTATCCGGAGGCGAACCTCTTCGACCAGCCGGAACTGGAGGCGATCCTGCGGGTCAACCTGAAGCGGCATCCGGGGGTGACTTTGCGCGGTGACGTCGAGGTCGCCGCCATCACCGAGGAATCAGGCTGTGTCCGTGTTGATTTCACGGATCTGGTAACCGGTGATGCCGAATCTGTACGTGCGCGTTACGTATTGGGCTGCGACGGCGCCAACAGTGTTGTCCGCGGCGCGATCGGCGCGCGCATGCGGAATCTGCGATTCGAGCAGCGCTGGCTGGTGGTGGACGTCGCCACGCCACGGGACCTGGGGCAGTGGGAAGGCGTGCACCAGGTGTGCGATCCGGCGCGCGCGGCCACGTTCATGCGCATCGGAAAAACCCGCTACCGCTGGGAATTCCGGCTCCTGCCCGGCGAGACCGCCGCCGACTTCGGCGATCCGGGTCGGCTGCGCCCGTTGCTCGACCCGTGGCTCGGCGGCGTTCCGGAGGCGGATCTCGAACTGGTCCGCGTCGCGGAATACACCTTCCGGGCCCAGCTGGCCGACCGCTGGCGCCGGGGCCGGGTGTTCCTGCTCGGCGATGCCGCGCACCTCACCCCGCCGTTCATCGGCCAGGGCATGGGCGCGGGCCTGCGCGATGCGGCCAACCTCGGGTGGAAACTGGCGGGCGTGCTGCGCGGGGAACTCCCGGAGGACGTGCTCGATACCTACGAGACGGAGCGGAAACCACACGCGCGGGCCATGATCCGGCTGGCCAAGCTCACCGGCGTCACCATGACGGACGGTGGGGAACTGGGCAACCGGCTGCGCGGTCTGCTGGCACCGCGCCTGCACCGGATCCCCGGTCTCACCCAGATGCTCACCAGCGGCGAATCCCCGCCCCTGCACCTCTCGGGTCCCGAGCGCGGGCCGCGCCTGCGCCGACGGTTGAGGGGTCGGCTGGTTCCCAACGTGCGGCTCGCCGACGGGCGCCGCCTCGACGAGGCCATGAACGGGCGCTACACCGTCATCACCGTGCGCGAGCCCGAGCCGCAGTGCCGACTGATCGTCGAACAGCGCGGCGGATTCATCGTCGTCGCGGAGCCCGGTACCGAGCTGCATCGTTGGGTGAGGCAGGGTCGCGCCGTCGCGGCGCTGGTCCGCCCGGACGGCACCGTGCAGTGCTGCGGGGACGTGCAGTCGCTGTGCGCGGCATCGCCTTCTTTCCATCCGGGCGCGCAGGCGCGAAGGTGACGAGCCGGTTGCTGACCATGACAACGTTTATGAGGAAATCATCATCTGGCGTGTTACCGTACCGATAGGTCTGTGATCGCTGCGTTGGGTCGAAGGTCGGATGGTGTCTCCACGAGAGGACCCGCATGTCCCGCTATCTGTACGCACTCGGCCAGGTCGTTGTCCGCCGCCGCTGGTGGGTGCTGGCGATATGGATCGTGCTGCTGGCCGCCGCCATCGGATTCGCCGCCGCGACAGGCGGAAGAACCAACGACAATTTCACGGTTCCGGGCACCGAATCGCAGGACGCGGTCTCCTTGCTGAAGCAGCGGATGCCCGCTTTCTCGGGTGCGCAGATGCAGGTCGTGTTCGCGACGTCGAACCTGGCCACGGTGACCGATCAACCGGTAACCGGCGAGATCGAGCAGGTGATGGCCGAGTTGAAGGGGCTGCCGCAGGTCGCCGCGGTGGTCGACCCGTTCCAGGCCAAGGCGGTCTCGCCGGATCAGCATGTCGCGCTGGGCAGTGTGCAGTTCTCCGTGTCGGCCGGTGAGGTCGAGCAGTCCACCCTCGACCAGGTGACCCGGGTCGCCGACCAGGCGCGTGACACCGGTCTGCAGGTCGAGTTCTCCGGTGCCGTCTATCCGGGCTTCGCCCCCGAGGTCCCGCACACGCCCGAAATGCTCGGTGTCATTGCCGCCTTCATCATTCTGCTGATCACCTTCGGCGCGGTGGTGGCGGCGGGACTGCCGATCATCACGGCGCTGGTCGGCGTGGGTATCGGTCTCACCGGCATCCTGGGCATCGCCGCCTACACCGACGTGCCGTCCGCGGCGACCTCGCTGGCACTGATGCTGGGCCTGTCCTGTGGCATCGACTACGCGCTGTTCGTCCTCTCCCGGCATCGCCACCAGGTGGTGCTGGGAATGGCTGTGGCGGAGTCGATTCCGCTGGCGGTCGGGACCGCGGGCAGTTCGGTGGTGTTCGCGGCGGTGACCGTGATCATCGCACTCTGCGGGCTGGCGGTCGCGAACATTCCGTTCCTCACCGTCATGGGCCTGACCGCCGCCGGTGCGGTCCTGGTGGCCATGCTCGTCGCGCTGACCCTGCTGCCCGCACTGCTCAGTCTCGCCGGTGGCACGGTCGCCAAGTTCATTTCGCCGCCGCTGCACCCGGGAAAGCCGGAGGAGGTGGCGCGCATCGCCGCCTACGAGCCCGAGCGCACCGCGGGCCACGCCTGGGGACGGTTCGTCACCCGCTTCCGGGTTCCATTGCTGGTGCTGGGTATCGCGGTGCTCGTGGTGATCGCGCTGCCCGCCACCCGTATGGATCTCGGATTACCCAGTGGCGCAACGCAACCGGAGTCCAGTACCGCCCGCAGGGCATATGACCTGGTGAGCCGGTCGTTCGGCCCCGGGTTCAACGGAGCGCTGCTGGTGGTGACCGACCTCTCGCACGCCACCGGCTCGGACGCGGCGCAGACCGTGATGGGCCGGCTGCGGCAGGAGCCCGACGTCGCGGTGGTGCAGCCGGCGGGCACGGGCGACAACCTGGTCCTGATCCAGGTCGTGCCCAAGACCGGTCCCGACGACAGCGCGACCGCCGATCTGGTGAACCGCCTGCGCGATGACCGCGCGACCATCGAGAGCGGCTCCGGGGCAACGTATCTGGTGGGCGGCACCACGGCGGCGAACATCGATACCTCACGCCGGTTGGGTGCGGCGCTGCCGGTCTTCCTCGTTGTCGTCGTGGGCCTGGCGCTGGTACTGCTGACCATCGCCTTCCGGACCGTCCTGGTACCGCTGTCCTCGATCGTCGGGTTCATCCTCTCGGTGTTCGCGGCCCTCGGAGCGCAGGTCGCCGTCTTCCAATGGGGCTGGGGCGCAAGCCTTTTGCATGTCACCAAGGCGGAGACGCTGAGCTTCCTGCCGATCATCACCCTGGCCATCATCTTCGGGCTGTCGAGCGATTACCAGATCTTCGTGGTGTCCCGCATCAAGGAGGAGCACACCCGCACCGCGGACGCGACCGCGGCCGTACGCAACGGGATCGCGCACTCGGCGCGCGTCGTCACGGCCGCGGCGCTGATCATGTTCGGCGTCTTCGTCGCCTTCGCCACCGTCGACAACCCGATCGTCAAACCCTTGGCGTTCACGCTCGCCGTGGGGGTGCTGCTGGACGCCTTCATCGTCCGGTTGACCCTGGTGCCCGCCGTCATGGCCCTGATCGGCGATCGCATGTGGTACCACCCGCGGTGGTTCGCCCGCTACGTGCCCGACTTCGACATCGAAGGCGCCGAACTCGAACGTCGTTTCACGGACGACACCGACACCGAAGCGCCGCGGGTGGTTGCCAACTGATCGAGGACGCGGCTCGCCGAGCATGACGTGCTCGGTGGTCGAGAAGTCGAGGTGTCCGCGGCTGCCGTGGGGAGGCCGGACGCCAGGACGGCCGCGCGGCCCGCCGCCATCGCGCCGACCATGAAAGCCCTTCTCGAACCGACGTTTTCAAGGGTGCTCACCACCTGACCGAGCTGCTCGCCTCCCCGGGCATGTCCGCCTTGATCGGATGGGAGAGTGCTGAAGGCTGGATCGGCGCACCAGCCGGTTCGCCCCGTAACACCGTAGCCGCAACACCTCCGGTCGTAAGATGTACGGACGCTATAAGGAGAGGCAGTGGCCGTGGCCTGGGTGATGCCAGCGGAAACAAGCCCGCATGAGCGAATCTGGATGGCGTTTCCGCCGGCGGGGGCGGCAGGCCCGACAACGAGCAGCGTGCACGATGCGCGGATCGCCTGGGCTGCGGTGGCACACGCGGTCGCAGGGTTCGAGCCGGTGACGATGGTCGTCGACCCGGCGGATCGGACGGTCGCCCGGCGGTACCTCTCTGCAGGCATCGACATCGTCGAGGCGCAGCTGAACGATGCCTGGATGCGGGATATCGGACCGACATTCGTGTTCGACGCGAACAACCGCCTCGGCGCGGTCGACTGGGTGTTCAACGGCTGGGGCGCACAGGAATGGGCACGCTGGGACCATGACCAACTGATCGGCGCGCGAGTCGCCCGGCTTGCGGGCGCGGAGATCGTCTCGGCACGAATCGTCAATGAGGGCGGCGGAATTCAGGTCGACGGTAAGGGAACCGTGCTTGTGACCGAAACTGTGCAGCTGGACCCTGGCCGCAATCCGGGCCTGGGCAAAACGGCGATCGAAGCCGAGCTGGCCCGCACCATCGGTGCGGAGCACGTTGTCTGGCTCCCCCAGGGCCTCACCCGCGACAGCGGGCGTTTCGGCACGCGCGGCCATGTCGACAATGTCGTGGCCATCCCGATGCCAGGGGTGCTGCTGGTGCATTCCCAGCACGATTCCGCGCATCCCGACCATCCCGTAACCCGGGAGATCATCGCAACACTGAGGGACACGCACGACGTCAACGGCAACTCGTGGGAGATTGTGGAAATGCCCGCGCCACAGGTTCTCCGGGACAACGAGAGTTGGGTGGACTACAACTACATCAACCATCTCGTCGTCAACGACGGTGTCATCGCGTGCGGATTCGATGATCCAGGGGACAAGCCGGCACGGGGCATCCTGGCCGATATGTACCCCGGTCGAGACATCGTCACTGTCGATGCGCGCGAGATATATGCGCGTGGCGGCGGGATCCACTGTATTACCCAGCAGCAGCCCCGGCGCTGATGTGCTCATGAACTCCGTCAGGTCCGGATCGCGGTGAGCCCGGCGTGGTGGGCGACCACTATGCGCGAGTCCGGACACGTGGTCAGCGACATGACCACGACCTCGAGTTCCACCCGGTCCAAGACTTCCCCAGTGGCGACGTCCCACACCCGCACCGTGGTGTCACCGCCGCTGATCAACGTCGGACAACCGGCGACTTCGGCGAAGGCCACCTTCCACGTCCCACCGCTGTGCCCCATCAACGGACTTCCGCCCCCGAGCAGTGCGCGCGAGTCCATATCCCAGATCCGCACCTCCGAGTCCGCGCCCGCCGCAGCGACGATCCGCCGCCCGGCGACCTCGGTAACCGCAACCGACCAGACACCGCCGTTGTGGCCGGTGAACGGATCGTGAGTCTGCCTGGCTGCGAGCAGATCCCACAGTCGGACCGTGGAGTCGGCGCCGCCGCTCACCAGGATCGGCCCCTCGTTCGTGTCGAGGACCGCGAGGGACTTGACACCGCCGACATGACCGGTGAGCGAGCGGCCTATCTGTGTCCGAGAGACCAGATCCCACATCCGGATCGTCCCGTCGGCGCCACCGGTCACCACGACCGGACGATCGCCCAGTCGCGTCACGGCGATGGCCCAGACCCCGCCGGTGTGCCCGCTCAGCGGGGCATCGATCTGCTGCCGGGTGATCAGGTCCCAGACTCGGACAGTCGAGTCGCCGCCCGCGCTGACCGCGACCGGTGCGCCCGCCAGTTGGGTGGTGCGCAGCACCCAGACCCCGCCGCTGTGCCCGTGCATCGCAGGCCCGATCTGGGTGCCGGTGTCCAGATCCCACATCCGCAGCGTCGAATCGATGCCGCCACTGACCACGACCTGATCACGGTTTACGGTTGTGGCGGAGACCGTCCACATGCCGAATGTGTAGCCCGGAGTCTGCGGGCTGAGCAACGTGCCGTCGGCCAGATCCCACACGCGGACAATGGAATCCCCGCCCGCGCTCACCGCGACCGGACGACTGTCGAGCTGTGCGACCGCGACGCCCAATACCTCACCGCGGTTGCCATCGATCTGCTCGCCGACTCGCTCCCCGGTCCGCAGGTCCCATATCCGCAAACTCATATCCGAGCCGCTGATCGCGACCAGCCGACCGTGGAGTGTGGTGACCGCAACCGACCATACGGAGAACGCGCTGTCTGCGATCGTGTTGCCCAGCGGAGTGCAGCTGATCAGATCGGTAACCCGCAGCGTGGAGTCCGCGCCGGCGCTGACCGCGATCGGCCTGCCATCCAGCTCGCTGATGATGAGATACCAGACGCCCCCGGTATGCGCGTGAATCGGTGCACCGATCGGCTCATGGGTGGCCAAGTCCCACAACCGGATTGTGCAGTCGATACCGCCACTGACCACCACCGGGCGTCCTTCGATCTCCACGACATGCACCGACCGGACCTCACCCTTGTGTCCGAGGCACGGGTCGCCGATCGAGGTGCCGCTGGCTGCGTCCCAAACCCATATCTTGCCGTCGGCTCCGCCGGTCACCACCACACCGCGCCCGGCCAGCTGGCCTACCGCCAAAGCCATGACGACGCCTGCCGGGCCCGCGTAGGGCGGGCCGATCGGTTCGCCGGTCGCGAGATCCCACAGCCGCACGGTCGAGTCGTCAGCCGAACTCAGCACCGCGGGACGACCGTGCGCGCTGGTCACGGCCAAACTCAGGATGACACCGGTATGCCCGGTGAACGGTGCCCCGCGCGGCACACCGGTTTCTATATCCCATACTCGAATCGTGTGGTCCGCACAGCCGGTCACCGCGACAGGCTTGCCGTCCAGCTCGGCCACCGTGACGACCCAAATGCCGCCGGGAGGACGACCGCCATCCGGGGACAGGTTGAAGTCGGGCTCGCGGGTCCAGATCAGTCGATGCCCCGAATCAGGCTGCAGCGCAGCGAGTTTCCGTTCCAGGTCGTGCTCTCCGAGGCGAGCGGCGTAGAGCTGCAACTGGAACAACCGGTCCGCCGGGTTGCCGAGAAAATCGGCAGCGACGCGGTATGTCCGCGCTCCAGGAGTGTCGATGGTCGCGTATTGCGTGAGGCGAGCCGTCAGGGTCACCGGATACGCGTTCAGCAGGTACTCCGGGTCGCCGGTGAGCTCGCCCAGATGGCCGCTTACCGCGGCGTGATCGGCCATATGGGTGCGCAAATAGGAATTGGCACGCGGCCAATCCAGCTGTCCCCTGCGGCGCGGCACCATTGCGAACAGTTGGCGAAACACCAACTGCGGGCCGTCGATTCCGCGGGCGACATCCCGCTTGCACAGGTAATCCACCAGAGCCTGGTGGTAGAGCCGATAAACCTGTACAGGGAAGTCGTCATCATACGAGGTCGTTGTAGTTTCGAGCAGGTAGTCGCCTGCATTTTCGAGCAGCCATTCGACATCGTCGGCGCTGTAGTGCCGACCATGGTGGGGTGTCAGCCGCTCTGCAAGCCTGATCCACATATCGTCATGCGGCATGCCGTCGCCGAAGACATACGCCAGCGGACGCAGCAGGTCTTCCACTCGGATACGGTCGGTGTCGGAAAATCGGTCCAGGTAAGCACGCATCGCGTCGGATACCGTGGTCGGAAAATCGTCCCAGTCGGGTTCGTCCACATCGACCACCGTTGACCGATCGATAAGCCACACCGCGGTGAGGGCTGCGATGAGGAACGAGGGATAAGCCCGGGCCGCCACCCGGTTGGCAACCCGCTCTGCTAGTTGAGGATGTCCCCGGTAGGGCGTATCCGACCGAGAGCGCGCCGATGGCACACCTTTCAACATCAGTCGGCGGAGCACGTACAACCGCAGATCGGTCGTATTGAGATAGTGCTCCGACTCGAGGTTCATGGCGCGACTCTCCGCCGTCTGACCGAGTTCGCTCAGCAACGTGCGATGAGCACCTGGGCGGGTGCCGACAACCAGCCGCAGGCCGAGATCGCGAGCCAGCCACGCAAGGTTTCGAAGGTCTTTCGAGGCACCTCGCGCGTTCGTCGACTCGTCGAGACTATCCACGACGAACGTGACGGCCTTGCCATACACGGCCAGATCACTGACCAGGTTGTTCACGTCAGACGCGTCGGAGTCCACCGCCTCGGCGAGCGCGTTCAGGATCTGGGACGAACTGAGGCTGCGCGCATCGACTGCCGCGTCGATTGCGGCGGTGGGCAACTCGGAAAGTGGATCATCGCGCGAAAGTGGATAGCGCTGACGAAAACCCGGTTCTGATCGCGTCACCAACTGGGCCAGCACACCGGACTTACCCGAGCCCGGACCGCCGGTTACCACCCGGAGATTGTCGCCGGGGTCCGGGTCCGCAGTGATCCACCGGACGAGTTCGGTAAGAGCGCGTACTCGATCGGTGAAGAAGGCTCCTGCCACCCTGGCCGTCTCCACGCCGCGCGCCCGAGGGTCCCAATACTCAGCGAATGCCGGATCCAAGGCCAACCGTGACGGAATCAGGTCCGGACAGTACCTCGCAAGCAGGTCCACCGGTATCATCGCCGCGATCATCGCATCCGGCGCTGCTGCGTCCCGCGCGACTGCCATACCCACCACACCCGGCAGGGTGGTGTCCCAGATCGGCGCACCGGAAAAGCCCTCGGTCACCGCGCGTCCGGCTGTCCTGTCGCCTTCCAGCTGTACCCATTCCTCGCCGATGGTCCACTGGCGGCGAATCCAGCCCTTTGCTCCTAGCAGGATCCCGTCCGGAAAACCCTGCACGCTGAAGGGATGGTCCTCGCCGCGCGAAGGCCAGCGCAGCGGCACCCTTCGGGTGCCGCTCGGCAGCCCACCGATCGCTTCGACCACCGCGATATCGCCGCGTCGGTCCATGCCGCGTGGTATCCATCGCACCAACTCGGGGGTCTCAACTGAAATCCATTGCTGTTCAACACGCACCGCTACCGAACCGACCGTATTCGGCCGTTCTTGCGCGAAGAGGTCACGGCCGATGGCCGCGTTTATCACATGGGCGCAGGTCAGGATATGACGTTCGTCGATGACGAACCCGGCACCGACCGGCCGGTTTCGATAGGTGAACCGGACCAGTCCGCTATCGGCCAAGGATTGTGTGGGAGCCATTGCCGCACTTGTCGTTATTGGCTCGGTGGCGGTACGGTTTCGAGTTGCGAACGCTTCCATGCCATTTTGACAGTGATATGGGCTTCCGCCTCGGTCGACGAAAGCACCACCCCGACTTTTGCCGACAACTTCAGCCCGAACTCCAACTCCATGGAATCGGGCGGATGCACCCCTTGAACCAGCCGCACACCGATTGTTTCGATCACGGGTTTGATCACGTTGTCCAGGGCGGCTTGCACCGATCTGCTTGCCTGCGTGAAGGTCTCGCCGACGCCGGCTATGGGCGAGAGTGCATCCCCGCTAATTGTGCTATCCGAATCGGACACCTCGACGAAGACCGTCCGCTCGTTGTCGAGGGGCACCTCGATGATCCGCTGTCCCACTTTGTTGTCCTATTCCACCCAGCAGCAGCGACACGATTATTCTGGACCCGTCGCGGCGCATCGACAACCCGATGAGCCTTTCCGCGTAGTGGATCTGAAGTCTGAACTGCCGACACGCCGGGACGGATTGGAACGCAACGTGAAACCCGAGCGCGTCTCCATTGGTTCGGCGCGTACCCGGAGGTGGGATCGACTGCGCTGGAGGGCTTTCAGCGAGAACCTTGTCGTTGGAATGGTCGGCCGGACACGGCTGCCTCGCCACCTCGGCCTCGACTGCCTGCACGACTACCGTCCACGGTGGCCGAGTGATCAAGAATGTCGCCAAGAGGTGACGTTCGACGCGGACAACTCCCGTGACGGCGTGCGCATCACTCTGGCCATGAGCGCAGCAATCGCCCAAGCGGCGCAACCGATTCCGGTGCGAATGGGTAGGGATCCGGAGGCTTGCGCGGAACTCACGGGCCGCGTTGTCCCGCCTCATCGTCCCCGGCCGCTCGGCTCTCGTTGACCCCGTCCGGCCCTTCGTCACCAAGCAATTCGTCCTTGATCGCCTCCAGCGTGCAGGTGTTGTTGTCGAGCAGCCCCAAGATCTCGTCCAACCGATCGTTCTTCATGCAGCGATCGTCACCCCTGCCCGCCTCGGAGGCAATGTCGAGCAGGCCGGTCATCGAGTCAGTGGCAGGTTGGCGGGCTGCATTACTGCCGGGGTCTGCCGTCCGGGCCGGGATATGGGCGGGGCATCGACGGCCCCCGGCTCGTACCAGTGATGTTCCGCCCGATCCGACGCGGGGCCGAGGCAGGTTCGGAAAGGCTCGCCCGGCGGCCGTGGTGAGCTGAGGGATAACCACGGTATAGAGCTCCGGTCTCGGGGGCTCCCTTGCTCGTTCGCGCTGTGAAGCCTTGGGTGTCAACCGGATCCGATTTCTTGAGTTAGTACTCAGTAAATGGTTATTCTGAGTCGGAACTCAGGAAAGGTTGGTCCTATGGCGAATCCGCTGTTGTTGGCTACACACATCACCATTGCGCTCGCGCTGACGATCCTCGTCGGGGTGCAGTGCACCGAGTTGGCTCGAATCCGCCTGGAACCCAGCGGGATTCGGGTTGACGGGGCTGTTCGGGCCGTGCGGCTCACGCTGTTGTCGGTTCCGGTGTTCACGCTGTTGACCGCGGTCACCGGGTTCGCGGTACTGGCGGACGGGGCGAAGGGTGGCCCGTGGATCGGGGCGGGGCTGGTGTCGACCGCTGTTATCGGGGCGAGCTCGGGGTGGACTCGGCGGCGATTGGCCAAGCCGGGGTCGCACCGGGCCGGCCATGGCGCGGGGGTTCTGGCTGCCGTCCAATGGGGCGTTCCCGCACAGACATTGGCCGCGGCCTTCCTGATGGCCGATCGGCCCGACAACCTCGCCATCGCCTTCGCGCCTGTTGTGATCGCGATCGCGATCACGGCTGCCGCGTACTTCTCGGCGCGTCGCACCGAGGGGGAGTCGGCCGAACCGGGCCTACGGGCTGGATCGCAGTGACCGCGACTCCGCCATGGGCGGCGGGTCCTGCGGTTCCGGTGCGGTGGGCGCCGGGTCCGCCGGCCGGGACTGTTTGCGGGCGTTCCACCAGTGGCGGAACTGGGCCAGCCGGGTGGCGCGGGCGGGCCAGAATTCCTCGACGCTGGCATTGAATTCGGCGCCGAGGATGATGGCGAAACCCAGGAAGAACGTGAACAGCAGGAAGGCGATGGGTGTCGCCAGCGCGCCGTAGGAAATACCGGTCCGGGTCACCCACGCCAGATAGCGGCGCAGGCCCTCGCTGGCGGCCATGAAGAACACGCCGGCGACCAGCGCGCCGCCGAAGAGCCGATGCCAGGGCAAGGTGCGGTGGAGGGCGGTCTTGTAGAGGAAGGTGAGGCCGATGATCAGCAGCAGGCCCGTGCCGGGGTAATAGAAGGCGTCGATGAGACGCAGGCCCGGCCCGCGCCAGCCGTGGGGGAGGACCCGGCCGATCAGGGTGGGGCCCAAGGCGATCAGCGGCAGGATGAGCACCGCGATCACGAGGAAGCCGACGTAGAGCAGCAGCGCGAAGATTCGCTGCCAGACCGGGTGGCGGGCAGCGGCCTGGCCGTGCGCGGCGGTGATGGCATCGACAAAGGTGGCCATGGCCGAGGAGCCGGCCCACAGTGACAGCACGAAGCCGACGGACACCACCCCGCCGTGGCCGCGCTGCAGCACGTCGTTGACGGTCGGCTGCACCAGACTGTCGACCACGCTGGGGCTGAAGGCCTTCCGGGCGAAGCTGACGATCTTGGACTGCACGATGTTCAGCGTGTTCGGGCCGAACCAGTGCCCGACATAGCCGAGGCTGCCGAGCAGTCCCAGCAGCAGCGGGGCAAGCGAGAGCGTCTGCCAGAAGGCGGCCGCCGCGGATTTGGCGAAGATCGCGTCGTTCCACGCCTTCGCCGCGACGTGGACCACCAGCTGCCGGACCCGGCCCCAGCGTGTGGCGGCGAGCACAACGGACACCGTCGGCGCCGACGCGTCGGCGTGTTGCGGAGATTCGTCGTGCGCGTTCATCGTGGCCTAAGCATCGCCTACCAGCGGTTCGAATGGGACCGGACCCGCGATGTGTCGTGCGGCACTCCGCCGGGCTGTGTCGGATTGGAAAGCTGTCGGGTTCGATCGCTACTCTCTACCGAGTGACTTCGGGTGGTGGCGGTTCGTTACGTACATGGCAGCGCAGGGCACTCACCAAGTATCTGACGACCAAGCCACGCGACTTCCTTGCCGTCGCCACCCCCGGCGCGGGTAAGACCACGTTCGCGCTGCGCGTGGCGGCTGAGCTGCTCAACGACCGCACGGTCGACCAGGTGACGGTGGTCGCACCCACCGAGCACCTCAAACATCAGTGGGCTGCGTCGGCCGCGCGCAACGGGATTCAGCTGGATTCGAACTTCTCCAACTCGACCGGGTCCACTTCGTCGGACTACCACGGCGTGGTGGTCACCTACGCGCAGATCGCGTCGCATCCGTTCAAGCATCGGGTGCGCACCGAGAACCGCCGCACACTGGTGATCATGGACGAGATCCATCACGCCGGTGACGCCAAGAGCTGGGGTGAGGCGGTCGAGGAGGCGTTCGGTGACGCCACCCGCCGACTAGCACTGACCGGTACCCCGTTCCGCAGCGACGACTCCAAGATCCCGTTCATCACCTACGAGGCCGACGAGTCCGGTTTCGAGAAGTCGCGCGCCGACCACACCTACGGCTACTCCGAGGCGCTCGCCGACGGCGTGGTCAGACCCGTGGTCTTCCTCGCCTACTCCGGCGAGGCGCACTGGCGTGACAGCGCGGGCGAGGAGTACTCGGCCCGCCTGGGCGAGCCCCTCAATGCCGAGCAGACCGCCCGCGCCTGGCGCACCGCCCTCGACCCGGCCGGCGACTGGATGTCGAAGGTCCTCACCGCCGCCGACACCCGCCTGCGCCAGCTGCGCGCCACCGGCATGCCCGACGCGGGCGGCCTGGTGATCGCCACCGACCAGGAGAAGGCGCGCGACTACGCCGAACTGCTGGAACACATTTCGGGCACCAAGCCGACCATCGTGTTGTCCGACGACCCGGACTCCTCCGACCGCATCGGCGAGTTCAGCGAGAGCACCGACCCGTGGATGGTCGCGGTGCGCATGGTGTCCGAGGGCGTCGACGTCCCACGCCTGGCCGTCGGCGTCTACGCCACCAGCGCCTCCACCCCGCTGTACTTCGCGCAGGCCATCGGCCGTTTCGTGCGTGCCCGCAAGACCGGTGAGACCGCCAGCGTGTTTCTGCCCTCGGTGCCGGTGCTGCTGGATCTGGCCGCCCAGCTGGAATTGCAGCGCGACCATGTCATCGGCAAGCCGCACCGCGAGGCGAACGCGCTCGAGGACGAACTGCTCATCGACGCCAACCGGCAGAAGGACGAGCCGGGCGAGGAGGAGAAGAAGTTCATCGCCCTGGCCGCCGACGCCGAACTCGACCAGGTCATCTACGACGGCGACTCCTTCGGCACCGCCACCTTCTCCGGCAGTGACGAGGAGGCCGACTATCTCGGCATCCCCGGCCTGCTCGACGCCGATCAGATGCGCGCCCTGCTGCGCGAACGCCAGTCCCGTCAGCTCCAGGAACGCAGCGCCGCCGCCGAGGCTCGCCCCTCGGGCGCCGGCGTGGAGGCCGCTGTCGAACGCGCCGCCACCTCGGACCGCCTGTCCGAGCTGCGCCGCGAACTGAACAGCCTGGTCGCCATGCACCACCACCGCACCGGTAAACCGCACGGCGTCATCCACGGCGACCTACGCCGCGAATGCGGCGGCCCCCCAACAGCTCTCGCCACCGCCGATCAGCTCTCCCAGCGCATCGCGGCCCTGCGCCGCCTCTGACCAGCGCGGACTACACGATCTGCAGTTCGACCTCGACCGGGTCGCCCGCGCTCAGCCCCTCGGCGACGCGGACGGCCTTCTTCACCGGCAGCACATAGGTTCCGCGCTTGCCGTCGGGAAAGATCGAGGTCGACCACCGGCTGCCGCCGACCACGACTTTCACTTTCACCGAGCCGAATCCGCCGGCGGTGTGCCCGAAGCGCTCCTCGATCTCGTCGGCGACCGACTCGGGCAGGCTCACGAAATGCCAGGAGGCCTGTGCCTCCCATTCCCAGAGTTCGGCGGTGAACGCGTATGTGGAGATCGCCATGGGCCGACGGTAGCCGCCGGGTCCGACAACCCGGGCGGCCGAGCGGGCTGCCCTGCTCAGCCGAAGAACACGGCTGGATCGAGGGCGTCGATCGGCGTCCAGCGTGGGATCGATTCCGGGGTGGCGGCGTCGGTGGCGGGTGGAGCGCTCCGATAGCTCTGGAGATCCAAGGCGAGCCAGGGGTTTTCGTCGATCAGGCGGACCACCGCGTAGCAGGTGGCGAGCATGTGGAGGCAGCGGGCGTTGCGGGCGCGGCAGGTGCAGTCGGTGCTCGCGAGGATGGGCGTCACCGAGATCCCCGCGGCGACGACCGCGGCGTGCAGGTCGTCGCTGAGGGTGAGGGTGTCGGCGGGCACCACGGCGGCGATGGCGTCGATGGTGGCGCGCGGGAACGATGTCAGTTCCAGATGCGTCACGGACGCCTCCGACCCGCGATGAATGTGCGCCCGCACCACGGTGCCCTCGATCTCGGTCCGGACCCCGTTGTTGCGGGCGATGCTACGCGCGCGGGGGAGCAGCGGCTCGGGTTTGCTGAGGCTGAGCGGTTCCGCGAGTCGCACCCAGTCCTTGCCCCAGGCGGTGTACCCGAATTCGTTGTCCGCCATCTCAGTTCTCCCGCTTCCGGCGCAGCAGCTCCAGCAGTCGTTCGTCGTCCAGTCGCGCCAGTTCCGCGACTCCGGCCGCATCGCTGAGGTCGGCGAGCGCCGACTTGCGGTCGTGCATGCCCGCGATGTGCTCCTCGATGGTGGTGCCCGAGGTCAGCGTGGTGACGGTGACGGTGCGGGTCTGTCCGATGCGATGCGCGCGATCCGACGCCTGCGCCTCCACCGCCGGATTCCACCAGCGGTCGAAATGGATGACGTCGGCGGCCCGTGTGAGCGTCAGTCCGGTGCCCGCTGCCCGCAGGCTGAGCACCAATATGGGTGGGCCGTCCGGTGATTGGAAGTCCGCGACGATCTCCCCGCGCTGCTGCTGGTTCAGCCCGCCGTGGAAGAACGGCACCCGCACCCCGAACTCCTCGGCGCAGTGCCGGACCAGCAGCTCACCGGTCTTGCGGTACTGGGTGAACACCAGCGTGGGCGCGTCCACATCGAGGTTGTTGGCCAGAATGTCGGAGCAGACGTCGAATTTCCCGGAGCGCCCGGCCAAGTCGTCCAGCTCCCCGGTGATCAGCCCGGGATGATTGCACACCTGCTTGAGCTCGGTCAGCACCGCCAGCACCCGCGTGTGCCGCTGCGCACCGGTCCCGAACCCGGCCGCCTCGGCCCGATCGAGCAGCCGGTCGTAGAGCTGCTCCTGCTCCGCGCTCAGATCGCACACCAGATCGCAGTGGATCTTGGCCGGCAGCGTGGCGGCCACCTGGGATTTGCGGCGGCCCAGCACGATCGGCTCGACGGCGTCCCGCAGCCGCAGCGCCGCGCTCGCCGACCCCTCGCTGATCGGCCGTACGAACCGCCGCCGGAACTGCGCCCGGTGCGTGAACTCCTGCGGCGCGATCAGATTCAGCAGCGCCCATAGTTCGTCGAGGTGATTCTCCACCGGCGTACCGGTCAGCGCGATCCGCGCCCCGGCCGGAATCGCCCGCGCCGCCTTCGCCACCTGCGTGTGCGGATTCTTCAGCACCTGCGCCTCGTCGAAAATCACGGTGGCCCACCGCTGCCCGGCCAGTGCGGCACCGTGCCCGCGCAGGGTCGGATACCCGGTCACCACAATCGTTCCCGGCTCGGCCTCCGGCGCCGGCCCGCCCCGCCAGGCCACCGCGTGCAGTCCGGGCGCGAATCGCTCGATCTCGTACGCCCAGTTGCCCACCAGTGAGGTTGGACACACTACGAGTTGTGGCCCGTCCCCGGCCTTCCCGAGCAGGTACCCGATGGCCTGCACCGTCTTGCCCAGGCCCATCTCGTCGGCCAGCACCGCGCCGCCGTACGCGGCGGTGGTCTCGCGCAACCAGGTGATGCCGCGCGCCTGGTAGGGCCGCAGCTCGGCCTTCAGCCCGGAGCGCAGTTCGGCGCCGAGCGTCACGGTGTCCCGCAGCGCCCGCAGGGTCCGGCCCGCCGAGACGATTGCGGTCCCGGTGGCATTCGGGACGGCGTGCGCGGCCACGGGCAGCCGCCGCGCCTCGACCTCCGTCTCGAGGGCCTCGCGGAGCAGAACTATCGAGTCCGCAGGATTGTCGATAGCAAGAGTGCATAACCGTTCCGGTTCCACCAGAGCGCATTCCACATCCGTGACGCCGATGCCGTCCCGGCCGGGAACGGCAAGGGTGGGGGTCTCCACCTCGCCCAGGTCTCGCGGTGCGCTTCCGGGGACGTGGCCGTTCCACGTCCAGACCGCGACCATATGTCGATCCTGCAGGTAGGTGGCTTGCGAGGTCTGTGGCACCCATCCGTTGTACCCGCCCGATCTCGCCGTGCGCACATGACGAATCTCGCGTTGCGCACCGCGGGATTCATGTGTCCCCGGCCACAGCGTAATTGGCGTGTCCCCGGTCACATCTCGTGTCGACTGGTCCCGTACACAGCAGCAGCGGGCGACCTGCTGGTCGCCCGCTGCCGGGTTTTCTATTGGGAAGATTCAATTGTCGAGCGGGCTCTCGGAGAACGGTGACTCCCGATCGAGTCTCTCCGATGTGGAGGAGCTATTACAGCGCCGGTGCCGACTCCGTGTCGATCACGGCCTCGAGCTCACGAAGACGATCCATGTGCTCGTTGGCGTGATGCTGGCAGAAGAGCAACTCTCCACCGGCAGGAAGGGTTGCGCGCACGCGCGCAGCCGCCCCGCAGCGGTCGCAACGATCGACCGCGGTCAGTGGGGTGCTTGTCAGGGTTCCTGGCATGACTCCTCCGTCCTGGCTCTGGGTGCTCACGCACCGTTCGCCTGGTGTGGGGCCCGCGGTCCATTCCGCGAACCTCGCTACCGCTACTTCCCAGCAGTGGTTGTTGACTACTCTGTCAGACGTTCGGCGCGAGCACTTTGTTCCCGTGCAGTTTCCCGTGTGTTTTCTGTAACACGACCTGCGAGTTCGCTGAAAGCGAACAGGTCCTGGTGACTGCCCCCGGAGATGTCGAAACCTCCCGTTCGAACACGCTGATCGAGTTGTCTACCCGGAGACTACCCGGGCACACCGACACTCACACTCCCTTTGGCCTCTGTGGCTGGGACGCCAGCAAACCGTAATCAAGGCGGCTGGATTGGAGGCCGGTCCGCGACCGGCCTGACCTCGATCCATGGCTCCGCGCCGACGCCGTAGTGGCGCACGGGTTCCCGGAGCTGTTCGCGCAGCGCGAACGGCGGATTCGCGCCGCCGGGCTCAGAACCAGGACTCGTCGAGTTCCAGAGTGGTGCGATCGAAGGAGTCGAGCAGGTCGAATTGCGGTGTGGTGCGCGGAAGTTCCCAGCGGAAGAAGTACCGGGCGGCCAGCCGCTTCCCCTGCCGGAAGGTCTCCCACTCGCCTGCGTGCGGACGGTCCTGGGCGGACGACGTGGTGGCGGTGACCGCCTGCTCGAGCCAGATCCAGGCCAGCACAACGTGGCCGAACGCCTCCAGATAGACCGCCGAATTGGCCAGGGCCGCCTCGGGATTGCCCGCGCGCCACAGGCCGGCCGTGGTGGCGGCCAGGCGGCCGGTGGCGGCCTGCAGGGCGGCGGCGTACTCGGCGAGCTCGGCGTCGCCGGTCGCGCGGGCGGCGGCGATGGTGGCGGCCATGGTCTCCAGCAGCGCGGCCAGGGCCGCGCCATTGTCCAGGGTGACCTGGCGGCCGAGCAGGTCCATGCTCTGAATGCCGTGGGTGCCTTCGTGAATGGGGTTGAGGCGGTTGTCGCGGTAGTGCTGTTCGACGTCGTAGTCGCGGGTGTAGCCGGCGCCGCCGTGGATCTGGATGGCCAGATCGTTGGCGGCCAGGCACCATTGGCTGGGCCAGGACTTGGCGATGGGGGTGAGGATGCGCAGCAGGGTGGCGGCGCGCGCCTGGTCGGATTCCTCTGCCGCGGTGCGGTGTTCGTCGATCAGTTTGCCGCAGTACAGCTGCAGCGCGAGTGCGCCTTCGGCATAGGACTTCTGGGCCAGCAGCATGCGCCGCACATCCGGGTGCTCGATGATCGGCACCTGCGCGCCGCCGCGGGCACTGACCGGGCGGCCCTGCGGGCGGGTGCGGGCATAGTCGAGGGACTTGAGGAAGCCGGTGTAGCCCAGCGCCGTCGAGGCCAGGCCGACCCCGATGCGGGCCTCGTTCATCATCGTGAACATCTGGGCCAGACCGTGATTCGGCGCGCCCACCAGATAGCCGATCGCGCCCGGCTCGCCGCCGGGGGTGAAGTTGCCGTCGCCGAAGACAGGGGCGGTGTTGACGGTGCCGCGCCAGCCCATCTTGTGGTTGATGCCCGAGAGCGCGACGTCGTTGTGGACGGTCGGGTTGCCCTCGGCGTCGGGCAGGAACTTGGGGACCACGAACAGCGAGATGCCGCGGGTGCCCTCCGGCGCGCCCGGAATGCGGGCCAGCACCAGGTGCACGATGTTCTCCGAGAGGTCGTGGTCGCCGCCGGAGATCCACATCTTGTGCCCGAACAGACGGTAGGAGCCGTCGGCGGCGGGCACGGCGCGGGTGGCGATGTCGGCCAGGCTGGACCCGGCCTGCGGCTCCGACAGGGCCATGGTGCCGAAGCTGCGGCCCTCCAGCATCGGGCGCACGTAGGCGTCGATCTGCTCCGGGCTGCCGTGCGCGGCAAGCAGATTCGCATTGCCGGTGGTGAGCAGCACGTAGGCGGCGGTGCCGACATTGGCGGCGTGGAACCACGACATGCACGCGGTATAGACCGAGTGCGGCAGCTGCATGCCGCCGATCTCGTAATCCATTGCCGCGCCGATCATTCCGGCGTCGGCGAAGGCCTGCAATGCCTTGCCCACCGCGGGGATGATGTGCACACGCTCGCCGTCGAAGGTGGGCTCGTGCAGATCGTTCGCGCGATTGTGCGGTGCGAAGTAGGTGGTGGCCAGGTCCTGGCACAGCCGCAGCACCTGATCGAAGGTGTCACGGGAGTGGTCGGCGAAGCGCTCGCGGGCCGTCAGCGACTCCACCTGCAGCCAGTCGTGGAGCAGGAACTCGAGGTCGCGGGCGGACATGATGCTGGACGGATTCATGGTTCCTCGGACGGTCGGGTACGGGGAGTCGTACCTGCCGGTCTACCAGATGGCGCGAACCGTCCGAGGGTGCGGGGGAGGGTCGCCGGTCCGGCTCGGGACCGCACCGGCGGTTGCCCGCAGCGGTACCCCACCGTTGTGAACTCGAGTCATCGGACGTAACGGCTTGACCAACAAAGCTAATATTATTAGCTTGATGGCTATCAAGCTTAGCTTTATCTGGCCCTGATGTGGCAGAGGGCGGAAGGAATTGATCATGCAGACCTCACCCGAGGAACCGACCTCATCGGCAACAGTGGACGATATCCCTGTCATCTGGGTAGATCCCGTAGATAAGCGGCAGGCTGCCCACCTCGTCCTCTGGCTTCCGTACTTCACGGGAACGAAAGAGGACATGCTGCCTCAGCTTCGGCAGCTCGCCGCAGCCGGGTTCGTCGCCCTCAGCTTCGACCCCTGGCAACACGGCCAACGCGGCAGTGAGTCCCCGGAACAACTCTCGGCAAGGGTCTTCGGCGATTTCCGCCGCAATATGTGGCCTATACTCGGCCGGACCGCCCTCGACACCCTACGCGTCATCGATTGGGCCGTAACGCATTTGGGCGTCACCTCCAGCATCGGTGTCGGCGGTATCTCCATGGGCGGTGACATCGCCATCGCCGCTGCAGGACTGGACCCCCGAATCACCTCGGTAGCGGCGATGCTCGCCACACCTGACTGGCTCCGCCCCGGCATGCACCACCCCGTCCGGACGGACGAACTCCTTCCCATGGGTACCCCCGATGCGTACGGCAACTTCTTCTACGACCGAATCAACCCCTTGACAAACCTTGCGTCCTACGACCACCAACCCGCGATTGCTATTGAATGCGGAGCAGAAGACCAGCACGTCCCCCCGGATGGAGCCCAACGTTTCCAGACCGCCCTCGCCGAAAGGTACCCCGATTACGCCGGCCGGTTGCAGTTGACGCGACATGCCGGGGCCGCGCACTACCCGGTACCTCAGATGTGGGACAACTGCGTGGAATGGTTCAAGCTCGCTCCTTGACATCTCCGTCCACCCGGGCCGGCCCGAACCGTTCTGAACTCTGCGGCACTCACCTAGATTGGACAGGTGGGAACCGAACAGGACACGACACCGCCGACCCTGCTGCACATCTGCTCCCGGGCGGAATGGGAAAACGCCCGCGCCGCAGGCGAATACCGCGCCCCCTCACTGGCCGAGACCGGATTCATCCACCTCTCCGCGCCCTACCAGGCCCACCTGCCCGCCAATCGGCTCTTCGCCGGCCGCACCGATCTCGTGCTGCTGCACCTGGATCCGGCCCGGCTCGGCTCCCCGGTGAAGTGGGAGCCTGGCGTGCCCACCGACCCGGACTCCATGACCTTCCCGCACCTGTACGGCCCACTGCCGCTGACCGCAGTCGTCGAGGTCACCGATTTTCTGCCCGATCCCGACGGATCGTTCGCACCGCTCACCGCGGAGTGACCCGGCGCGCGCCCGCATCGTGTGACTCGTGCAGGCCGCGTTTGCCGGGTCGTAGCTCCCCTGGATTCGCGCGGGTTGTCCTAATCTGGACTGCGTGAACGTCGATGTGACAGCGCTGCCCGGTATCGGTGTGCGGAAGGATTTCGAGGTCAGATCGGGGCGGCGGATCGGAGTGGTGGCGCACCGGGACGGCGGCATCGATCTCATCGTGTCGCAGCGGGACGACCCGGACGCGTGCCAGGCCCAGGTGCCCCTGACGACCGACGAGGCCGCGGTCCTGGCCAATCTGCTGGGCGCGCCCCAGCTGGTGCAACAGCTCCAGGAAGAACACTCGGACCTACCCGGGATCACCACCAGACAGCTCACCATCGGCGGCAAATCGCCGTACCGGGGACGGATGCTCGGCGAGACCGCCATGCGGACGCGGACCAAGGCCTCCATCGTGGCCATCATGCGGGCGGGGCAGCTGCACCCGTCACCGGGACCGGATCAGGTGCTCGACTCCGGGGACGTGCTCGTCGTCGTCGGTACGCCGCACGGGCTGGACGCGGCCGCTCGCATTCTGGCCGACGGCTGAACCTGTGGATTCGACCGGTCTAGCCCTGTTCGAGCTCGGCGCGATCTTGTTCGCGCTCGGCATGCTGGGGCGACTGGCCGCCCGCTTCGGCATGTCGCCGATTCCCCTCTACCTGCTGGGCGGCCTGGCCTTCGGCGAGGGTGGCATCGTGAAGATGCGCGCCGCCACCGAATTCGGGCACATGGCCGGCGAGATCGGCGTGGTGCTGCTGCTCCTGCTGCTCGGATTGGAGTACACCGCCGCCGAATTGGTGACCGGACTGCGCCGCTCCTGGCTGGCGGGCCTGCTCGACATCGTCGCCAATGCCGCGCCGGGCGTGGTGGTGGCGCTGGTCTTGGGCTGGGGCGCGACCGGCGCGGTCACCATGGGCGGCGTCACCTATATCTCGTCCTCCGGCATCGTCGCCAAGGTGCTCAACGACCTGGGCCGCCTCGGTAACCGCGAGACGCCGGTGGTGCTGTCCATCCTGGTGTTCGAGGATCTGGCCATGGCGGTGTACCTGCCGATCCTCACCATGATGCTGGCCGGGCTGAGCTTCGCCAGCGGACTGCGGTCGCTGGCCATCGCGCTGGTGGCGATCACCGTGGTGCTCATCGTGGCACTGCGCTACGGCCGCTACGTGTCGGCCATCGTCGACAGCAACGACCAGGAAGTGTTCCTGCTCAAGCTGCTCGGCGCGGCCCTGCTGGTGGCGGGCGCGGCCTCGGCGCTGAACGTGTCGGCGGCGGTCGGCGCGTTCCTGCTCGGCATCGCCATCTCCGGATCCACCGCGCAGGAGGCCGTGAAACTCCTCGAACCGATCCGGGATCTGTTCGCGGCCATCTTCTTCGTGGCCTTCGGGCTCAGTACCGATCCGCGGGCGATCCCGCCGGTGCTGGGCTGGGCGGTGCTGCTGGCGGTGGTGACCACACTGACCAAGCTCGGCACCGGCTGGTGGGCGGCATCGTGGCAGGGCATCCGCCGCATGGGCCGGGCCCGCGCCGGCGCGGCCCTGGTGGCTCACGGCGAATTCTCCATCGTCATTGCCGGACTGGCGGTTTCGCTGGGCGGCGTGAGCGGGCGGCTGGCCGCGCTGGCCTCGGCCTACGTGCTAATGATGGCCGTGTTCGGCCCGATCGCGGCGCGCCTCGTCGAGCCGGCCATCCGGCTCGCCCAGCGCGACCGCGGCCGCATCGACCCCGTCCCCGGCTGAATCCCTGGTAGCCCCGGCTGAATCCGCGGCAGCCCCGGCTGAATCCGCGGCAGCCCCGGCTGAATCCGCGGTAGCCCCGGCCGAATCTCCTGTAGCCCCGGCCGGATTCGCGGCCACCGGGACCGATTTCGCCGCGGCCTTGCGCGCTCGCACCGCGACCAGGTGGTGCGACAGCGCCACCGCGATCGCGCCCACCGTGAAACCGATGAGCAGCGCGAAGAAATGGCCGTAGTCGGTGAAGGTGCGGCCGTGCCAGACGCCGTACGCGTAATAGACCACCATGGTCAGCGCCCACAGCCAGCGGGCCGGGCCGCGCAGCCGGAAGGTCAGCGTGGCCATCATCGCCGAGATGCCGTAGCTCGGGCCGACATCCGAGGCGAACGCCACCCGGGTCGCGATCAGCTGCTTGTCCAGCTTGTGGGCGATGCCGATCACCGTGATCAGGGTGGCGCCGACATGACCGATGGCCACCACCAGGATCCAGCGCAGCGACCCCAGCCAGCGCTCGGCCAGCGCCATCAGGGTGACCAGGACGAGAATGTCGCCCCACGGGAAGCCGCCGTCGGTCCAGAAGGCCGAGGCCACCAGCACCTGGATCGGATCCTTCTGCATATTGCGCAGATTCGTGGAGGCGGAGAAGATCAGCCGCCGGCCCACGATGTCGCTGGCCCCGCGCAGCGTCCACCAGGTGATGAACAGTGCGAACGCGTAGGCGATGCACGCCGGAGTTACCGCCAGCAGATTCCGATAGGCCTGGACGGCGCGCCGCAGCCGGTGCGGCTGCCGCCACCAGACACCGAGGGTGCGGAACTGCTCGCCGAGATCGACGGTGCGCAGCCAGGGCGGCTGATAGGTGCCTGCCATGGCGCCATGGTATCCCCGGGGTCGCGGGCCGACCTGCGCATCGTGGAGGAGGACGCCGGTCCCAGGCGGTCCGGCACGCGTAACGCGCAGTAATGCCAGGGGAAAGCGGTGGTTACCGACCGGCAATATGGGCCCGGACCATCGGGAGGGTGATCTTCCATCAGCGCCTGGGCGGCGGCACCTACACCTTCGACGGGCTGGTCGAACTGCTGGCCAAGGCCACACCGCGGCGCAGCGGGGACGAACTGGCCGGGTGCGCGGCGCACTCCGACGCCGAGCGGGCGGCGGCGCAGTGGGCGCTGGCCGAGGTTTCGCTGGGCGTCTTCCTGGAGGAGCCGGTGGTGCCGTACGAGACCGACGAGGTCACGCGGTTGATCATCGACGGGCACGATCGGGGTGCGTTCCGGGCGATTTCGCATCTGACGGTGGGCGGGCTGCGGGATTGGCTGCTCGCGGTGGCCGCCCGGCCCGACGCCGCGGCCGCCCTGCGGGCGGTCGCGCCCGGGGTCACGCCCGAGATGGCCGCGGCCGTCAGCAAACTCATGCGCAATCAGGACCTGATCGCGGTCGCGCGGGCGGCCGAGGTGCGCTCCGGGTTCCGGACCAGCATCGGGGTGCCGGGCACGCTCGCCACCCGATTGCAGCCCAACCATCCGACCGATGATCCGCGCGGGATCGCCGCGGCGGTGCTGGACGGGCTGCTGTTGGGCTGCGGGGACGCGGTGATCGGCATCAATCCGGCCACCGATTCGCCGCGGGCCACGGCGGATCTGCTGTACCTGCTCGACGAGGTGCGGCAGCGATTCGAGATTCCGACGCAGTCGTGTGTGCTCTCGCACGTCACCACCACGCTCGGGCTCATCGAGGCGGGGGCGCCGGTGGATCTGGTGTTCCAGTCCATCGCGGGTACCGAGGGCGCGAATTCCGGCTTCGGCGTGACCATCTCGCTGCTGCGCGAGGCCAACGAGGCGGGCCGGTCGCTGCGCCGCGGGACCGTGGGCGACAACGTCATGTACCTGGAAACCGGTCAGGGCTCGGCGCTTTCGGCGGGCGCGCACCTGGGCGTCGGCGGTAAGCCGGTCGACCAGCAGACCCTCGAGGCCCGCGCCTACGCCATCGCCCGGCACCTGGACCCGTTCCTGATCAATACAGTGGTCGGCTTCATCGGCCCCGAATACCTCTACGACGGCAAGCAGATCATCCGCGCCGGCCTCGAGGACCACTTCTGCGGCAAGCTCCTCGGCCTCCCCATGGGCGTCGACGTCTGCTACACCAACCACGCCGAAGCCGACCAGGACGACATGGACACCCTGCTCACCCTGCTGGCCGCCGCGGGCTGCCCCTTCGTCATCGCGGTCCCCGGCGCCGACGACGTCATGCTCGGCTACCAGAGCCTCGCCTACCACGACGCGCTCTACGCCCGCCAGATCCTCAACCTCCGCCCCGCTCCCGAATTCGCCGCCTGGCTCGACCACCTCGGCATGCTCGGCCCGGCCGGCCGCATCCTCCCCGTCGAGCCGCTGACCTCCCCACTCCGGGCCCTCGCCAAGGGGGCGGCATGACGATCGGCCCGGTGTCGGCGCGCGCCTATCATGAGCGACGAAACCTCGGAGATCACAACGAGATTCGTGGCATCGGCGCCGCTACCGGCCCGGGCGCTCCGCCCCGGTCCGCCGGTATCGGTATCGCTCGGCAGCGGCCGGATCGCCACTCGCGGCAATCCGCGGCGAGCAGCGCGCGCCCGCGGGATGCCAGCCGGTGGGCGTATCCCTGGCCGAATCAGGAAGGAAATCTGTGAGCTACAGCGAACCGCTCTCTCCCGTCGGACGCGCCGAGCACGCTGCGGCACATGCGTTCTGGGATGATCTGCGGCGAACCACCCAGGCACGCATCGGACTTCGGCGCACCGGTGACGCCTTGTCGACCACCGAGGTCCTCGAGTTCCGTGCGGCGCATGCGGCGGCCCGGGATGCCGTGCACAGTCCGCTCGATATCGCGGTCCTGGCCGCCGAGGTGACGGGTCTCGGGCTCGGTGAGCCGGTGCACGTGCGCAGCAGGGCGAGCGATCGCTCGGAGTATCTGCGGCGTCCGGATCTCGGGCGGCTGCCCGGGACCGATGAACCAGCGGTGCCGCACAGCGGGACGGACGTGGGTTTCGTTCTGGCAGACGGGCTTTCGTCGAAGGCACTGGCCGATCACGGGGTTCCCATGCTGGCGGCGTTGCTGGCGGCGTTCGAGGGGCGGTACACGCTCGCTCCGCCGGTGATCGCCACGCAGGCCCGGGTGGCGCTGGGGGATCACATCGGAGCGGCGCTTGGTGTGGGGACGGTGCTGGTGTTGATCGGGGAGCGGCCCGGGCTCTCGGTCGCCGACAGTCTCGGGATCTATCTGACCCATTGCCCGCGACCCGGACGATCCGATTCCGAGCGGAACTGCATCTCGAATATTCATCCGCCGGAAGGGCTCTCGTACGAGCGTGCGGCTCACGTCGTCACGGGGTTGGTCGAGGGTGCTCGTCGGCTCGGCAGGTCGGGGGTCGATCTGAAGGACACGTCGGCCGACCACGCCCTCACCGATGCGGGCGCCATCGCGTGGCAGCGCCAGGGCCCGTCGCGGGGGCGGTGCGTGCCCGGGCGAAACACTGAGCGGTGCGCGACCGATCGATCGGTGGAAGCCGCATTCGGCGGAAGCCGTATTCGAGGAGGCAGGTGACTCATGTCCTTTTGTGTTCGTGTGGTCGGAGCGGGGTTGGGTGTGGTGGCGACGCTGGTCGCGGTGCCGGCGGCACAGGCGGACCCGGTCGCGGACGGATCGCCGTCCGCGCTGACCTTGACTCTGGCACAGGGCGATTCGCTGGAGAGCTCGTCGAGTCAGCAGACGGTGCTGCTGGCTTGTTCACCGGTGGTGGCGGGCACCCACCCGGCGGCCGCGGCGGCGTGTGACGAGCTGACCGCGGCCGGAGGCGACTTCGAGAAGCTGTCCGGCCACCCGATGCGGTTCTGCACCATGATCTACGACCCGGTGACCGTGGCGGCGGACGGCGTCTGGCACGGCAACCCGGTGAGTTACCGGCACACCTATGCCAACAAGTGTCAGGCCGAGAACCGCAGCACCTACGTCTTCGCGTTCTGACCGAATCCGCTGCCGCCCGGCCTCGCCGCCGGCGTGGGAAGTACTGTTCATCCGGGCTTGTGACAGGCCGCTCGAACAGTGCCGACTCGGCGCGGAGCAGGAGGTACAGGCGGGATGCGACGATGGCGAGTGGTCCTGGCGCTGGCGGGGACCACGATGCTGGTGCCGTTCCTCGGCTTCACCGGCTATACGGTCGGTCGTGCACGGCTTTCCCCGCGCCCCGGCGCGGAGGTGGTGGTCGTGCTCGGCTGCCGGCTGCGCCACGATCGGGTTGCACCGATGCTTGCCAGGCGTCTGAACCGGGCGCTCGAGGTGATGGGAGAGGAACACCGCCGGGGGCGTACGCCACTACTGGTGGCCTCGGGCGGGCAGAGCGGCCGCGAAACCATGGCCGAGGCGGAGGCGATGGCGGATTATCTCGTGGCGCAAGGCATTCCGGATGATCGAATCCTGCGCGAGAACCGGTCTCGCAATACCGAGGAGAATCTGCGGTTCACCGTCCGGGAGTTACGCGGGCGCGGAATCGATCCGGAGCAGGCGCGAATAACCGTGGTCACCAGCGACTTTCACGTGCTGCGGACGGCCGGGCTGGTCCAGCGACTGGGGCTGCGTGCCCAGGTGACCGGTGCACGCACCTCCCGGCTGCTGACCCGAAAATCCTTCCTGCGGGAATTCGTCGCCGTCCTGGTCGAGCTGGGCAGGACCGGGTAGCGGTCGGTCACCGGCGCAGGTCCAGCCGGCGCATGACCCGGTCCACCACGTCGGGCGGGACTCCTGGTTCGCGGCGTGCGGCCAGCGCCTCGGCCCTGCCTGCCTCCAGCACGTCATTGGAGATGGACCGCATCTTCGTGGTGAAGGCCAGCGTGCGATCGGTGTGCGTCCGGGGATCGCCCTCGGCTGCCTCCGGATCCGCATGGGCCAGACGGCGTTCGAATCCCGTGCGCAACCGGTCGTAGACCTCCTCGGGCAGGTGCTCGGTCTCCGAGATCTCCTCGAGCCGGGCCAGTTCTGCCTCCAGCACCCGGGTCCAGAGCTGGCGTTCGAAGGCGCGCTCGGTGCCGGTATCGGCGTGCACGCCCATCGCCCGCACCACGGCGGGCAGGGTCGGGCCCTGCAACAGCAGCGTGAACAGCACGACCGCGATGGCGGTGAAGAGGATTTCGGTGCGGCCCGGGAACGGTTTTCCGCTGTCGGTAGTGAACGGCACGGCCAGGGCCAGCGCCACCGTGGCGACCCCGCGCATGCCCGCCCACCAGGTCACCACGGTCTCGCGCCAGGTGTGGGGCTCGTCCTTGTCACGGGTGCGCCACCAGGATCGGAAGATCACGGTCGTGGTCAGCAGCCAGATCAGTCGCAACCCCACCACCACCGCGATGACCACCGCCGCCCCGCCGATGAAGCGCGGCCAATGGGGTCCGGCGTCGCGCAGCACCGTGCTCAGTTCGAGTCCGATCAGGCCGAAAGCGAAACCGGTGACCAGCATTTCGGTGATCTCCCAGAAGGAGTCGCCCACCAGCCGGTAGTCGCTGTCGCTGAAATCGGTTGCGGCATCGGTGAGATACATCGAGCACACCAGCACCGCCAGCACCGCCGACCCGCCCCGCGACTCCGAGAGCCCGTAGGCGGCGAACGGCAGCAGCAGGCCCAGCGCCACCCGCCACGGGGCCTCCTCCAGCCGCTGCATGAGTTTGCTTCCGGCCCAGCCGAACAGCAGCCCGACCACCGCCCCGACCAGTGCCGACACCAGGAAATCGCGGAATGCGCCCCAGGCCGAGAAGGAACCGGTCACCACGGCCTGAATTGCCGCCGTGTAGAGGACGATCGCGGTCACGTCGTTGAACAGGCCCTCGCCCTCGAGCACCGCGACCAGCCGCCTGGGCAGACCCAGCTTGCCCGCCAGCGCCGAGACCGCCACCGGATCCGGCGGCGCGACCAGGGCGCCGAGCGCCACCGCAGCACCGATCGGCGCGCCCGGATACCAGAGGTGGAAGGCCCAGGCCACGGCCGCCGTGGTCACGATGACGAGCACCACCGCGCGCAGGCTGATGGCTATCCAGTTCTCGGCGAACTGCCGCCAGGAGGTGCGTCGCGCGGCCGCGTACAGCAGGGGCGGCAGCACCAGCGGCAGGATGAGTTCGGGATCGATCTCGATATTCGGCACCTGCGGGATCAGGGCCAGCACCACGCCGAAGGCGGTCATGAGGACCGCGGGCGCTTGGCCCAGCCGCCGTCCGAGCGGCTGGGCCAGGATGGTCGCGAACAGGACTGCGAAGATCAACTCCAGCTGGTGGTGCTCCACGGCAGTCAGTTTGCTGCCGATGTGCCCGAAAGTCGAACACCGGGACCGGATTCTCAGCGAACCGGGTCGGCAATTCTCAGCCTGCCCAATTGGTACTGGAGATGCCCACAGTCGGGCCGGGTACGGCTATGAGTAGCGGGTACTGCGCTGCGGCGGAACCGGATTCCGGTCGGGGCGCGCCGCCGAGCCGCCGGCCGCCGGGTAGAACTGGTCCGAACGCCAGTCGCCGTGCGGGGACATCTCGTGGCGGCCGGGTGCCTGATAGTCGGCGGCCGGTGCGTACAAGCCCGCGGTCCGGTAGTCCCGGGGACCGGGCTCGTCCTGGCCCGAGCCGTGCGTGTCCGCCACCGCCGAGGCCGCCCGCAGCGACCAGCCCGCGCGCGCCGCTGGTTCGGGCCGTTCCGGTTCGGGCATCATGGAGCGTTCGTCCACCTCGGTGAGGCCGACGTGAATGAGCAGGACGAGCGTCACCATGCTGACGCTGATCATCAGCGGGGCCAGCAATTCCATCGGGCCCGTGCCCTGCGGGGTGGCCGGATTGTCCATATGGTGCGCGCTCATCGACGCCATGCCCGTGTAGTGCATGCCACAGACCGCGACACCCATGATCAGGGCCGCGCCGATGGTGGCCCAGATACCGGTGATGACCAGCGTGAACCACAGTGCCACGGTGGCCGCGACCACCGCGATCACCATGGACAGCGTGACGATGCCGGCGTTGTAGTCGATCATGGCGTCGGACCGCATGGCGTACATGCCCGAGTAGTGCATGGCGCCGACGCCCAGCCCGGTGACCGCGCCGCCCGCGAACAGTGACAAGCGGCCGAATGGCTCGCGGGCCACGATGAACAGGCCCATCCACACCACGGTGACCGAGATGACGGCACTGAGCAGGGTGAGCGGCACGTTGTACTTGACCACCGCACCGCGGATGGTGAAGCCCAGCATGGCGACGAAGTGCATCACCCAGATGCCGGTGCCGCCGATGGCCACGGCCGCCGAGATGAGCCAGCCGCTGCGTCCTTCCCCGGACCGAGCACGTGCCGTACACCGCAGGCCGAGAAGGGATCCGGTGACGGACATGATGTAGGCCAGTACGGGGGTGATCCACCCGTAGCTGAAGTGGTGAATTTCCAGCACTCGAACTCCATTGCCAGAACAGGGGTTTCGCAATCGCGGAGGCGACGACGGCACACTACCGGGCAAGGTTCGGATTGGGAAATTGAAAGGGAACGTTTCATTCAAATTACTTCCGGCTGGGACGTCTCCACCGGGTCAGCAATCCGCGAGCCTTCTGAATGTCATGTCCGCGTTGGACTTTGGACATCCCAGGGTGGTGATCCGCATGTGCCACCCGCTCGGCACGCGGGCGGCACATGCGCGGCAGCTATCACTCGGCACCCAAGTCGGCGAACATCTTTCGCTTCATGGCGGGCACCGCGTTGGCGGTGCGGAAGACGAGTTTGCCGGCGCCGCGCGCGAACCGGCTGTCGGACACCGACTGGGTGGCCGCGGTCAGCGAGGTCTGCACCGCCGCGAAGCCGTAGTCGATCATGTCCGTTTCGTATCGGTGGATGCCCTCGAGCAGTCCGAGCTCACGGCGTTCGGCGGCCACCAGTGCGCGGCACAGCCCCCGGGCGTCGCGCAGTGCGGTGTTCGCACCGATGCCGGCGAACGGGGTCATGCTGTGCACCGCATCGCCGAGCACCGTGACATTCGTGGTCTGCCAGGCCGGGATCGGGACCGAGGTCTTGATCGGCAGCAGGGTGGCGGTCTCCGGATCGGAATCGGCGACCAGCCCCCGCAATTCGGGCGCCCATCCCGTGGTCATGCGCACCGCGAGATCGTGCAGGCCGACGGGCGAGAGCGCCTCCAGATCGGCGCCGTAGCGTTCGCGTTTGGCCGCGAAGGCCCAGAAGACGTACGGCTGCGTGTTGTCGAGGAGTAGACCGGACTCCAGGCCGGGCTGGTTCCCGGCGATCCGCTCGGCGCCGGCGGGGATGTCGAACTCGTGCGGGGCGAGGAACATTCCGCAGCCGCTGGGCGGGATGACGCTGAGCGGATTGCGCAGCAGCCGGGCATCCAGGCGCGCCCGCGATTCCGGTGTCAGGCCGTATTTGCCTGCGATGGTGACGATTCCGGTGTCCACGCGCTCGGCGTGCGGGAGGTATTGCGCCCGCACCCGGGAGGTGCCGCCGTCCGCGCCGACCAGCACATCACCGATCTCGGAATCGCCGTCGCCGAAATGGGCCAGGATCCGGCCGTCGGGCAGGCGCTCATAGCGGTCGAACATGCTGCCGTAGTGCACGACGTCGCCCAGGTCGGCGAGCAGCAGCTGCCGCAGGGTGATCCGGCTGATGCCGTAGTGGCCGCCGGCGGTGTGCTCACCCTCCTCCGGATCGATCTGGAGCAGTTCGCGCAATTGTTCCGTGACGAAACCGAACCCGTTGCCGCCCTTGCCCGCGCATGCGACGAAGGTCGAATACAGCTCCGGCGACAGCAGTTCGGCCAGGGCATTGCTGCCGTGCGGGTTGATGTGGATGCGGAAACCCTGCAGCCGGTCGGTGCGTTGGGTTTCGCGTTCGTGCACGCTGACGCTCACGCCTGCGCGGCGCAGGCCGTTGGCGAGCGCCAGCCCGCCGATGCCGCCGCCAGCGATGATCACGTGCAGGGGTGTGTTGGTGGCCATGGCAATTGGTCCTCTCCTGAAGTCAGATCCGGCTCCAGCCGAATCGGCCTGGACGTCTGCGGTTCGCCCGTTGCTGTTGGTGTGTGCCCACCGCGGCCCAGGCCTCGATCATGCGATCGAGCAGCCGGGTGAGAGTGTCGACATCCTCGGCGGACCAGTCGGCGATCACCTCGCCGAAGACCTGGTCGCCGATCTCCAGGAACTGCGCGAGCTCGGCCCGCCCCGCCTCGGTGGCCTCGACCAGCACCGCCCGCCGATCCGCCGGATCGGGGGAGGTGCTGACCAGACCGGAGTCGATCAACGCCTGGACATGCCGGGTGATGGAAGACGGCAACGCGTCCAGGCGCTCGGCGATCTCCCCGGCCCGCAGCGGCCCGGACTCGACCGCGCACTGCAGCACCCCGACCCGGACCGGGTCGTAGGCGCGAGAAGTGCCCTGCCGCATGGCTTCCGCGAATCGTGCGGTGCTCCGGGCCAGTCGCGAAACCTGACCTTTGTTTGCTTCCATGAATCAACTATAAAGGTTGATTCCGTGAAACAAAAGAGTGTGGCGGAAAATGGACGTTCAGCGATGGAGCGCTGGAACTCTGTCGCTACCTCGTCGACCGGAACTCCACGCTGACGGCGCGCTATGTCCCGGGGCCCTTCGCGCATGAAGTTCTCGACGCCACCCATCGGATTCCGGAGGACCGGCCCGCCGAGCCGGCCGTCGTCATCGCCACCCGAACAGCCTCGGTGACAACGCAATCCGAGTGAAGGTCACCCGGCTGCGGGCCGGGCGTCTCCGGCCCGGGACCGTCGTCCGGGCTCGGCGGTGCGGCCGGTGCGTTTGCCGCGGGCGATCTCGGTGTCGAGAGCATCGAGCGGATTCGCCAGCTGGTGCAAGGGATCTCCGAGGCTCGCGAGCCACGCCTGTGCCGTTTCCACACCCTCGGCATCGAGCGCATAGAAGCGACGCGTGCCCTCGGCGCGCACGATAACCAATCCGGCATCGCGCAGCACCTTGAGGTGCTGCGAGACACCGGGCTGGGAGATCGACGCCTGAGCGCGGACCGTCTCGACGATCGCGCCGGCCGGCTGTTCGCCGCCCGCGACGAGCTCGAGGATGTAGCGGCGGATCGGATCGCCGAGCGCCTCGAAAATCCGTGCGGGAGAAGCGGCCATCAGGATTCCGGGCGGCTGTCGGGCTCGGTCGTGTAGAAGCTGTACGCCGCATCGGCCGCGGTCTGTGCCGTGGCGGGCTCGTCGCCGTCGGCGATGGCCGCCTCGCCCCATCCGGTGACGGAGGCCCGGATGAACACGCGGCCCTCCGGTGTCCGGTGCACGTGCTGCCCCTCCTTCGGATCCACCGCCTCCCCGCTCGACAGATACGAACCCAGCCCGGCGAGCGTGAGATCCCACCCGACACCGACCGCACCCGGCCCGAACCGCCCCCACATCTCCGGTTCGAACGGCACCTCGTGCGTCAATTCCAGCTGGGTGCCGTCGTTCACCGGCGTGAGGCCCACCTCCATCCAGGAGACCTTGCCGTCCCATTCCCATGTCGCGGCAAGCGCTTTCGGCGCATCGCACCGCTCGATCACACCATTGGCGTGCCCCTCGAGCTGATAGCGCCCACCGACCTCCAGCCTGCCGCTGATCGGCAGGAACCACCGCGGGATCCGCTCGGGATTGGTGAGCGCATCCCACAGATCGGCAGGATCGGTCTGGTAACTGCGCCGCGCGACGGCGATCCGGGTCGGCACCCCGTCCCGGGAACCGGTCCGCACCTCGCGAGTCACCAATCCCGCAAGGCGGGTGGGATCGGACAGTAGCGACATAGCGCCTCCTTTTTATAAGTTCTGGCTTATATTAACAGGCATGGCGCGAGAAGTTCCACAGAAGTGCCACAGGCGGCGTGTCGGTGGCGAACCCAGGCGCCGGCGCACCTACCGCGGAATCCGTTGAACGCCAAGGAGCTTGGGTAAGTGGCGTGGCGATTTCGAAGCCGGGCCGCGCGGAGGATGAAGGACCCGCCGCTATGGTGAACCGATGACGTCGGTCAAACAGATCCAGGTCACCTTCGACTGCGCAGAGCCTGAGCGTGTTGCTCGTTTCTGGTGCGATGTGCTCGGGTACGTCATTCCGCCGCCGCCGGAGGGGTTTGCCAGTTGGGCCGAATTCGACTGCTCCCTGCCGCCTGAGCGTCAGGGTTCAGCATTCGCATGCGTTGATCCCTTGGGTGTCGGCCCGCGACTGTTCTTTCAACGGGTGCCCGAAGGGAAAGTCACCAAGAATCGCCTGCATCTCGACGTGCGGGTCGGCACTGGGCTCGTGGGTGAAGAGCGCCTGGCCGCACTCGAGGCCGAATGCGCACGACTGGTCGCGCTCGGCGCGGTGCGTGTGCGGCTACTGCCCGCCGGCGGAGGCAACGAGTCCTGCCTCGTGATGCAGGACATCGAGGGCAACGAATTCTGTCTCGACTGAGTCGCTACGAACGCTGTTGCTCGGCAGCTCAATTCGGATGCCGGTTGAGGCAGTCCCTATCGGGGTGAAGTCTCCGGTGCCGGGGGAGATACGTCAGCTCCCGCACAACGGAGTCGACGCGCGCACGAGCGCCGCCGCGTGGAGGGCGTCGAGATTGTCGTGCCCGGCGACAGCGAGTACCCCGGCGGCGACTCGCGCTGGGCAGTCGGAGCGCGTCAATTCGGTCCGCTCCCTATCCAATTCGTCGATGATCGCGACATTGAGGCCATCGATCACCGGCCGCACCCCGGCCAGATCCGTCGCCGGCACCGGGGCCGTCGCCAGCCCATACCGCCACTCGGTCACCAGCCCCCGCTGGACGATCTTGCTAGCCTCGATCTGACCTTGAAACACCTGCCGGACCAGCCCCGCGGGTAGATTCCGTTCCGCCCCCAACTGAGCCATCGCATCATAGATCGCCTGTTCCCGAACCGGATCGTCGATCACCGGCTCGCCCCCATCCCGCACCGCACCCTCCCACTTGACCGCCGCGACAGTATCCGCAGTATCCAGCCGCTCGTTCAGCAGCCCCACCAGCCGATCCAGGGCGCCTGAATCGTCCTCGGCCGCGCCCACCCCGAACTGTCCCGCAGCCACCACCATCGCCGCCCCCGCCACAACCGCCAGCCGTCTCATCGATGCCATCCCTTCCACCGCGCGAACCCTACCGCCCCCGAGACAACGAACACCCCAGACGCGCAGTGGCTTTGAAACTTGGTGCGCGATACACAGATTGACATCGATCGACCGCGCTCGACCTCCCAGGGCACAACGTTGTCGCCGGACGCGAAAGTGGTGAGCGATGCCGCAGGCGAAAGATGTCGTGAGCCGCCGCCTCGGACTGACGGTGTTGTGCACGGGACAGAAACAGAATCGGGTCCCTGAGCCGAAGCTCAGGGACCCGATCAGGGATCATCACCGTCGACTACGCGGGGAAGACATCACCCGGCACCGGCCCAGGGCGCGGTATCGTCTGTCGGAGGCGATCAGCGTCCGGCCGACAGGCTGGACGAGCCGCTCGGCAGTGTGATCTTCGGCAGCCGCAGATTCGAGTCCGGAACGCCCGTGCCGTTCGGGTCGAGCAGGCCGCCTTGCTCGGCGTAGGCGCTCTCACCCGGCGCCGCCTGCAGTGTGCTGAGGTACTTCCACAGGCCGCCCGCGAGCGTGCCGCCACCCGCCAGCAGGGTCCCGGCCAGACCACCCGCACCCGCGAAGGCCGCGAGCGCGGCGGGCGCGGTGGCCAGACAGACGGGACCGACCACCAGGCAGGAACCGAAGCCGATCACCGCCCCGACCAGCAGGCCGATAACAGTGCCGCCGACGGTTCCGGCCAGCGTGGCCGTCGTCATCTTCCCGGCCAGCTCGCCGAGCGCGAGTTGGTTCTCCAACGGGGAGGCCACCGGCTGGGCCGCGGCCCGGACCGCCGGATCGGGGGTGAGTGTCAGCCGGCGTCCGTCCGCCGAGATCTCCTGTCCGAGGGCGTATTCGCGACCGTCGAGCTCGAATGTCAGTGGCAGATCGGCCAACTGCCGGCCGGCGCCGTCCTGGACCGTCACCGACCGCTGATCCGACGACAGTACGAAGCCGCCGGCCTCGATGGTCGAGATCACGGATTCGGGGGTGACGCTCGCCCGCCACTGCGGATCCGGGCCGGTTCCGGCGGCCGCCGGAACCGCCGCCACGCTCACGGTGACCACTGCGAGCGACGCGACGGTGGTGGCGAGTGCTGTTGTGCTGATTCGCATCTGGTTCTTCACCCTCAGTGATTCGCGCCGGTCGCGTACTGGCCGTACTGGCTGGTGCCCGGTGCCGCGTTGAGAGTTGTGACGTAGTTGTAGGCGGCGACGGCGGCACTGGGCCCGCCCGCGAGCACCAGCCCGGTCAGCCCGCCGGCCGCACCGGCCAACGTGACGATGGGCAGCACCGCCACGACACAGCCGAGGCTGAGCACCAGGCACGACGCACCCGCGACCGCGAGCCCGATTCCGACACCGGCCACCGCCCCGACTGCGGTGCCGATCAGACTGCCGACCGAGGTACTGATGCTGACCGCGTTGATGAGGTCGTTCATCGCCAACTGGTTCTCCACCGGCGAGGCCACCGGCCGCACCGATGCCCGGACCAGCCCGGTGACATCCGGAACCAGAGTCAGAGTGCGTGCGTCGGCTGAGATCTCCGGCCGGATCGGTAGCTGTTGGTCGTCGACCTCGGCGGCCAACGGCAGGGTGTCGAGCACCTGCCCGAGCTCATCACGCACAGCCACCGACCGTTGGTCGGCGGCGAGCCCGAAAGTGCCGTCCTGCAGCGTCGCGACCACCGAATCTCCCACCACGGAAGCGTGGTAGGAGATGGCCGGGGCGGTCGTGTCCGGCGCTGCCGCTGCTGTCGCGGCGCTGACAACGACGCTCGTGGCAGCGGAAACGGCTGTCAGCGCCAGGGTGTGAAATTTCATGGCGAGTTCCTCATCGCAAAGCAAGTTGTGACGTGTGCTCGGCTTCCGGGGGCGCCCACCGGGTTCGGTGAGCCGGAAGTCCGGGGGATCAGAAGGGGCGGGGCGGCAGCGGCTTGATGAGCGGAGCGAGCAGTTCCCCCGAACGCTCGACGGTGAGGACCTCCGCGGGATCCAGCGCGATGATCTCGCGCTGGGATTCGTTGATCTCCCACACGTCCTCGCCGACCAGTCGGCCCTGGTCGTCGTAGGGCCAGATCATGTGCTCGACGTTCTTGACGAGATAGGTCGCGTCCGGGTCGACGTCGGCTCCGCCCGCAGCGAGGATCGCACCGGGCGTCTGCTGGTAGATCGCCGCGGTCGAGCAGATCATGTTGTCGCCGACCGCAAGCTTCTCGTCCTCGGCATAGAAGATGCACTGGCCGGTGCCGCTCCATTCGCTGTAGACGGCCTGCACCGCCTCGGCGCCGTCGAGGACGGTGTTCGTTCCGAATACGTTGAAGTGGTAGACGGGATGCTCGATAGTCATGTCCGGGGCGAAGATCTCCTGCCATCGTCCAGCCATCTCCAGATTGCGATGCCGGTCGTAGGCCTGCAGCAGGTATCGGTGCCGCGGATTGTCCGTGGTCTCGATCAAGCGCCGCACGGCGATGTTGGTCATGGTGATGTCGAATCGGTCCACGATGGTTGCTTCTCTTTCTGTTGCAGTCGACGCTGCGGAATGGGTTGGGTCCGTGGGGATCTCATCCCGGGCTGTTCGAGCCGGGCGGTGCCTCGACACGGGCAGGGGGAAGGTCCGCGGCTGTAGCCCGGTCTGTTCGACCACGCGGGGCGGACCGGCATGACCTCGTCCCGGAGGTAACGAGTGCTTGCCATGCGGTGTGGCCGACGAACCTGGCCGGCCACACCGCACGGATTGTCAGGGTGTGGTCGCGATTCCGGGTGGGTTCCAGGTGCCGTCGACGATCTTCGTGTCGGGCCAGTACAAGCGCAGTACCAGGTTGAAGTCACCCGACACCGGAGCCGGCAGCCAGTTGGATTCCCGTTCCGCGCCGGGATTTCCGCGTTGGAAGTAGAGGTCCAGCGAGCCGTCAGGGTTCTTGTGCAGCTGCTCGCCACGCACCGCGTACCGATTGATGGGGTTGGCGATGAAGAAACCCTTGTCGTTGTACATGGTCAGCGACCAGAACGCGTGCACCGGCGGAATCTGATCGGGGGCGAAATGCAGAACATGGTTCCGGTCGGAGTTCAGCCGTGCGGTGGTCGCATCGGTGCGGGTGTTCGGGTAGATCGCATCCTCGGGCAGGTTCGCACCGAGCCCGCCATGCGCGATATTGGAGCGTCGCACGTAATCGGTCCCGTAGGTGCCCATCCCCGTGCGTGCGACGTTCCAGCCGTTGACCGGTGCACCAGCAAGATCGATCTCGATCTTCGACAGCGCCTTGGGCCACGCATCTTGCCACGCTCCGCGGTCGGGCTCCGGGAGTCGGCTCAGGTCCAGCTTCTTGTCCGGTGTCCACCCGGCTTCGGCCAACCGGTCGAGCAGGCTCTTGTCCTCCGGTCGCGGCTGATTGTGCGACAGGCTCGAGTAGTACAGGTCCCAGTACTGCTGCGGAGTGAGGTTGTGGATGTAGGCGGCGACCTCCTGACCGGTGGGCCAGTCCGGGTGCAGGTCGGTGTTGTCGGGTGGCGTGTAGGCGGTGCCGTAGGCACTCAGAGGCACGGCGGTCAGCTGCCGTTGGATCGCGGCGACCGCGGGAATGTCGTCGGGTCCGTTGACCTGAATCCGGCCGATGACCCAGCCGCCGTCGGTTGGCATCTTGTACTCGTGCACCCCAGCCGGGAGGGTGCCGTGCCAGCTCGGGCCGGTGATCGCGAACTGATATCCATGGCCCGCGCCGAGCGTGCGGGTGCCCGGCGACGCCTGCACATTGGTCCACATGTCCAGGATCGGAAACAGGTGGTAGCGATCACCCATGTCCGGAACGCTGATCACCAGCGGCTCCTTGGACACGTCGTAGAACATCGACGAATACAGGGTGTCGACATTCGGGCGTACCACGGCGGTGAACGATGCATCGGGCAGAAACGCCATATTGGCGAACTGGTTCATCGGTGCCGCGGTGCGCCCGTTCGGGCGTGGCAGGTTTGTCAGCTGCCGACGCGTGACCTCCATCGTCACCAGCGGATAGGTGTAGACGTAGGCGTTGACCGCCGCGTCCTCCTTCGTGGCTTCGCTCGGCGACGGCGACGAACTCTTCGAACACGCCGTCAGCGCGACCGCGAGCATCAGCGCTACGGCAAGTGCCGCCGCGACCTGGCCTCGACGGGATCTGGAACTCAAGGATCCTCCTGGGATAGAGATGAACGACCTGGTGCTGAGCGAAGTGCGGGTCTCGGTCGGTGAACGCCCCACCCGCCCGTGCCAGGGCTAGTGCGGCCGCGCCAACGCGGCGATATCGGCCGCCTGGGAGATGTCCGGCACCGCAAGGAATCCGGGGTCGGCGTACGCGGGATCGGGGTAGGTGTAGTAACCCTCGCCGGTTTGCAGACCCAGCTTGCCCTTGTCGAGGAAGTGCTCCTTGATATAGCGGGCGTTGGCGAGCATCTGCTCGTCGCCGGTCACCGAACCCCAATGGGCGACAACGTTATACGCCGTCTCCATGCCCACCACGTCGAAAGCTCCCATCGGGCCGCGGGGTGCACCGGGATTGGCGATCAAATAGGTGCGGTCGATGTCCTCGGGGGTGGCGATGCCGTTCGTGACGAGGGTCTGACTCGCGTTGAGCAGTTGCACGAACCAGGTGTTGAGGACGTAGCCGTTCTGTTCTTTGCGGACCGGAATCGGGATCATGCCGATCTCGATGGCGTACTCGGTCACCGCGACGAGGGTGTCGTCCGCTGTTCCGGGATGGGCCATGATTTCGAGGACGTTCATCGCCCAGATCATGTTGGCGAAGTGCATCGCGCAGTACTTGGCGGGACGTCCGGTCACGTCGGCGAAGTCCCGGGGCAGCAGCGTCGAGGAGTTGGTGGCGACGAGGGTGTCCGGGGAGAGCAGGAGCGCCATTTCCCGGTAAACCTGGGTCTTGAGGTCGGGGATCTCGGGGACGGCTTCGATGACGAGGTCTCGGCCCGCGGCCGCGGTGGACAGAACGGTGGTGTAGGTCAGTCGAGAGCGGGTGTCGGCAATGTCCCGGTCGGTGGCGCCGACCTCGGCGAGGTAGATCGCCGCGTACTGCTCATGCGCGGCCCGGCAGCGGTCGAGGGCGGCGCCGGAGATGTCGAAGACGACGACATCCTTGCCCTTGAACGCGGAATGCCAGGCGATCTGGCTGCCGAGGACGCCACCGCCGAGAACGGTGACCTTCTGCAGATTCGACACGAGGGAGCCTTTCGATCGGGGGATGGTTCGGTGGGTGAGATTGACGGAACCGGATTGGTCAGACCAGCTCGACGATGTCGAGCAGACCGTCGGCGTAGGCGTTCCTCGTCGCTCTTGCCGAAACCGCTCCGGCAGCTGTCAGCGGGCGACACGCCCGGTGCGGAAGTCGCGAAGCTGCGTCGGCGCGCGACCAGGTTCAGCCTCGCTGCGTTCCGGCCTCGGTCAGGCTCCCCACGAATTCCGTGACGAGCTCGGCGAATTCGTTCGGGCATTCCATCTGAGGCGCGTGGCCGATCCCGGCGAACAGGTGGGTCCGGGCGTGCGGGATGAGGTGCGAGGCAGCGCACAACTGGTGCGACGGCAGGACGCGGTCCCGATCGCCCCACATGAGGAGAGTGGGCCGAGGATGCCCGGCGACAGCCGCGAGCAGTTCGGATCGCCATCGCGACCTGACTCCCCGCCAGGTGGCGAGCGCCCTCGCGATTTCGTAAGTCACCGATCCGGGATCAGGTTGCTCGGCGATGGCCAGTGCGTGCTCGATCCTGGCCTCGGTCGCCAAGGCCGGATCGGCGTAGATCGTTCGCTCGAGCATGCGTGCGCCGGCCCGGGTGGTGTGTGCCGCGACAAGACGACCGAGGCCCGGCACCGCCAGCAGGCGGAGCAGCGGGGTCACCTCCGAACCGAACCCGGCGCTGTCGACGAGCGTCAGACTCGCGACTCGTTCGGGGGCAGCGACCAGTAGTCGCATCGCGACAGCGCCACCGAGGGAGTTACCCACCAAGTGCACGGGCCGGTTCTCTCCCAGCGCATCGAGTGTGCGCGCGACCCCGTGGGCGAACACCTCCAGGCTGCTCGGTTCCCGGAGCCGGGCCGAGAACCCGAAACCGGGGATATCCAGGGCGATCACCCGATGCGAAGCCGCCAGCAACCGGAACTGCGACGCCCAGTCCTCGAGACTACGGCCGATTCCGTGCAGGAGCAGGATCGGTGGCCGGTCGGGGTCGCCCGCGACGCGGACACGGGTCCGGCGACCGTCGACCTCGATCCAATGCGGCACGTTCATGCGATCACTCGTTCTGCCGTCGAGGGATCACGAACCTCGAGCCGCCCGGTCGCGAAGCGCAGTGCGGGATCTTCGACCGGCCCCTCGCGCAGCAGCACCTTGTCGAACCCAAAGTTCTGTTCCATCGTCCACGGACCGTGCGAACCCCGTTGGGGGAAAAGGTCTATCGCACGTTGTACGTATCCGGCGGGAAGATCGAGCATCGGCTTGCGGGTGACGGTGGGGTCGTTGTCGACGGGCATGAACGACGTGTGTCCGCGCCGGTCCATGTGCGCGAGAATTCGGCACAGGTGATCGCAGACCAGATCCACCTTCATCGTCCACGAGGTGTTCGTGTAGCCGAACATGAACGCGAAATTGGGGACGCCGCTGAGCATCATGCCCTTGAAGGTCAGACGATCGGCAACGTCGAGTCGCTGCCCGTCCACGCTCACCTCGATACCGCCGAAGGGAAGCAGCCGTAGGCCCGTGGCAGTGATGACGACATCGGCCTCGAGGCATGCGCCGGATTCGAGCAGGATGCTGTCGGGGGTGAAACGCGAGATCCGATCGGTGACGACCGACGCTTTTCCGGCGGAGATCGCCTTGAACATGTCCGCGTCCGGAACCATGCACAGACGCTGATCCCAGGGGTTGTAGTCCGGGTTGAAATGGGTATCGACGGCGTACCCATCGGGCAGGAGTCGTCGGTTGGCAATACGGATCAGCCGTCGGGCCAGCCTCGGGTAGCGCTTGCATCCGAGGTAGATCCCTCGCTGGCGAGCAAGATTGAGGCGGCGGGTAATCCGGTAGGCGACCGAATCCGGCAGCAGACGGCGCAGCGTGTTCGCGATGGGATCCTGCCGGGGAACCGCGAGGACATAGGACGGCGACCGCTGGAGCATGGTGACGTGGGCGGCATCCTCGGCCATCGCGGGCACGATCGTGACGGCCGTGGCGCCGCTCCCGATCACAACGACCCTCTTGCCCGTGTAGTCGAATCCCGCCGGCCACGCCTGGGGATGGATGATCGGTCCGGAGAAGTCTTCCCGACCTTCGAAGACGGGGGCGAAGCCGCCCGCGTAGTCGTAGTAGCCGGAGGCGCAGAAGAGCACGTTGCAGGTGACCTCGATCAGCTGCTCATCATCGCTCCGCCGCAAGGTGACGGTCCACTTGTCATCCGCTGACGACCAGTTCGCGCGCAACACCTTGTGGCCGAGGTGAATTCGGCGCCCGAGGTCGTGCTCGTCGATCGCTTCGCGCAGATAGTCCAGGATTTCGTGGGCATCGGCGATCGCGTTGTCGCTCGTCCACGGCTTGAACTCGTAACCGAAGGTGTGCAGGTCGGAATCGGACCTGATTCCCGGATACCGGAACAGGTCCCAGGTGCCGCCGATCGCATCGCGACCGTCGACGATCGCGAAGTCGCGACCGGGTTGCTTGGTCGTGAGGTGGCAACCCATTCCGATACCCGAAATCCCGGCGCCGACAATCAGCACATCGACGTGCCCGAGCCGTCCCGCTGCGGGGGCGAACGCGCCCATTGGTTACTCCTCTTGATCTTCGTCGTGGTCAGGTGGCCGCACGCTCGGGAATCGCGCGACCCGTTCCGAGCGGACAGCCTTTGTACGGATCGCACAACATGGCTACACCACTCGACGCATTCGCAATTCACCAGGAATATGAGAGTGAGCTGGCTTTTTTCCGTTTCGCCGACGAAGCTACCAACCATGGTGTGACGGCAACCACTGTCAAATGGTCAATACAGATTCGAATAATTGACCATTTGGAGAGTTGTTGGCATCATCTGGCCATGCATACACGCCCGGGCGGCGACGAGATCCAGGCGACGGTCCAGGCCGTCGCCGCCGAACTGCTACCCCGGTGCCCCGAACTCGCCGAAGACGCCGCGGAACTCATTGCGGACCGTGTCGGTGAAACTCGCCAGGCGGGCATCGAGGACATCGTGCGCGCGACATGCCGGGCGAACACCCTGATCGCGTTCGACTATCTGGCCCGGGGGGTGCCGCTGGAAATGTTCATGCCCTCGGCGGAGGTCGTCGAACGCACTCGCATGCTGGTGCAGCGTGGGCTGCCGTTGCCCGCGGTGATCCGCGGCTATCGCATTGGTGCGCAGCTGATGACCGAACAGTGGTCGGACGCGGTCTATGCCTACGGGCCTAATGATCGCCGCTCGGTGGAGGTCGTCAAAGCGGGCACCTCGTACATCCTGTCGTGCCTCGATCTGATGACCGAACGGATATCGGAGGAGTATCGAAACGAAGACGAGCGGCTCGCGCGTGAACGCTCACTGTCCCATCTCGAAGATGTTCGCCGCGTGCTCTCCGGTTCGGACACCGACGTTGACAATGCGACATACCGATTGGGCTACCGGCTGTCGGGGCGGCACACGGCAATCGTATTGCGCGCCTTGACCAACGACGCGGATGCGGGCGCATCGCTCGACGTGGCAGTCCGGGAACTGGGCCGGGCGACCCGGACACCGGGGTTGACCGTTCGTGTCGACATCCGCACCATGTGGTGCTGGCTGGCCGGCCCTGCGGACGATCACCCGCGCATCCCGTCGCCCTCGGTGCCGGTCCTGGTCGCCATCGGCAATCCGGCCAGCGGTCTCGACGGGTTCCGCCACAGCCACAGGGAAGCCCTCGACGCACTGCGTGTGTCGGAGATGACCGCCCCTTCCGCCGCCGCGGTGACCTACTACCGCGACGTCGATATCGCAGCCATGTGCTCGATCGTCCCGGAGCGATGCCACGAGTTCGTCAGCTCCGAACTCGGCACATTGACGAGCAACGACCGCACGACGCGGCGCATCCGCGAAACCCTGATGGCGTTCTACGCCGCCAACAGCAACTTTCGTGCGACTGCCGCGAATCTCGGCATTCACCACAACACCGTCCGATACCGCCTCGAACAAGCGGAACTCGCGATCGGCAGACCGGTTGGCGAGCGCCGCTTGGCACTCGAGCTCGCACTCCACCTCGCAGACGCCATCGGGATCGTCGACGGCGAAATCCCCCGGACGAGCATCCGATGACGTGTCGGTCGGACCCTCCCGAGCAACCTATCGTGCGTACCCCGCAGCGCTTGCCGCTGCTCGGGTCGGAATCGGCTTCGACCACCAGTTGACCCGCGAGCCCGTCGGGGAACCCGGAAGTCCACCATGAATGTGGCCATCCCTTGTTGTGCACGCTACGCGACAATTGCTCGGCGACAACCCTTTCCGAAGTCGGTACCTTCAAGCGAACACTGCGCTCCGCCCACGACGCGCTGAACCCGGAGGTCATCGCCAGCGGTCACGAACCGGCCGAAGGCGCGCGGACGCGGCTGGCATGATCACGGGGTGAAGCTACGATTCGGTATTCAGTTGGCACCGACGGTGACCGAGCTGCCACAGCTGCGCGCGATGGCCAGGTTGGCGGACCGGGAAGGTCTGGATCTGCTCGGCATTCAGGATCATCCGTACTCGGGCGGGCTGGCCGATACGTTCGCGGTGATCGCCACGGTGCTGGCGGAAACCGAACGGCTGCGGGTGTTTCCGGATGTGGCCAGCCTGCCGTTGCGCGGGCCCGCGATGCTCGGGAAGCAGGCCGCGACCTTGGATGTGCTCAGCGGCGGCCGATTCGAACTCGCCGTCGGAGCGGGCGCGTTCTGGCCCGCGATCGGTGCCATGGGCGGTCCGGTGCGGTCGAATCCCGAAGCGCTGCAGGCGCTCGAGGAGGCCACCGCGATCATCCGGGCCATGTGGCGGCCGGGAACGAAGGCGAAAGTCGAAGGCGCGCATTACAGCGTGAAGGGTGTGCAGTCCGGACCCGCGCCCGCGCATCCGGTCGGGATCTGGTTCGGCAGCGTCGGTCCGAAGGCCAACGCCCTCACCGGGCGTATCGCCGACGGGTGGGCCGCGCCCATCCCGCACTACCTACCGTACGAGAAATGGCAAGCGGCACAGGACATCATCTCTGACGCCGCGATCGACGCGGGACGCAAACCGGCCGACATCACCCGAATGGCACAACTGGTTGGAACGATCACCGACACTCCGGGGTCGGTCACACTGCGCGGCGAGGAACCGATCCGCACCGATGCCGCGGGCTGGGCCCGCATTCTGGCCGATCTCGCCATGGAGACCGGCTTCGACACCTTCGTGTACTGGCCGGAATCCGCCGACGACACTCAGCTTCGTCGCTGGATCGGTGACGTCGTTCCTGCCACCCGAGCCTTGTGCGCCTGACCATCCCATGCACCCAACCCGAACTGGCAGCACTGTGCTCGGGTCTTGATACGAGTGATCGCTAGTCCAGGTAGTCACGCACCAGGGAGGGGGTGTGCTCTGTGCTGGTCCAAGGAGATTGAGGTGATCGGTGAGCGTCAGGAGCTCCGATATCTTTGTCTGAGCTCTCGCCCCACAGACTGGAGTGTCGATCCGATAGCCCGAGCGTTGGACACACGCGCCCCGCTGATGCCACACGGACTCATCGACGAGTACCAGCTGTTCGTCTCGTCCGTGGTACTCGGCGGCGGCACACCGCTCTTCCCATCACTGGACAAGCGCATCCAGCTTCGATTGGCCGAGACGAGGCACTTCGACACCGTGGTGATGCTGCGCTACCGCGCCGACTGAAGTTCGTTCAACCGCAACGGCCTTCGTCCTGCCGGAGGATGATCCGAGCAGACGAGCAAGAGGCGGCAATGATCGCAGCGGCGTCGTTGTCTCTCCCACAGGCGTGTGCTACTGATCGTCTCGTCGACAGTCGAAAAGGCTCGAGGCGGGGTTCGCGTCAATACACTGTGCGGTGAACTTCTAGGCAGGAGGGGGCTTCTGGGCACGCTCTGGAATTTCGTCGTCGATCATCACAGGCAGCTGCTCACCGACTCGTACCTGCATGTATCCGCGGTGGCGCAGTCGATGCTGATCGCGACCGCGTTGGCGGTGCTGATCGGGATCGCGGTGCACCGCAGCCCGTGGGGGTCGGCGCTGGCGACCGCGCTGGCCAGCATCATTCTCACCGTGCCGTCGTTCGCGTTGCTGGGCTTGCTGATTCCGGTACTGGGGCTGGGCGTGCGGCCGACTGTGGTCGCGCTGGTGCTGTACGCGCTGCTGCCGATCCTGCGCAATACGATCATCGGGCTGGGCGGGGTGGATCCGGCGGTGTCGGACGCGGCGCGCGGGGTCGGGATGAACCGGCTGCGGGTACTGGTCGGCATCGAACTGCCGCTGGCGTGGCCGTCGATCCTCATCGGGATGCGGGTCAGCACCCAGATGATCATGGGGATTCTGGCCATGGCCGCCTACGCGAAGGGGCCCGGACTGGGGAACCTGATCTTCTCCGGGCTGGCCCGGCTGGGCAGCCCGACCGCGGTGCCGCAGGCCTTCACCGGCACGGTGCTGATCATCGTGCTGGCGTTGCTGCTCGACGCCCTGCTGGCCGGCGTCGGCCGATTCACTACTCCGAGGGGGATTCGTGTCTGAAACCGTCACTGCGGCGAACGATTCCGCGCACGCGCCACGTGGCGCGCGGATCGTGCTCGACACGGTCAGCAAACACTATCTGGGGCAACGGGATCCGGCGGTCGACGAATTCTCCATCACCATTCCGGCCGGGGAGATCGTGGTGTTCGTCGGCCCGTCGGGGTGCGGCAAGACCACCATCATGCGCATGATCAACCGGCTCATCGAGCCGAGTTCGGGCACCATCACCATCGACGGGCATGATATCGGTCGTCAGGATCCGGACCAGCTGCGCAGACAGATCGGGTACTCGATCCAGCAGGCCGGGCTGTTCCCTCATCAGACGGTGGCGCGCAACGTGGCCACGGTGCCCGCGCTACTCGGCTGGAATCGCGCGAAGATCAATGCCCGCGTCGACGAGATGCTCGACCTGGTCGGCCTGGATCCGGGCACCTTCCGCCGCCGCTACCCGCGCCAGCTGTCGGGCGGTCAGCAGCAGCGCGTCGGCGTCGCACGCGCACTCGCCGCGGACCCGCCCGTCCTGCTGATGGACGAGCCGTTCGGCGCGGTCGACCCGATCACCCGCGGGCTCCTCCAGGACGAACTGCTGCGCCTGCAGGCCGAACTGCACAAGACGATCGTCTTCGTTACCCACGATTTCAACGAAGCCGTCAAACTCGGCGATCGAATCGCTGTGCTGGGCAACGGCTCCCGACTGTTGCAATACGACACCCCGGCCGCCATCCTGGCCGCACCCGCCGACGACACTGTCGCCGGATTCGTCGGAGCGGACGCCGGGCTCAAACAGCTCACGCTCACCCGCGTCGAGGACGTCGAACTCGGGCAGTGCCCGACGGCTGCCGAAACCGATGAGATGCAACCCCTGCTCAACGCCCTCGCCGAGCGGGAATGGCACTGGGGCCTCGTGCTGGACGCGGAACAGCGTCCCCTGCGCTGGGTTTCGGCCGAGGAGCTGGCCCACGCCCCCGCACTGCGCGAGGCCGGACACCCGGTCACCGGCACGGTCGCCCTGCGCTCGTCCCTGCAGGAGGCGCTGGAAATGCTGCTCACCGAGAGCACCGCCCACGCCGTGGTCACTGGCGATCACGGTGAATACGTGGGCTTGATCGCGATCGACACCCTCGTCACCCACCTCTCCACCACCCGCGCCGAGAGCGGCCGAGCCACCACGAAACCCGCCGATGCGGTCAAGGATTCCAGCGCGGCGGAATCGGGCGAGCGGGCATGAGGGGGCGGAATACCGACCGGCGGTCGGAGCTGATTCGACTGGTGGCGCAGCCGGTGTTGGCGGTGGGGCTGGGGGTGGCGGTGCTGGTGTGGGCATTCGATCGGGACCTGACAGCCACACAGAAGGCGAGTATGAATGCGGCGAATATAGGGACCGTCACTCGACAGCATGTCGTGATCACGGCGACGGTGGTGGCCATCGTTGTCGCTATCGCGGTTCCATTGGGGACCTTGCTCACCCGGCCCGGATTTCGCAGGCTGGCACCGCTTTTCGTGGGGATGGCCAATACCGGTGCGGCTGCACCGGCTATCGGGCTCATCGTGCTTTATTACCTGGTGACCCAGCGTACGGGGTTCTGGGTCGGGGTGGTGCCGATCGCGTTCTACGGGTTGTTGCCGGTGTTGCGGAACACCATTCTCGGGTATCAGCAGGTTGATCCGACGTTGGTGGATGCTGGGCGGGGACAGGGGATGTCCGCGGCTATGGTGTTGCGGCGCATCGAGTTTCCGCTTGCCGTGCCGTACATCCTCGCGGGTCTGCGGACCTCGCTGGTGCTGGCGGTGGGGACGGCGACGCTGTCGTTCCTGGTCAGCGCGGGTGGGCTGGGAATTCTCATCGATACCGGATACAAGTTGCGGGACAACGTGACGCTGTGGGTAGGGGCGATGCTGGCGGTGGCGCTCGCGCTGCTGGTGGATTGGCTGGGAGCGCTCGCCGAACAGTTCCTCGGCCCACGGGGTCTGCGATGAGGAGACGATGGACGGCGGTGTTGGCCGTGCTCGGGCTGATGCTGGTGGCGGGATGCGGGCTCGAGTCCGGCGGGGCGGTGCCATTGCAGGTCGGAGCCGGCAGCATCCGGCCGGATCCGAGGTTGCAGGGGGTGGCGATCACGGTGGGGTCCAAGGATTTCACCGAGCAGAACATTCTCGGCTATATGATCGAATTCGCGCTCACCGCGGCAGGCGCTCGAGTGCGCGATCTCACCAATATCACCGGGTCCAACAGTTTGCGCGATGCCCAGCTGCACGGACAGGTCGACATTGCCTACGACTACACCGGCACCGGCTGGATCAACTATCTGGGCAACGAGACGCCGATTCCGGACTCACAGCAGCAGTTCGAGGCCGTACGTGACGCCGACCTGGCCGCGCACGGCATGCTGTGGGCGGACGTCGCCCCGATGAACAACACCTACGCGCTGGTCACCAATGTGGCAAGCGCACAGCGGACCGGGACGAAGACGCTCTCCGACTACGCGCGGGCCGTGAACACCGAACCCGGCACCGGACCCACCTGCCTGGGCACCGAATTCAGTGTCCGCCAGGACGGATTCCCGGGCATGGCCCGCAAGTACGGCGTCGACATCGGCAAGGTGCACAAGCAGATCATGCAGGACGCGCTGGTCTACACCTCCACCGCGAACGGCGGCTGCCAGTTCGGGTCGGTCGCCACCACCGACGGCCGTATCAAAGCCCTCGACCTGCGCATTCTGGACGACGATGTCGGGTTCTTCCCGAAATACAATGCGGCACTGGTGATGCGGAAATCCTTCGCCGACGCGCACCCTCAGGTGGCCACGGTGATGGAGCCGATCTCGCGGTTGCTGACCAACGAGACGATCACCGAACTCAACCGCAAGGTCGACCTCGAAGGCGCCGAACCCGCTACCGTCGCGCGCGACTGGCTGGTTTCCCAGGGGTTCGTCACGGCCCGATAAGCCCGCTGACCCACCCATCGTCTCCGCATCGCGAAGAGTTCGACGGATACGGTTCTGCCCGTACACGCACCCCTCGGACGTTGTGCCCGGGTCTTGATACGAGATTGGGCCGCCGAGCCGTAGCTCAGCGGCCCAATCTCGGGTGATCGCTAGTCCAGATAGTCGCGCAAGACCTGGGAGCGGCTCGGGTGGCGGAGCTTGCTCATGGTCTTGGACTCGATCTGGCGGATGCGTTCGCGGGTGACGCCGTAGACCTGGCCGATTTCGTCCAGGGTTCGGGGCTGGCCGTCGGTGAGGCCGAAGCGGAGACGGACGACGCCCGCTTCGCGCTCCGACAAGGTCTCGAGGACCGACTGCAACTGGTCTTGTAGCAGCGTGAAGGACACCGCGTCGACCGCGACGACAGCTTCGGAGTCTTCGATGAAGTCGCCGAGTTGGGAGTCGCCCTCGTCACCGATGGTCTGGTCCAGGGAGATGGGCTCGCGCGCGTACTGCTGGATTTCCAGCACCTTCTCGGGCGTGATGTCCATTTCCTTGGCGAGCTCTTCGGGGGTGGGCTCGCGGCCCAGGTCCTGGAGGAGTTCGCGCTGGATGCGGCCGAGCTTGTTGATGACCTCGACCATGTGCACGGGGATGCGGATGGTGCGGGCCTGGTCGGCCATGGCGCGGGTGATGGCCTGACGGATCCACCACGTCGCGTAGGTCGAGAACTTGTAACCCTTGGTGTAGTCGAACTTCTCGACCGCGCGGATCAGGCCGAGGTTGCCTTCCTGGATCAGGTCCAGGAACGCCATGCCGCGGCCCGTGTAGCGCTTGGCGAGCGAAACGACCAGTCGCAGGTTGGCTTCCAGCAGGTGGTTCTTGGCGCGGTTGCCGTCGCGCATGATCCACTGGAAGTCGCGGCGCGACTGCACGGGCAGCTTCTCGCCCTTCTCGGCGAACTCGCGCAGCTTCTCGGTGGCGTAGAGGCCGGCCTCGATGCGCTTGGCGAGCTCGACCTCCTCCTCGGCGTTGAGCAGCGCGACCTTGCCGATCTGCTTGAGGTAGGCGCGGACCGAGTCGGCGGAGGCGGTGAGCTCGGCATCCTTGCGGGCCTGGCGCAGCGCCTCGGATTCCTCTTCGTCCCAGACGAAGTCGCCGGACGCCTTGTCCTTCTCCGACGGCTCGTCGGCCTCTTCGGCCTCCTCGCCCTCGGCGGCGGGAGCGGCCGGGCTGGCTTCCTCGTCCTCTTCGACCTCGTCGACCAGCTCCTCGTCCTCGCCGAGGTCGTCCTCGTCGATTTCGATGTCACCCAGGTCGTCGTCGAGCTCCAGCGAGTCGTCGTCGAGGACCTCGTCGCCCTCAGCGCCTTCGGCGCCGGGCTCCGCGGCCTTCTTCGGCGAAGCCTTCTTCGCCGCCGTCTTCTTGGCGGTGGCCTTGGTGGCCTTCTTCGCCGCGGTCTTCTTGGCCGCAGTCTTCTTCGCCGCGGCCTTCTTGGCCGGGGCCTTCTTCGCGGCAGCCTTCTTGACCGGCCGTTCTGCGGTGGTGTCCGCGGAGTCGGCGGCCTCGGCCGATTCGGCGGTCTCTCGGGTATTCGTGGCTACCACGTACGCCCTTTCGTGACGGTCTCGTGCGGCGTCACGCCAGAGTGGTGATCCGGCGGAGCGGTTCTGTCGGGGGGTAAACCGGCTCTCGTGCCGGTGTCGGTTTCCGGCCTACCGCCGGGCATGTGTTCCATTGTAACGATCGAACCAGCTTACTTACGGTGCGATCCCGGCTGACACCGCCATGGCTGCTCCGACGATGCCGGCGGTGTTGCGCAGCGCGGCGGGCACCACCGGGGTTCTGTTGGTGAGCAACGGAATCCACTCCTGGTAGTCGCGGCTGATGCCGCCACCCGCCACGAACACGCTCGGCCAGAACAGGTTTTCCACGGTAACCAGCACCTTGCTGACCTCCCGCGCCCACTCCGGGTAGGACATGCCGACCCGATCCTTGACCGAGGCGGCGGCCCGGTGCTCGGCCTCGCGGCCGTCGACCTCCATGTGCCCGAGCTCGCTGTTGGGCAGGAGCACGCCGTTGTACATCATGGCCGATCCGATACCGGTGCCGAAGGTGAGCAGCATTACCAAACCGTCGAGATCCTTTGCCGCGCCGTACCGGTCCTCGGCCATGCCCGCCGCGTCGGCGTCGTTGAGGACGGTCACCTCGCGGCCGCCCAGCGCCAGCGAGAACAGGTGCCGCGCGTCGATGCCGATCCAGGTCGGGTCGATATTGGCGGCCGTGCGGATCTGCCCGTGCAGCACCACGCTCGGCATGGTGATGCCGACCGGGCCCTCCCAGCCGGACTGGGCGACGAGCTTGGCGACCGACTCGGCGACCGCGTTCGGAGTGGCCGGGTGCGGCGTCGCGATCTTGATGCGCTCATAGACCAGCTCGCCGGTCGCGAGATCGACCTCGGCGCCCTTCACACCGCTGCCGCCGATATCGATGCCGAACGCGCGTCCGGGATCGGACATGGACCACTCCTCGTTCTCCAGGGATGCCGGCGAGTCGAAGCCACCGGCCGATGACCGCTCGATCGACCTCCGCCTTGTGTCGTGCACGACAAGCCTAATGCGCCGGATGCCGGATCTGTGCTGCGATGGTGCTCGTGCCGGAATCGAATTTCACTTCCACCGTCCCCGCCCCAGCCACGAACACCGACACGTCCGATATTGCCGAACTGCGCCGCGTCGCGGTATTTCTGGCCGAGACCGCCGCCGCGCACGTCCGCGAGCGCCGGCCGCAGGTCTTCGGGCCGGGCGCGCACGAGCAGGACGCTGTGCAGTCCAAGAGCACTCCCACCGACCCCGTCACGATCGTCGATACCGAGACCGAGCAGCTGGTCCGCAAACTGGTCGCCGAACTGCGCCCCGGCGACCGCGTGGTCGGCGAGGAGGACGGCGGCAACCTGGCCGAGGACTCGGATCTGGTGCACTGGGTCGTCGATCCCATCGACGGCACCGTCAACTTCGTCTACGGCATCCCGTCCTACTCGGTGTCGGTGGCCGCGGTCCGCGGCGGCCGCCCGGTCGCGGGCGCGGTCGCCGATGTCGCGCACGTGGTCACCTACAGCGCCGGGCTCGGGCTGGGTGCGCACCGCGCCGACTCCAGCGTGGACGGCACCGCTCCGGGCGGTGCGCCGATTGCCTTGCGTGCCAACGACGTCGACGTGGTGTCCATGGCGCTGGTGACCACCGGCTTCGCCTACGCCACCGAGCGGCGTACCCGGCAGGGTGAGCTGGTGGCGCAGGTGCTGCCGCACATTCGCGACATCCGCCGCTTCGGCTCGGCGGCGCTGGACCTGTGCGCCGTCGCCGAGGGCCGTACCGACGCCTACTACGAGCACGGCCTGAACCTGTGGGACTGGGCGGCGGGCGCGCTCATCGCCACCGAGGCGGGTGCACGTCTGATCCTCCCGCCCGGACCCGACTCGCCGGGCGCCGCAGGCGATTTGGTGTCCGCCGCCGCGCCCGGCATCGCTGACGAACTGTTCGGTCTGTTCGGGCGTCTGGACGTCACCACCCCTATTCCGGTGTCGTGACAGAGGGCTGGACGACCACGAGGCCCGGCTGACAGTCGGTCCGGACCGGGCAAAACGAATCGCCGCGATCGAAGGATCGCGGCGATTCCTGTTATCCGGATTCATATATACGGTTGCGCCGGTTGGAGTTTCGCGCCGGGTCTGTCGGTCAGAGCACACACCCCGCGAAAGAGATTCTCAGCACTTCGCGTGCCGCGCGGCCTCCAGCAGCTTCGGGTCGATGGCCGGCGCGGTGCCGGGCGTCGGGTTCTTCAGGGACTTCAGCACCTCCTCGGCGTCGGTACCGGGCCGGATATCGCGGAACAGCGAGCCCAGCACCATGTCCACGGTGTCGTCCTGGCGCTGATCCTCGATGAGCTCGGCACACGGAACCACCAGCTGTACCGACGCCGCGGCGGACCGGCCCCTCGCACCGAAGCGGATCTGCCCGGTGCATTCGAGGTCGCCGTTCACGTATACCGGATCGTTACCGATCTGCACGTCCGGCGCACTGGCGAAACCGAGGTCGCCCAGCTCGGAGGCCACGTGCGCGGCCTGACCGCGCTGGCCGTTGGCATTGAACACGCGCACCTTCGACTGGCTGAGGGCCGCCGGCTCCACATCCCGCAATTTCGACGCCGACACCCGCTCGCCGAGGGGGGCGGGCGGAGCCGTGGACGTGCTCGAGGCGGGGCTGGGGGAGTTGCAGGCCATCGCACCCTGGTCACTCTCGCTCGTGTTCAGCGCCTTGTACCACACGCCGACGCAGATGAGAGCGATGACGCCCACCATGGCCGCCCAGGGCTCCCAGCGCCGCCGGATGAAGGACCGTCCGTTCGGATCGGTCGAGTTACCTTGGGTGATCAGTGAAACCACGCCCACACTCTACGAAAACGTCGGGATTGCCGTGTGAACGGCTACGGCAAGTCGGCCGTTGGGTGTGGCGGGGAGGTCTCGGACGATGCCGGGAAGATCTCGAAGAGTTCCCTTGTCGGTGACGATTACCCCTCAGTTTCAACTCGCAGGGGTTTTGATTGCGACTTTTGTCCCGGGGTCCGCTATTGTCTGGCGGCCCAGATCGTACAAGCCAGGTGAAACTGGGGTTCGATTTCGGGAACAACAAGGGCATGTCCTGCGTTGACCGAGCGCGATCCGGTGCGGATGAGGAGTATCCGGCTCGGATCTGTGACCGGTGTACGCGTGACGTACACCACGGGCGGGGCGGCATCCCACCCGATCCGGCTCCTGCCAGGAGCCGGTCAGGAGGGTGCCGGTCCGGGATATACGGAGTAAGGACGAGGGGAAGACGACATGGCAACCGACTATGACGCACCGCGGCGCAATGAATCCGACGATGTGTCGGAGGACTCGCTGGAGGAGCTGAAGGCTCGCCGCAACGAAGCCGCGTCCGCCGTCGTGGATATCGACGAATCCGATACCGCGGAATCGTTCGAGCTTCCCGGCGCGGACCTTTCCGAGGAAGTGCTCTCGGTCCGGGTCATCCCGAAGCAGGCGGACGAATTCACGTGTTCGAGCTGCTTCCTGGTGCACCACCGCAGCCGACTGGCCAGCGAGTCCGGCGGTCAGCTGATCTGCATGGACTGCGCCGCGTAAGGCACGGTCCCGGAGCGTAATCCGTCAGCCCGCGCTCGGTCCGCCGAGCGCGGACCGGACGGGGCTGCGCGGAAAACCCAGTGCGAGGCAGGGCGGAAAGATCTCTTCGCAGCAGGGCGCGAGACCTCGATGAATCAGGATTGCTCGGCCGCGTTCTTCAGGCCGAGGGCCGTGATGATGCGTTCCGGATGACGCGTACTGACCAGCCAGTACGGCGTCGGATCATCCGGATCATCGAGCACGAGCAACACCAGGGGCCCGATCCAGGCCCGATGCTGGACGAACGCGGCGGGGTCGAGCTGTCGGCCCAGCGCCGCGCTTTTCGCACTGGTCGGCACCGGCGCGGCGCGCTTGACGAAGGTCGCGGGCAAATGGGCGCGATCGGTGCGTAGTTCCGGGACACCGGCGTCGTCGGGAGCCACTTCCACGCGATGGCGGGAGAACCACAGCAGCACCCACACGGGGACGGGGAACAGCAGCACGTACGGCAGCCAGGCCCGCACTCCCGGTGCGCCCATGTGGATTTCGGCTGCCAGCAGCCCCGTCACGACGAGCGCGACGGGCCACCACCACAGCGGCACCCAGAGGCGCTCGGTGTAGAGGGGCTCGGTCTGCTGCTTGGGATCCATGGTCACCTGAGGGGGCTGGTCGGACACGACATCAGACTAGGTCAATGACCGAGAGGGTGAACGCGTAGGCTCGGCCTACGTGACCGGTATTCCACCTATTCCCCTGCTGCGGCTCGATCCCGGCATCCCCGTACCGACGCGTGCCCACGAGGGCGACGCCGGCGTGGACCTGTGCACCACCGAGGACGTCATCATCGAACCGGGGGAGCGGGTGCTCGTCGGCACCGGCGTCGCGGTGGCGCTCCCGATCGGCACGGTCGGGCTGATCCACCCGCGGTCGGGCCTGGCGGCGAAGGCGGGACTGTCAGTTGTCAATACCCCCGGCACGGTCGACGCGGGCTACCGCGGTGAGATCAAGGTGTGCCTGATCAATCACGATCCGCGCACGGCCATCGAGCTCCGCCGCGGTGACCGCATCGCGCAGTTGCTGGTGCAGAAGGTCGAATTGGTGGACTTCGTGGAGGTCGAGGCGCTCGACGACACCGCACGCGGCGCAGGAGGATACGGATCCAGCGGTGGGCACGCCAGCCTGTCCGCGCAGTCCGGTGGGGCGGGTCAGGCGACCGGCAAGGAGGCATGACGATGGTGTTCGGACGCAAGAAGAACAAGGGCGGCGACAGAGACGACGCGTCGCAGTACGACGACGAGTACGACGAGTACGAGGACGCGGACGAGTACGACGAGACCGGCTACGCGGCAGACGAATTCGAGGAGTTCGACGAACCCGCGGCCCGCGGCCCGGAGACCGGTCCCTACGACTACGAGGACGTCGCCGACCGGCTCGAGTCGATCGCCGAGCAGCGCCTGGATCTGGGCTCGGTCATCGTGCCGGTGCCGCCGGGCGGGCAGCTGCAGGTCGAGATGACCCCCGAAGGCGCGCCCCAGGCGGTGCACCTGGCCACCCAGCACGGCCGGATCACGGTGGCGGCCTATGCCGCTCCCAAGACCTCGGGCCAATGGCGTTCGGTGGCAGCCGATCTGGCCGAGACGCTGCGCAAGGACGGCGCGCAGGTGTCGGTGGTGCAGGGTCCGTGGGGCCGTGAGCTGCACGCCGTGACCCAGGGCGCGGATCTGCGCTTCATCGGCGTGGACGGCTACCGCTGGATGGTGCGCCTGGTCGCGGCCGGTCCGACCGGTGCGGCCGACGAGAACACCCCGCTGGTGGCCGCGGCTCGCGCGGTCATGAGCGAGACCGTGGTGCGCCGCGGGGACGAGCCGCTGCCGGTGCGTGAACCGCTGCCGGTGGTCCTGCCCCAGGAGCTGGCCGACCAGCTCGCCGCCGCCCACCAGCAGCAGCTGGCCGCCCAGCAGCAGGCCATGCAGGCCCAGATGGCCGCCATGCAGGGCGGCCCGGCCTTCCAGCCCGAGCAGGCGCCCTCCGAACCGCGTCGCGGCGCGGAGGGCTCGGCCATGCAGCAGCTCGGCCTGAACTGACCGGACGGTCCGGACCGGTCTGCCCGGATTCGGCTGCACGACAATCGAAACGGGGATCCGCCACTGTGGCGGAGCCCCGTTTCGCTGTCAGCGCCATGAAGGTACGCAGCGCGGCCGCCGGGCTGTCGTGGGCACGACCCACCGCAGTCACGGACGGGCGTTGTGACGGATTCCGGTCAGGGGGTGGGGATGCGGCGGGGGAGCAGGGCGTTGATCCCCCGGGCGCCGAGGACCGACGGGTCCGCGCCCAGTTCGTCGAGGGTGATCGAGTGCAGGGTGGCGTGCGGGAGCAGCGTGGTCCAGCGTTCGGCGACGACGAAGGGGTGGACGGGATCGTCGATCGCGCCGATGATCTCGACGGGGGCGGTGACGGCGGCCAGGACCTCGGGTTCGGGCCAGCGGTAGGCGGCGGCCTCGTCCAGGGCGGCGGGCAGCTCAGGCCACTGGGAGGTCCAGGAGCGGGTGAGGGCCTCGGCCAGCCAGGCGGGGCTGGACTCGCGCATGCGGGTCAGGACGGCGTCGAGGCCGTCCGCGCGCAGCTGGGCGGCGGTGGCGGCGGCGCTCAGGGCGGCGGGGCAGCCGGTGGTGTCGGCGCCGGTCCAGGCGGGAAGAGCGGCGACCACGCCGTACACCGACTCCGGGTGGTGCGCGGCCCAGTCGACGGCGACGGCCGCACCCAGCGAGATGCCCGCGATCAGCACGGGGCCCGAGCGCGCGGCGGCGTCCAGGGCGCTGCGGTAGCTGTCGATCACCCCGCGCGGGTCCGGGTCGACCGCCAGGAACGGCAGATCCAGTGCGGCGCAGGCGGATCCGAAGGCGCGGCGGACGAAATGGGCGTCGGAGCCGGTTCCGGGCAGGGCGACGGCGACCGCCGGACGTGGTAGATCGGGCATCGATCGAGAGTACTGGTGACGGGCGTGCGTGGCGGGTACAGGCCGTCCCATCTACAGTGGCGGAGGTACGGCCACTGGCGGCCGGGTGGCAGACCGCCGGGCGCCGTGGAAGGAACGAACGACGTGAGACCCACGCCGTAGAGCTCTACAGGAGAGCGTGCGAGATGCCATCCGCGGGTGGGAAGGACACCCCGTCGGGCTATTTCCGGCGGCTCGGCCGGCGCCTGACAGAGGACCTGGATCGTTTGGATGCCGAGGAGCTCGCCGACACGTCGGAGGCGTCGGGGGCGTGCCGGGCATCGGAGTGCCGGCGCGGTGAAGAAGTCACCATGCTTGGCCGGCTCCGCAGTGTCGCGGCCTGTCCCAAGTCGGCGGGCGCCGAGGTGGAGGCCGAGTTCTTCGACGGCACCGACAGTGTGGCGCTGGTGTTCATCGGGCGGCGTCGCATTCCGGGAATCGAACCGGGCCGTCGTATCCTGGTCCGAGGCCGGGTCGGCGAACGCGACGGCGGCAAGGTCATCTACAACCCCTACTACGAACTCCGCGGGAACTCCTGACACTCATGCCGAACCCCACCAGCAGCGGCGACCAGGGCCGTGATCGCACCGAGTCCTTCGGCGCGCCTGCCCCGTTCGATCCGCCCACGGTCCAGCTCAATGCCGTCTCGGGCGACGAACCGCCACTGCGCATGGACCACGCGCTGCTGGACGAGGACATGCAGGCGCTGGTCGACGCCGAGCTCGCGGCCCGGGACGACGAGGGTGAGCAGGAACCCGAGCAGACGCTGCTCGAGCAGATGGGTGGCCTCAGCGGCCTGATCTACTCCTCGCTGCCGGTGCTGGTGTTCGTGCCGGTGAATTCGCTGCGTGGGCTGACCGCCGCCATCTGGGCGTCGCTGGGCGTGGCCGCGGCGATCCTGGTGTGGCGCCTGGTGCGCCGCGGTCCGATCCAGCCGGCCATCTCCGGATTCCTCGGGGTGGGCGTGTGCGCGTTCATCGCCTACCGGATGGGTGAGGCCAAGGGCTTCTTCCTGTTCGGCATCTACGCCAGCCTGGTCTACGGCGGCGTGTTCCTGATGTCGCTGGTGGTGCGCTGGCCGTTGGCGGGCGTGATCTGGGGTGCGTTGAACGGGCACGGCACCGAGTGGCGTTCCGACAAGCGCGTCATGCGGCTCTACGACATCGCGACCGCGGTGTGGGCGGTGGTGTTCGTGGCCCGCTACCTGGTGCAGAACCACCTCTACGACGCCAACAGCACCGGTCTGCTGGCCGTGGCGCGCATCGCCATGGGCTGGCCGCTGACCGCGGTGGCGGCGCTGGTGACCTTCTGGGCGGTGCGCAAGGCGGGCCATCTGCCCTCCTCGGCCGCCAAAGCCCCCGAATCCGCGGGCTAGACAACCGCCCGATCGGGCCCTTATCGCGCTAGCTGTCAGGGGCGCAACACCTTCGGGGCCATTGGGGGACGAAAGGGGGTGACCAACCCACCCCTGGGGTACCTATTTCGGCGGGCCTCCGGCGAGCACGATCTTTCTCAGAAGCTCTCAGCAGCTCATTCGGAGAAAGGATCGCGGAGTTGGTTACCGACGGCAAGGCAGTGGCGGCGCAGGACCGGGGCGAGGGTCTCGGGACCGCGGTGCAGACGGCAGCCTCGCGCCGGCACCCGGCGGGGCGGGGAGGCAAAGCAGGAAGTGTGGCGACGTCGGAGTCCCGGCGCGCCGCAGCGGAATTGGAGCAGCTGATCGGCCCGGCCGCCGCCGGTGACCGGGCCGCGGTCTCGGAGATTCTCAAGATCGTGTATCCGCTGGTGCGCCGCTACTGCGCGGCGCGCATGGGCGGCGCGGGTCACCTGCACGTGACCGCGGACGATGTGGCGCAGGAGATCTGCCTGGCGACGGTGCAGGCCATCCCGCGCTACCGGGATCAGGGCAAGTCGTTCCTGGCGTTCGTCTACGGCATCTCGGCGAACAAGGTGGCCGACGCGTTCCGGCGGGCGCAGCTGCACCCGGCCTACCCGGTCGCGGAGTTCCCGGACGCGCCGATGAACGAGGCGGGACCCGAGGAGCGGGCGCTGGCGATGGAAACCCGCCGGGCGACACGCGATCTCATGCAGGTGCTGTCCTCGACCCACCGTGAGGTGCTGGTCATGCGGATCGTGCTGGGGTGGACGGCGGCGGAGACCGCCGAGGCCATCGGCACCAGCCCTGGCGTGGTGCGGGTCATGCAGCATCGCGCGCTGAACCGGCTGCGGGCCGAACTGCGGGTGGCGTCCTGACGGTTCGGTGTGGACAACGGCGAGTGGGCCGGGCGCAGGGGGTGCGCCCGGCCCATTGTTGTGTCCGGATCGGTGGTCGTCGCGCAGTCAGGCCGGAGCGTCGGCTGTGCTGTTGAACCCGTTGACGCCGAGCGCTTTGCGCAGCTCGTCCTCGGCTTCGACCGAGGCAACGAACAGCAGCTCGTCCTCGCCTTCCAGGGGGTCGTCGGCCTGCGGGACGATGACGCGGCCGCCGCGGAGGATGGTGACCAGGGCGGCGTCGCGGGGCAGGGTGAGGGTGCGAACGGCCTTGCCCGCCAAGGGGGTGTCGGTGGGCAACGTGATCTCGACCAGGTTGGCCTGCCCCTGTCGCAGGGTCATCAGCCGGACCAGGTCGCCCACCGAGACGGCCTCCTCGACCAGGGAGGCGAGCAGGCGCGGGGTGGAGACCGCGACGTCAACCCCCCATGACGAGTCGAACAGCCACTCGTTGCGGGGGTCGTTGACCCGGGCCACCACACGCCCCACGCCGAATTCGGTCTTGGCCAGCAGACTGAACACCAGGTTCACCTTGTCGTCGCCGGTGGCGGCGATGACCACGTCGTAGGTTTCCAGCCCGGCCTCTTCGAGGGTTTCGAGTTCGCAGGCGTCGGCGTGGGTCCAGACCGCGGAGGGCGCGCTGGTGGGGTCGATGTGGTCGAGGCGGCGTTCCAGCAGCATGACCTGATGGCCGCCACGCAGGAGTTCCTGGGCGATGGAGCGGCCGACGGCTCCGGCGCCGGCGATGGCTACCTTCATGCTCGGGCTTCTTTCACGATCAGTCCTCGATAGCGGGGGGATTGGCGGCCAGTGCGACGGCCTCGCCGACGGTGCCGGAGGTGGCGGCGACATAGACCAGGTCGTCGGCCTGCAGCATGGACTTGCCGTTGGGCAGTACGCCCTGTCCGAAGCGGATGATGAAGGCCACCCGCGCGCCGATCGCGTCCTCGAGCGAATGCACCGAACGCCCGTACCAGTTCTCGTGCAGGACGAGTTCGGTGACCGCGACGGTGCCGGTGGGGTCACGCCAGGTGGTGGTCGACTGGTCGGCGACCAGGGCGCGCAGGAAGCGGTCGGTGGTCCAGGGCACGGTGGCGATGGTGGGGATGCCGAGTCGCTCGTACACCGCGGCGCGCTTGGCGTCATAGATGCGGGCCACCACGCGTTCCACGCCGAAGGTCTCGCGGGCCACGCGCGCGGAGATGATGTTGGAGTTGTCGCCGGAGGACACCGCGGCGAAGGCGCCCGCGCGCTCGATTCCGGCGCGGGTCAAGACATCTCGATCGAAGCCGACGCCGGTGATGCACGAACCGGGAAATTCGCGGCCGAGCCGCAGGAAGGCGCTCGAGTTCTGATCGATCACCGCGACCTCGTGGCCGATGCGGACGAGGGCGCGGGCGAGCGAGGAGCCGACCCGCCCACACCCCATGATCACGACGTACAACGTACGAACCTCATTCCCGAAAACCATGGTGTGCGGTCTGGTTGCTTGCTCGGGTCGCAACCGTACCGTTCAAGCTTCACTGCGGGCACTTTCCCCCTCCGGACGGCATTCAAACCGGAACCGGGAAACCTCACAGCCCGTACCCGCCACCCTACGACGGTGAGGTCGCGCCCCGAACACGGTCACTCGCGCCCTGCCTTATGCTGGCTGGAGTGTCGAAGTTGACGACGGCCGCCAAGCGCATGCTGGTCGGCCGCCCATTCCGCAGTGATTCTCTCGGGCATACGTTGCTGCCCAAGCGGATCGCGCTCCCGGTATTCGCCTCGGACGCGTTGTCCTCGGTGGCATACGCGCCGGAGGAGATCTTTCTGGTGCTGTCGGTGGCCGGACTGTCGGCCTACGCCTACGCGCCGTGGATCGGTCTGGCGGTCGCACTGGTGATGGCCGTGGTGGTTGCCAGCTACCGCCAGAACGTGCACGCCTACCCCTCGGGCGGCGGCGATTACGAGGTCGCGACCAAGAACCTCGGCGCTACCGCGGGATTGACCGTCGGCAGCGCGCTGCTGGTGGACTACGTGCTCACGGTGGCGGTGTCGATTTCGTCGGCGGCTTCCAATATCGGGTCGGCGGTGCCGTTCGTCGCCACCCACAAGGTGCTGTTCGCGGTCTCGGCGATCGTGATCCTCACCGCGATCAATCTGCGCGGCGTGCGGGAATCGGGTACGGCCTTCGCGATTCCCACCTACGCCTTCATGATCGGCATGTTCGTCATGCTCATCTGGGGCTTCACCCGGATCGGCCTGGGGCAGACCGTGCAGGCCGAGTCGTACGGCTTCGGCCTGAAGGCCGAGGACGAGCATCTGTTCGGGCTGGCGTTCGTGTTCCTCCTCGCGCGTGCGTTCTCCTCCGGTTGTGCGGCGCTGACCGGTGTCGAGGCGATCAGCAATGGCGTGCCCGCGTTCCGCAAACCCAAGTCCCGCAATGCCGCGACGACTCTGCTGCTGCTCGGCTGTATCGCGGTGACGCTGTTCATGGGCATGATCGTGCTCGCCCGGAAGGTCGGCATCGTGTACGCGCACAACACCGACGACCTGATCGGCGCACCCGCCGGATACGAGCAGAAGACGCTGGTGGCGCAGCTGGCGGGCGCGGTGTTCTCCGGATTCCAGCCCGGCTTCTACTTCATCACCATCGTCACCGCGCTGATCCTGGTGCTGGCGGCCAATACCGCCTTCAACGGCTTCCCGGTGCTGGGTTCGATTCTGGCGCAGGACCGTTTCCTGCCGCGGCAGCTGCACACCCGCGGTGATCGGCTGGCGTTCAGCAACGGCATCCTGTTCCTGGCGGGCGCGGCCATCGCCTTCGTGGTGTTGTTCGGCGCGGAGGTGACGCGCCTGATCCAGCTCTACATCGTGGGTGTGTTCGTGTCGTTCGTGCTGAGTCAGACCGGCATGCTGCGGCATTGGACGCGACTGCTGCGCACCGAGGCCGATCCGGCGGTGCGGGCGCGGATGAAGCGGTCGCGGGTGATCAACGCCATCGGCCTCTCCATGACCGCGACCGTGCTGCTCATCGTGCTGGTCACCAAGTTCCTGGCGGGCGCGTGGATCGCCATCGTCACCATGGCGGCCATCTTCGGGCTGATGAAACTCATTCGCCGCCACTACGACACGGTGTCGCAAGAGCTGGACGAGTCCGAGTGGGACGGCGTGTTGCCCAGTCGCACGCACTCCATCGTGCTGGTGTCCAAGCTGCACCTGCCAACCAAGCGCGCCCTGGCCTACGCCCGCGCGACCCGGCCCGACACGCTCGAGGCCATCACGGTGAACGTCGACGAACCCGACACCCGGGCGCTGGTGCGGGAGTGGGAGCACAGCGATGTCGCGGTGACGCTCAAGGTGATCGAGTCCCCGTACCGTGAGATCACCAAGCCGGTGGTGGATTACGTGAAGCGAGTGCGCACGGACTCCCCGCGTGACGTGGTGACCGTGTTCATCCCCGAATACGTGGTCGGCCGCTGGTGGGAGCAGTTGCTGCACAACCAGAGTGCGCTGCGGCTGAAGGGCCGCCTGCTGTTCGAGCCCGGCGTCATGGTGACCAGCGTGCCCTGGCAGCTGTCCTCCTCGGCGGGCCGGGCCCGGCCCGGCCGGTTGATCGATGCGCCCGGTTCGGTGCGCCGCGGATTCGGAGACGAGGCATGAGCGCCGGATCCGATTGGTACGGAGAGGTCTTCGAGGTCCGCTTGGGCCCGCCCGGCCACGGTGGTTTCTGCGTGGCCCGTCACGAGGGCCGCGTCCTGTTCGTCCGCCACGGCCTGCCCGGTGAACTGGTCCGCGCTCTGGTCACCGAGGACCGCGGCGGCTCCTTCTGCCGTGCCGACGCCATCGAGATCCTCGACGCCTCGCCCGACCGCGTCCCCGCCACCTGCCCGGTCTCCGGCCCGGGCGGCGCCGGCTGCTGCGACTTCACCTTCGCCACCCCCGTGGCCCAGCGCGAACTCAAACGCCAGGTCGTGGCCGAGCAGCTGCGCCGCCTCGCCGACTGGGAACCGGACTTCGCCGTCGAACCGATCCCGGCACCGCCCGGACTGGCGATTCGTGGTGTGGCACAAGGAACCTCGCTCGGTGCACCGATCCCGGACCTCGGCCATCCCGGGCGGCTCGGCAGCGTGACGACCAACCTCGGTTCGACTCTGCTCGGCGGTCGCGCCGAGCCCGCCGCGACGGCCCCGCGCCCGACCCCGGGCACGAGCGTCCCGCCGGGTCGAATCGGCGGAGTGTCGACGCCCTCGGCGCGTGCGCTCATCGCTCGTCCCGGTGCCGGGGAGACGACGCAGGGCGGCGAGCCTCCGGCGGGGTCGTATACCGCCGGGTGGCGGAGCCGGGTGCGGCTGGTGGTGGACGCGGAGGGGCGGGCCGGGGTGCACCGGTATCGGAGCACCGAGGTGATCGCGGATCTGCGGTGCCCGCAGCCGATGGCGGGGGCCATGGCGGGGATCGGCGAGCGGGTGTGGACGCCCGGGGCGGATCTGGCCGTGGCCGTGGACGGGGACGGGGTGCGGCATCTCGTCGAGCTGGCTCCGGCCGGGGCGGAGGAGGGCGGTCCGCGCGGGCGTCGTGAAAGAGGCGATGGGGCAGGGGGTTCCGGTCGGCGCGGCGGGGGTGATCGGCGCAGTACCGCCGCGCGGCGGGCGGCGGCGCACAGCGCGCGGACCGAGCGCGTGGTCGATGGCAGTGGCCGGGCGGTGCAGTACGTGGGCGAGCGGCGGTGGGAGCTGTCGGCGACCGGGTTCTGGCAGCCGCATTACGGTGCGGCGCAGTGCTATTCGGATGTGGTGGCGGAGTGGGCCGACTGCGCGCCCGGGGCGCTGGTCTGGGACCTGTACTGCGGTGTGGGCGTGTTCGCCGCGCGGCTGGCGGAGCAGGTCGGCGTGACCGGGATGGTGCACGGCGTCGAGTTCGCGCGCACCGCGGTTGCTGAAGGGCGTGCCGCGCTGCGGGATCTGCCGTGGGTGGACCTGACCGTCGAACGTGTCGAGCGGTGGATTCACGAACAGCCGGATGCCGCACCGGATGTCGTCGTGCTCGACCCGCCGCGCGCGGGCGCGGGCAAGGACGTGATCAACGCGCTGAGTGAGCGTTCCCCGCGCCGCATCATCCACATCGGTTGCGACCCAGCCGCTTTCGCTCGGGACATCGGTCTCTACCGCGCCGCCGGCTACCAGCCGGTGGACCTGCGCGTCTTCGATGCCTTCCCCGGCACCCACCACGTCGAGTGCATCTCGGTCCTGGAGCGCTGACGAGGTCCTCGGTGTGGTGCGTCGGGTCGAGGGGATGGGTTGGGGCGCGGGCGGTTTGGGTGTGCGCCAAGATGTTGCCCATGACTACGTTGTCGGATCCGACTGTGGCGTCGGTGGTGGAGCTGATCTATGGGGATCAGTCGCGGTTCCACTCGCTCGAGGCATTGCTGCTGGGGGTGGATCTCAAGCGGCCGGAGTACGGCGTCGAGTTGTGGGTGAACGCCGACAGCTACTGGGGGCGGCTGGTGACGCCGGTGTACGGGGCGCGGCTGGCGGCGCTGGGCGGGAACGCGGAGGCGGATCGGGCGCTGCTGGATCTGGTCGAGGTGACGGTGGCGCGGTTCCTGCAGGGAGAGTCCCTGGCGCGCAAGAGCCTTCCGGCGTGGATGCCGGCGCTGCGCACGGCGCTGCTCGAGGACGGTTACCGGATGAAGATCGACCGGGTGATCGGTGCCGGGACGGAGGCGAGGGTGCGATGTCGCCTGAAACCCACGGCGTGGCTGCCGGTGCGGCTGGCCGGGCAGGTGGCGCTATTGGAGACCGAGCTCGAGGTGCGCGGCCAGCAGACGGCGCTGGATCACCTGCGGAAGGCGGTCGAACACTATGAGCGCGGCCGGTTCCCGGCGTGCGAGAAGCGGCTGCGGTCGGCGTTGCAGCAGGTGACGGCGTATGCGGCGGGGACCGGTGATCCGGACGGCGGCCGCAATGTGCGGCACCTGGTGGACACCGGCCGCCTCACCATCGCGCAGGGCACGCGGCTGCTGCACGATCTGCGCGGGATGGTTGTCGGGGACCCGTTCCCGCATCGAACCCGGGCGGACGCCACCCGGTTTCGCATTCAGCTCACCGCCGTGCGCGCCGGTTCCCTGCTGGCGCAGGTCGAGCTCTGAGGTTCAGATCAACTGCCAGGTGATCCGGACGCTGGTGGACAGCTCGCTCTCGCCGAGCTCCACCGGCACCGCGCCGCCCGGAGCGGCCACCTTGTTGGCGGCGAACGCGATTCGCGGTGCGGGCGCGGGACCGGATACGTTCTCGGTGATCTCGATGACCGATCCCAGCCTGCGGCTTGCCCGGAACGCGTACTGCTCGGCCTTGCCCAGTGCGTGGTCCCAGGCGGCGTCGCGGGCGCGGACCATGAGGCTCTCCTCGTCGGCGACGGTCAGCGTCAGCCCGCCCAGGCGTACATCGTCGCCGCCCGCGTCGACGGCGTGCGCGATGATCGCGGCGGGCCCGCCGTCGGCGGCGGGTTTCGCCTCCCCGCCGGGTCCGCCGATCTCGCGCAGCGTGACCGTCAGTGCGGTGCCCGCGATATAGCCGACCAGCTTCTCCCGATTCCCTTCGGCCCATACGGTTTCCGCGCGCACCGTGAGCCCGCTGGTCGTGATGTCGCGACCCGCCACGCCGTCCGCGCGCAGTGACGAGATCACCGCGTCGGCGCGTTCCCCGGCCCGCGCGTAGGCGGTGGCCACGGTATCGGCGTGTGTCTCCACCGAGATCGACACCCGCATGATGTCCGGCGTGGCACTGGCACTGCCGGAGCCGATGATCGTGATCGTGCCGATGGCGTTCTCGCTGGTCACGGATTCCTCCTCGATCGATGCGGGCACAACCCAGCCGATGCTACCGACGGCCGCCGAGCACCTGACGTCACCGCGTCGACGAGGCGTGACGCGGTTCAGGCGACCGGTTGCCCGGTTCCGGTCGCCTGGTCGAGGGTGGCGGCGAGCGAGCGGGCGCCGGTGGCGATCTCGCTCGCCGCGGCCAGCTCCAGCCGGATCTCCAGATCCGGCGCGGCGGCCGGGCCGTCGTGATGGGTGAGGCCGGATTCGGTGATCACGTAGTGGAAGGCGGTCTCGCCGATGCGGACCGTGACGGTGCCGGCGGGCACCAGCTCGGCCACGGCATGTCCGAGGGGGAGCGCGAACCAGTGCGCCCGCACGGCGTCGGTCGCGCGCTGCTCGCCGAGTTGTGCCGCGCCCCAGGTCGATAGCGAGTCCAGCACCGGCCGCAGCGCCGCGCCGGAGTCGGTGAGTTCGTAGACCGCGGTCCCGGCGCGGGGGCCGACGCGGCGTTTGGTGAGAATCCCGTCACGCTCGAGGTCCTTGAGCCGGGCGGCCAGCACGTCGGTGCTGATGCCGGGCAGGTCGGCGAACAGGTCGCTGTATCGGCGCGGGCCCGAACACAATTCGCGGACCACCAGCAGGTTCCACCGGTCGCCGACGATGTCGAGGGCGCGGCTGACGGTGCAGTAGTGGTCGTAGCTTCGGCGTGTCACGATTCCACTCTAACCAACAAGTTGGAAATACCAAGTGCAAACTTGGAATTTCCAAGTAGAGTGTGCGGCAACCACACCGAGAAGGGGTCGTTTGATGCAGGTGAAGCAGTCGAGCAAGCTGGCGGGCGTGTCCTACGAGATCCGCGGGCCGGTCGCCGAGCACGCCGCACGGCTGGAGGCGGAGGGGCATCACGTCGTGAAGCTCAATACCGGCAACCCGCTGACCTTCGGCTTCGAGGCGCCCGCCGAACTGCTTCAGGACATGGTGCGCAACCTGCCGCAGTCCAGCGGCTACTCGACCTCCAAGGGCCTGCTCTCGGCGCGGCGCGCGGTGGTGCAGTACTACCAGACGCTCGGACTGTCCGAGCTCGACGTCGAACAGGTCTTCCTGGGTAACGGCGTCTCCGAGCTCATCATGATGGCCATGACCGCGCTGCTGGAGAACGGCGACGAAGTCCTGGTTCCCGCACCGGATTTCCCGCTCTGGACCGCCGCCACCGCGCTCAACGGCGGCCGGCCCGTGCACTACATCTGCGACGAGGGCTCGGACTGGATGCCGGACCTGGCCGATATCGAGTCCAAGATCACCGACCGCACCCGGGCGCTGGTCATCATCAACCCGAACAACCCTACGGGCGCTGTGTATTCGCCCGAGGTGGTGCGCCAGATGCTGGAGATCGCCCGCCGTCACAACCTGGTGGTGTTCTCCGACGAGATCTACGACAAGATCCTCTACGACGGCCTGACCCACACCGCCACCGCCGCGCTGGCCCCGGATCTGTTGTGCCTCACCTTCTCCGGGCTCTCCAAGTCCTACCGCGCCGCCGGATTCCGCGGTGGCTGGCTGGCGGTATCGGGCCCGATCGAGCACGCCGAGAACTATCTCGAGGGCCTGACCATGCTGGCGGGTCTCCGGCTGTGCGCGAATGTCCCTGCGCAGCAGGCGATTCAGGCCGCGCTCGGCGGACATCAGAGCATCTACGACCTCACCCTGCCCGGCGGCCGCCTGCGCGAGCAGCGCGACCGTGCGTGGGAGGCGCTCAACGCCATCCCGGGCATCTCGTGCGTGAAGCCCCGGGGCGCGCTGTACGCCTTCCCGCGCATCGACCTCGACATGTACCGGATCCACGACGACGAGCAGTTCGTGCTGGATCTGCTGCTGCGCGAGAAGATCCACATCGTGCAGGGCACCGGCTTCAATTGGCCACGCCCCGACCACTTCCGGATCGTGACGCTGCCGCACGCCGATGAGCTCGAGGCCATCATCGAGCGCATCGGACGTTTCCTGGCGACCTACAAGCAGTAGGTCTCAGACCGGGCGGCCCGCCGTCATACCGCCGTCGACGACGAACTCGGCGCCATTGCAATAGCTGGATTCGTGGCTCGCGAGGAACACCACGAGCGCCGTGACCTCGTCGGGCACTCCGAGGCGGGCCAGGGTGTTCGCATCGCGATCCGTGGTCGAACCCTCGGGCACGCCCAGCATGGGGGTCAGAATCCCTCCCGGGTGAACCGAATTCACCCGCACTCCGTGCTGGGCGAGCTCGAGCGCAGCGGATTTGGTGAGCCCGCGCACCCCGAACTTCGATGCGGTGTAGGCGTGCGCGCCCGGCACGCCCTGGATCCCGGCGGCGGAGGAGATGTTCACCACCGCCGCCGGACGGGCTGCCACCAGGGCGTCGCGGGCGGCGGTCAGGCCCAGGAAGGGGCCGGTGAGATTGATGGACAGGGTCCGCTGCCACTGCTCCTCGGTGTAGGTGCCGAGCGGTCCGAAGTCGAGGATGCCCGCATTGTTGACCAGCACGTCGAGCTTGCCGAACCGTTCGACCGCGGTGTCCACGGCAGCGCGCCAGTCCGCGGCGCTGGTGACGTCGAGGTGGACGTACGCCGCGGTGTCACCGAGTTCGGCGGCCAGCTTCGCGCCCGCCTCGTCGGTGATGTCGCCGATGAGCACCGAGGCGCCCTCGGCCACGAACGCGCGGGCGTGCGAGGCCCCCATTCCCGATGCCGCGCCGCTGATCAGCGCCACCCGCCCGTCGAGTCGTCCGCTCATGCCGCATCCTTTCGAGCCTGAACGGAGCCCGCCATGGTCACGCTCCGCAAGCGTGGGGAGGAGGAGCGACGCCTCCCGGTTCGACCCCTCATGCTCGGTGCCTTCCGTCGAGATCGATGATGGTCCGCTCCGGCCGGAACACGCAGCGGGTGGTGGTGTAGATGGTGGGCATGCACTTGTTGCAGTGCACGCACGCCGACCGCGTGGCCGCGTCGGCCTGGATGCGCTGCAACAGATTCGGTTCCCGCAGCAGCGCGCGGCCCATGGCCACGAAGTCGAAGCCCTCGGCCCGGGCCAGGTTCATGGTGTCGAGATTGGTGATGCCGCCCAGCAGGATCAGCGGCATGGACAGTTCGCGGCGGAACTGGCGGGCCCGCTCGAGCAGGTACGCCTCCTGATACGGGTACTCCTTGAGGAAGGCGCGCCCGACCAGCCGGAAACCCAGCCGAGCCGGACCGGGCAGCACCTGCGCGAATTCGCTGCGCGGTGCGTCGCCGTGGAACAGCAGCATGGGATTGAGCAGCGAACTGCCCGCGGTCAATTCGAGGGCGTCGAGCGCGCCGTCGGCCTCCAGCCAGGCGGCCACCTGCACGCTCTCGGGGACCGTGAGCCCGCCGCGGCGACCATCCTCCATGTTCAGCTTGGCGGTCACCGCCAGCCGGTCGCCCACGGCTTCCCGCACCGCACAAGCGATTTCGCGGGCCAGGCGAGCGCGATTGGCGAGCGCGCCGCCCCAGCGGTCGTGGCGGCGGTTGAGCAGCGGGCTCAGGAACGAGCTGACCAGATAGTTGTGGCCGAAATGGATTTCGACCGCGTCGAATCCGGCCTGCTCGGCCAGCAGCGCCGCATTCGCGTGTGCCGCAATGAGTTCCCGGATCTCGGAGTCGCCGGGCACGTGCATGGCCTGCATGCTCAGCGGGCTGAACATGCGGCTCGGCGCGAGCGCGGGCGCGCGATTGGAGGCGGCGTTGGCGACCGGCCCGGCGTGCCCGATCTGGGCGCTGGCGGCCGCGCCCTCGGCGTGCACGGCGTCGGTCAGTTCGCGTAGTCCGGGAACGGCTTCGGGCCGCATCCAGATCTGGTGCCGGTCGGTGCGACCGCCCGGCGCGACCGCGCAGTAGGCGACGGTGGTCATGCCCACCCCGCCCGCGGCGACCTCGCGGTGGAAGTCGATGAGCTGGGGGGTGACCAGCGCGTCGGGGGTGCGTCCCTCGAAGGTGGCGGCCTTGATCACCCGGTTGCGCAGGGTGATCGGGCCGAGTTTCGCCGGTGCGAAGATCTCGTTCATGGTTGTTCTCCCGATGCGGTGAGTCCGGCCACCACGAAGTTCCGCAGGGCCGTCAGCGCCGGTTCGGGCATCCCGTGATCCTCGATCTCGGGAGCGCCGAACCGCATGATGATCAGGTCGAAGGCCAGCATCCAGCGCCGTCGAGCCTCACCGGCCCCCAGTTCGGGCAGCAGCGCGGTCCAGGAGTCCATCCGGAACCACGGCCCCTGCCACGAGGTCTGATGCCGGCCCAGCACGAAGCGGGCCAGCAGCCGGAGATGCAGGCGCCCCAGCGGATCTGCGGCCAGCTCCTGGAACGGCGCGAGGATGGTGTCCACCACCGCGGGCACCGAATCCCGCCCGCCCGTGGCCCGGGCCAGCCCGTCCTCCCACAGCGGCCCTAGCCGGGCCTCGATGAGGGCGGCGATCAGCGCCTCCTTGGATCCGAAGTGGTAGTGCACCGCTGCGGGATTGGCTCCCGCCGCCGCGCACACGGCGCGCACCGAAACCTCGTCATAGGGCTCGGTCAGCAGTAGTTGCTCGGCCGCCGCGAGCAGCCGTTCCCGCGTTCCCGCGGACACCTTCTCGACCATGCAAGCAGTGAAACATGGTTCAATCAGTAATTCAATCATTGATTGAAAATTCTGGATGGCGTGTGGCGTGGTCGCCGGGACCGAGTGGGGCCCGCACTAGTCCGGCGGGTGTGTCGGGCCGGTCGGGCGATCCTGGCGGGGCGGTTCAGCGCCTTCTTCCGCACCATGCTGCCGCAGCTGGTGGGCATGTCGCCCATGCCTTTTCGGCGCTTCGTGCTCGCGAGTGCGGCGGGTGCGATCATCCGGAGCGCCGTCCGGTGCTCGCCGTGCTGGGCCTGGTCTATCGGAAGTGGCGGCAGCACCGCGCCGGCCGGCAGTGAGCGGTCACTCGCTCTGCGACCAGGCCGCTACCGGCAGGGTCAGGTAGACGCCGATATTCGCGTCGACGAACTTCTCGATATCGGCGAGCAGGCGGTCGCAGCGCTCCTGCCGGTTCTCGGCCCGGCTCTCGAAATACTTCGACCGGACCTCGATGACCACATCCATCCCGGAGCGATCGAACTTGCCCAGCGGGTGGAAGCGGATCTCGACATCTCCCGGCTGCAGGTCGCCGTCGTAGGGCTCCTCCGGGCATTCGACGGCGATGGACACCAGGTGCGGCAGCCATTTGCCCAGCTCACGCAGCACGGTCTCGGGAAGCTCCGGCTTGTAGGTCACGTCGACGAGGGGCATCCGGCCAGTGTATTAGCCGAGGCACCGAGGTGGACCCGGTGTGCTCGAGTCGTAAGACCTTCGGCCCCAATGCCGCTCGGATCGCCCGGGCGTCGTCGGCGTACCAGGTGGGCTAGCGGGGTCGGGCTCCTCGAGGATCACCGGCACCGCGTAGGGGCCGGCTCGCCGACGAGCGCTGCGGAGATCTCGTCGCGTCGCCCGTGGTGGCCACGACCTCGGCCTGATCGGCGCGGGTCAGGAGGCGCGGAGGCTGGCGACCATCTGCGCGGCCCGGTCGGCGGCGAGTTCGCCCTGGGTGCCGCGGTCGGCCAGGATGGCCAGCACCAGCAGCGCCTTGTTCGGGCCAGAGAACGCGAAGGTGTAGATCGAGTAGCTGGTCGTGGTGCAGCCCGGTGCGGACGGCTGCCAGCTGCCGGAAGTCTCGACCTGCTGGCCGGTGACGCCGCTCGTGGTGGTGACCGCGACCGGCGCGCCCTGGCTGCCGCCGGTCGCGTCCGAATAGCCGCCCTCGGCCGAGATTCTCGCCACCTTGACGGCCGCGGCGGCGGGATCGCTGCCGTCGACGTGGGCGACGAAGGCGAGGGTCCGATACGCGGAGCCCGCGCAGTAGTCGTTGCCCTCGGTGGACTTGGCGTGCCCGATGACCGAGCCGTCGGTCCCGGTCTGCACGGTGATATCGGTGGGCTCGGCGATCGTCCACCCGGCGGGTACGTCGTAACTGATACCCAGTGCCGGGGCGACCACGGTGGTGCTGCCGGGCTTGGGGGCACCGGACCGGGACGGCCCGGTGCCGGACGGCCCGCCGGAGGATGCGGCGTCGGTCGTGGCGGGCGCGGCGGTGGTGCCGCTGTCGGAGGAGTCCCGGGTCAGCGCGTACGCCGCGATACCGCCGCCGGCCAGCACGATGACCGCGGCCAGCGCGGCGAGGATCACCAGGGTGCGACGGGGCCCGCCGCCGGGTGCGGGTGGCTGCGCGTAGCCCGGAATCGGTTGCTGCCCCGGATAATTCGGGACGGAATGCTGCCCGGTGACGTACTGGGGCTGCTGGCCGGTGATGTGCTGCGGGGGCGCGGGTTGGTACCCCGGCGGCAGCTGCGCGGCAAAGCCGAGATACTCGGCCGGCTGCGGTGCCTCGCCGGCCGGGTAACCCCAGTCCTGTTGTCCCGCATCGGGATAGCCCCAGCCCTGTGGCCCGCCGTGGGGGTTCGCCCAGTGATCATTGTTGTCGGTCACGTGTTTTCACCCTCCGGCCGCACCGAGCCGCCTCGGCTTGGTCGAAGCCCGACCCTATCGGGTGTGTACTAGCCCTGCGACGCGGGCGCGTCCGGGCCGGAAGCCGGCCGGGCCGGGGAAACCCGGATCACCCCGGCATCCAGATCGAGGCTGACCCGGGGCCGGTGGCCCTCGCCGCTGCCGTCCTCGCTGCCCTCGTCCTGCAGCTTCCTGCCGGGGAACAGTTCGCCTATGACGCCCACGAATTCACCCTAGCCCTCACATGCGGTGGTAGCGCGGACCGTGATACCCGTACCCGCGCCGCCCCCGCGCGAAGATGAAGAAGAGCACCGGGAACAGGAAGAACGGGAAGAAGTGGGTGGTCACCGCGAACGCGATCACGAACACGAGCAGCACGCCCGCACCGATCGGGGCCAGCGGCATCGGGCGGCGTGGAGCGGGCGGCGGGGTGGGGATCCGCGGCGCGGGCGGTTGTGGCCGGGGTAGGTCGCCGAACAGCACCGCCAGCTCGCCCGCGGTCTTGGCCGCGTACGCCCGGCCTACCCGCTCGTCGTATTCCGCGACGTCGAGCCGGCCGGCGGCGAAATGTTCGCCCAGTGTCGCGGCGGCCTGCTCGCGCTCCGCGGTGCCGACGCGGACGGTGGACGGTCCGTAGACCGCGGGATCGAAATCGGTCATGACAATCCACCTCGGGGGAGGGAAGCAATCTCGTTGTCCGCCAGCGTAGGCGCGTTCGCGGCGGCGCGCCTGCACGCGTGTGCGTAATCCCGGTTACGCCTGCCGACGTAGGCCCGCCGCGGGCTGTCCGGCGGCCAGTCCCGCGAATTCGGCGACCTTGGGATGGTCGGTGTCGGTACGCCACACCAGCCGGACCCGCGCCTCGGGCAGGCCGGTGAGCGGGACGAATGCCACCTCCGGATGGGTGAAGTAGGTGGGCATGGCGGTCGTGGTGGCGAAGACGGCGTTGTTGTGGGCGACGGCGGTGAGCATCTCGGGTTCGGTGCGCGCGGGCGCGACCCGCGGGATGGGCCGCCCGCGCGGGGTGGTGCCCGGCGGCCAGAAGGCGCGCGCGAATTCGGGCGCGACATCCGGATGCGGTCCGATCACCCGCAATTCGGCCAGATCCTCGACATCGATGCTGTCGCGGGTGGCCCACGGATGACTGCGGGCGATGGCCAGCAGCCGCGGGAACACTCCCACCTCCGGTCCGACGGTCAGGCCGAGCTGCTCGACCGGGGCCAGGCAGATCTGGATGTCCACCTCGCCGCGCCGCAGCGGGCCGAAGATGTCGGTCCACGCCAGCTGGGTCAGCGTGACCTGGCATTCCGGATGGCGGGCCCGGAATCCGGTCAGTGCCGTGTCGAGGGTGGACGCGTAGGGCCCGAGGAATCCGATGCGCAGACCCCGTGCCGCGGTGCGGGTTTCGGCGAAGGCCCGCTGCAGCTCCCAGAAGGCCGGGCGGGTGCGGGCCAGCAGATGCTCGCCCAGCGGATTGAGGGTGACCCGGCGACTGGTGCGCTCCACCAGGCGGCGGCCGACGCGGCGCTCCAGGCTGCGGATCAGCTGGCTGACCCGGGGCTGGGACAGTCCGAGGCGGTCGGCGGTCCGGCCGAAGTGCAGTTCTTCGGCCAGGACCACGAACGCTTCCAGTTCGGCCGGGTCGACGCGGGGTTCTCGAGGCGAGTCTTCGATCAGCATTTCTTATCGATCTTCGCGGATTTCGGCGTTGATGGCTATCCGACACGTGACGGATGCTGAGGCGGTGAGCGAATCGCGTCGACTTGTGGTGGGCATCAGCGGAGCCACCGGCATCGCCTACGGCGTGCCGGTGCTGGAGCTGGCTCCACGCTGTCGGTCTATCTCTCCGAGGTGGAGCAGCACTCGTACCGCGCGGGAAAGGTCATCTATAACTGCCTGCTGGCCGACCTGTTCGACGACTCCCAGCGCCCGGTGAAGGGCAGCTTCGAAAACGGCTGGCCCGCAGCCGTTCAGCGGCGCGTCCTGGACCGCTGGCAGGAGTACGGCTACCGCTGATCGCGGGAACGACTACGGGCGGCGTCGTGCGACCGGACGAGGGGTGTCGGACGAGGCTCGGCCCGAGGCGGGGCAGATGCCGCCGTGCGCCGCGCACGGCGGCATCGGCCTGCGTGTAGGCGGCGGCCGCCAGCCGTTCCAGCAGTGCCGGTTCGATCTCCGGGGTCCGACCGGTGAGCTGGTCGAAACGCGCGGGCGGCAGGACGGCGACCCGAACGGTGGTCTCGGCGCAGACGTCATTGGTGTCGGGCACGCCCGCCGGGCTGAATCGTGAAGGCGGCGTCCAGATCTCCTCTGCCGTACACCCGCCCATCCGCGGTAGCCAGGCAGATGCCGAACGAATCGGGTTGTACTGCCGCCAGTTCCGGAATGCAGTCGGCCAGCGTTCCCGACGTGTCGGCCCGGTACAGCTCGTACACTTCGTCGATGATGCGGGCGACGACGCCGCCGGAGCGGCCACCGGGCCACTGCAACCGGCGTAATTTGTGTTGAGCCTCACATCTGCTACGGATGTCGCAGGTGGCGTTTCGTTCCTGGCATCGGGGGCCGGAATGGGCTCCGTAGACTGTTGCAAACACAGGAGACATCCGGAGGGAGCAATAGCCGTGGGAGTGCTTTCCCGGGTCGACACGCCCGAGGACCTGCGTCGGCTGTCGGTACCGGAGCTGCACGAGCTGGCCGAGGAGATTCGTGAGTTCCTGGTGCGGAAGGTCGCCGTCACCGGCGGGCACCTGGGGCCGAACCTCGGCGTCGTGGAGCTGACCATCGCGTTGCACCGGGTTTTCGACTCACCGGCCGACCCGATCATCTTCGATACCGGGCATCAGGCCTACGTGCACAAGATCCTTACGGGCCGCAAGGACGGGTTCGACACGCTGCGCAAAGAGGGCGGACTGTCGGGGTACCCGAGCCGGGCCGAGAGCGCCCACGACTGGGTGGAGTCCTCGCACGCGTCGGCCTCGCTGTCCTATGCGGACGGCATCGCCAAGGCGTTCGCGCTGACCCGGCAGAAGCGGCACGTGGTCGCGGTCGTCGGTGACGGCGCGCTCACCGGCGGCATGTGCTGGGAGGCGCTGAACAATATCGCCGCCGGGCAGGACCGCTCGGTCATTGTGGTGGTCAACGACAATGGCCGCTCCTACGCGCCGACCATCGGCGGGCTCGCCGAGCGGCTCGCGGGGCTGCGCACCCAGCCCGCCTACGAGCACGCGCTCGACGCCACCAAGCGGATCGTCCAGAGCATTCCGCGCGTGGGGGATTCGGCGTACTCGATGCTGCACGCCATCAAGACCGGCATCAAGGACGCGGTCGCGCCACAGGAGCTGTTCAGCGATCTCGGGCTGAAGTATGTGGGTCCGGTCGACGGGCACGATCCGGTGCAGCTGGAGGCGGCGCTGCGGCGGGCCAAGGACTTCGGTGGTCCGGTCATCGTGCACGCGGTGACGCAGAAGGGTCGCGGCTACAAGCCGGCCGTGGATCATGAAGCCGACCAGATGCATTCGATCGGCGTGATCGATCCGGAGACCGGTGAACCGCTCGCCGGATCCTCGGGCACCAGCTGGACTTCGGTGTTCTCCAAGGAACTCATCGCCCAGGGCGAGCAGCGCGACGATATTGTCGCCATTACCGCCGCCATGCCCGGGCCGACCGGTCTCACCCCGTTCGGAGAACGCTTCCCGGACCGCATGTTCGACGTCGGAATCGCCGAACAGCACGCCATGACCTCCGCGGCCGGTATGGCCCTGGGCGGCCTGCACCCGGTGGTGGCCATCTACTCCACCTTCCTCAACCGGGCCTTCGATCAGCTGCTCATGGATGTGGCGCTGCTCAAGCTCCCGGTGACCCTGGTGCTCGATCGCGCCGGCATCACCGGTGACGACGGCGCCTCGCACAACGGCATGTGGGACCTGTCGGTGCTGGGCATCATCCCGGGCATCCGGGTCGCTGCCCCGCGCGACGCCGCCCGCCTGCGTGAGGAATTGGGGGAGGCCCTGACCATCAGCGACGGACCCACCGCCATCCGCTTCCCCAAGGGTCCTGCGATCGCAGAGATTCCGGCGGTGGAACGCTTCGAGGGCGTGGATGTGCTGCGCCTGCCCGACGCGAAAGATGCTGCCGCGTACTCGGTGCACGCCGATGTCCTGCTGATCGCGGTCGGCGCCTTCGCCGACCTCGCCCTCAAGGTCGCGGATCTGCTGGAGGCCGAGGGCGTCTCGGTGACCGTCGTCGACCCGCGCTGGGTCCTCCCGGTCTCCGACACCGTGGTGAAGCTGGCCGAGAACCACCGCCTGGTGGTCACCCTCGAGGACAGTGGCCTGCACGGCGGCATCGGCTCCACAGTTTCCGCCCGGCTCCGCAGTTCGGGCGTCGACGTCCCGACCCGCGACCTCGGCGTCCCCCAGCAATTCCTGGACCACTCCTCCCGCGCCAAGATCCACCAGGACCTCGGCCTCACTCCGGGCGAGGTGGCCCAGCGTGTGCACGTGTGGCTGGGCGCGGCCGATGCCTCCGGCAGCGAGATCGAGCAGGCCCTGCTCCCGGCGGCCGAGTGACGTTCCGCTCGTGACGGGCCCGCGATCCTCCGATCGCGGGCCCGTTTTCTATACGGAGCTGGGGTTCTCGCGTAGATTCTGAAACAGGTTACAGTTTCGGGACGGGAGTTCGGATGTCGTTTGTGCTTGTCGAGAAGCCGCGGCCGGGGATTGCGTTGGTCACGTTGAACCGGCCGGACCGGATGAACGCCATGGCGTTCGACGTGATGGTGCCGCTGCGGGAGACCCTCGAGGGCGTGGCGGCCGACAACGACGTGCGGGTGGTGGTGCTCACGGGTGCCGGGCACGGGTTCTGCTCGGGCGCGGATCTGCAGCACGCGGGCAAGGTGCCGGGGGTGGAGGGGTTGACGCGCACCAGCATTGCGCGCCGCTCGATGGAGCTGCTGAACAATGTGATGCTCACGATCAAGCGGATGCACCAGCCGGTGATCAGCGCCATCAACGGCGCGGCCATCGGCGGCGGGTTCTGCCTCGCCATGGGGACCGATATCCGAATCGCCTCGGAGGACGCGTATTTCCGCGCGGCAGGCATCAACAACGGCCTGACCTCGGCCGAACTCGGCATCAGCTACACACTGCCGCGGGCCATCGGCTCCACCCGCGCCTTCGAGATCATGCTCACCGGCCGCGACGTGGATGCCGCGGAAGCCGAGCGCATCGGCATCGTCTCCCGTGTCGTCCCCGGCGACAAACTCCTCGAGGCCGCCTACGACACCGCCGACCAGATCATCCGCTGGAGCCGGGTCGGCGGCGAACTCACCAAACGCCTCCTCTGGAATGGCTTGGAGGCGGGCAGTTTCGAATCCCACATGCAGAACGAGGGCATGGCCCAGCTCTACGTCCGCCTCACCACCGACAACTTCGACGAGGCCATCCGAGCCCGCCGCGACCGCCGCCCACCCGAATTCCAGGACTGAGCGAACGGCCGCCGCGCGCCCGGCGCGTTCTAACTGCCGGATCCGAGCAGGTTCGCACTGCCGGAGCCGAGCAAACTGCCGCTGCCGGATCCGACGCAGGTGCCCTGCTGCGGTGGCTGCTGTGGGGTAGGTGATCCCGGTGGCGCGGCGACCACGGACACCGGGATCACTGTCGGCTGGGACGCCATGAACGGAATAGCGCCGATGAGCGCGAGGGAGAGCTTGTGCGTCCCCGTGGTGGTCGGAACCCACGTGACGGCCACGTGGCCGGCGTGTGGGAGTGAGATGCTGCCGAGGCATTTCCCGTCGTCGTAGAAGTTTGCGGAAGAGTACATGGACTGCCAGGAGTCTGTGCCCCCGGGGGAACCCGTGTCGAAGGAGTAGGTGTGTCCGACGACGTAGGTTGACGGCAACGTGCAGGTGCCGGTCGAGCAATCCCAGGCATTGGGAACCTCGTACTCGATATCGGCGGTTGCGGTCGGCGTGGACAGCGCGGCGATGGTCGCGGCCACCGCCAGAGTTGTTGCGCCCCAGCCGATGCGGTGTGTGGTGTGATGACGCATTTCGTTGCCGTCTCTTCCGTATCCGTGATCAGAGTCCGGCGCTGCCGGATCCGTCGAGGGCGGCGCTGCCGGATCCGATGAGGTTGGCGCTGCCGCCACCGCCGCAGCCGGGTTGCTTCGGCGGCTGGGTGGGGGTGGATCCCGCGGGCGCGGCAGTCACGTCGTACTTCTCCGAGATCTCCTTGACGCCGCCGACGATGGTGAGCGTGTGCGATCCGGTGGCGGTGGGAACCCAGGTGATCTGGAGTGCACCCGGACCCGATATCGGGGCGCTTCCGATGCATTGCCCGTTGTCGTAGAAGTCCGCTGTGCTCGCGAACATGGGCTGGAAGTTGATGCCCGAGTAGTACGTGTAGGCGTGTCCGACGACCGCGGACCCCACCTCCGCGCCGGTTGCGGCATCGATGAGCACGGGAAACCCGAGGGAGGCGGAGGCGGTAGGTGCCGACAGCGTGGTGGTGGCCGCGGCCAGTGCCAAAGTGGTTGCGGCCCAGCCGATGTAGTGCAGGGGGCGGCGGGTGACGTGCATTGGTGGACTCCTCTTGTGTACCCCTTGGTTCGGGGTCGACAGAATCTAACTTTCACCAACTGTGAAATAGGTCCACTTCAGAAAACCCTCGTGCCCCAACTTTCTTGGGCGATATTTCCGGGGTCAGCTCTTCGGGTAGAGGGCTTCGCTCAGGCGTGGGACGGTCAGGGCGAGCTGCCAGGCGCGGGCGCCGCCCGCGGCGAGGTAGCCCTCGATGAGGGTCGGCGCCTCGCCGTTGGCGACCGATTTGGGCAGGCCATCCCAGCACATGCGGCGCAGCAGGTCCGGGGTGAGCAGGTTCTCGACCGGGACCGACACCTCGGCGGAGAGGTCGGTCATGGCCGCGCGGGCGCACTGCAGGCGGGCGGCGGCGGCCGGGTCGCGGCGCTCCCAGCGGTTGACCGGGGGCGGGCCGTCGAAGGGCTGGGTGAGCGGCGGGAGCTCGCTGTCGGGAAGGGTGCGGGCGCGTTCCACCGCGCCGAGCCATTCACGCGAGTAGCGACGCTGGCGGGGGCCGCCGAAGATCGGCAGGGTACGCAGCTGGGCGATGGACCTGGGCTCATTGGTGGCGGCGGCCACGATGGCCGAGTCCGGGAGGATGCGGGCCGGGGCCACATCGCGCAGGCGGGCCAGGCGGTCGCGGGTCGTCCATAATTCGCGGACGATGGCGAGCTGGCGGGTGCGGCGCAGGGTGTGGATGCCGGAGGTGCGCCGCCAGCGGTCGGCCTTGGGGCCGGCCGGCTCGGCGGTGCGGACGTGCTCGAATTCCTCTGCGGCCCACTCGGATTTGCCCTGCTCGGCCAGGTCCGCGGCGACCGCGTCGCGCAGCTCGACGAGTAGCTCGACATCGAGGGCCGCGTAGTTCAGCCAGTCGTCGGGCAGCGGCCGTGTGGACCAGTCTGCCGCGCCGTGGCCCTTGCGCAGCTCACGGCCGAGCAGCTTCTCCACCATGGCGGCCAAGCCCACGCGCTCGTAACCCGCGAGGCGGCCACCGAGTTCGGTGTCGAAGAGCCGGGCGGGGTGCAGCCCGAGTTCGGCCAGCCCGGGCAGATCCTGATCCGCGGAGTGCAGCACCCACTCCAGATCGTTGATCGCCTCGGCCAGCGGCGCGAGCTCCCCGTCCACCGGGATCGGGTCGATGAGGAAGGTGCCCGCACCCTGACGGCGCAGCTGGATCAGATACGCACGATTGGAGTAGCGGAAGCCGGAGGCGCGCTCGGCGTCGACCGCGAGCGGTCCGCTGCCGGCGGCGAGCCGGCGGGCGGCGGCGGCCACTGTGGCGGCGGAGTCCAGTACCGGCGGTACACCGTCCACTGGCGCGAGCAACGGTACCGCGGCAGTGGCTTCGGGTTCATCTGGTACGGACATGGTCTTGAACTCTACGGGTTGGGCATTGGCGGGCCGCGTCACGTCGGTGAAACGACCGGCCGTGACACTGCGTCGGGCCATGGGGAATCGTACGTGGCGGCCGTCGATTTCGTTGCAGTACAGATGTTCTCGCAGGCGAGAGGGGATTTTCCGGCGACCGGCGCGAGAATTTGCGGATTGGCCGCCCCGATCTCGCGCCCAACTATTCGGTGCTCTCGCCCCGGCGCACGTCCAGAGGGGTTACCCCCGCGGGCGGCAGTCCGGCCGCATAGGCGAGCACCTCGCAGAAGGCTTCCACGTGCGGCCGCATAACGGTGTCGGACACCGTCCAGGAGGCGCGCAGTTCGAGCTGGTGCGCGCGCGGCGGCCCGGCGATGTCGCCGTAGCGCACCGAGCTGGTGGAAGTGACCGTGCCGCCGAGGGCGGTGAAGGAGGTGCGCGAGTCCAGCGCGTCGACCAGCCAGCTCCACGCCACCTCCGGCAGCAGCGGGTCGGCGGCGAGGGCGGAGTCGATGTCGGCCTGGATGTAGGCGACCAGACGGAACACCCCGTGCCAGGCTTCCTGCCCGGCCGGGTCGTGCAGCAGGATCAGCCGGCCGAACGCATCGCCCTCGGAATCGACGGGCACCACATTCGTATCGGGTCGCGTGACCTCCGCGCCGAGGGCGTACGAGTACGGGGCGAGGCGCTGTGGCGGGCGGATCGGTGCCAGCTCGATTCGAGGATGCACAGATGCGGTTCCCATGGCCTCGACCGCGGCGCGGAACCGGGGTGGTTCTTCGGGCTCCGGGGTGGGGGCAGCGCCGTCGCGAAAGTCGAGCGGTGTCACGAAAGGCACCGTAGACCTCTCCGGTGCCCAGTAGTGCGAGGCGCGCCGCCGGGCCCCCTTTACGATGGGCGGTGATGAGTACTCACACCCGACGCCTGCTGACCGATGCCCCGTTCCTTGCCGCCGCCACCGGTGGCGTGCCGCATCGGCGTCCGGTGTGGTTCATGAGACAGGCTGGCCGGTCCCTTCCGGAGTATCGCGAGGTGCGTGCCGGAATCGGCATGCTGGAATCATGTTTCGATCCGGAGCTGGTGTGCGAGATCACCATGCAGCCGGTCCGCCGCCACCAGGTTGATGCGGCAATCCTCTTCTCCGACATCGTGGTTCCGCTCAAGGCCGCCGGCATCGATCTCGACATCGTGGCCGGCGTCGGCCCGGTGGTCGCGAATCCGGTGCGCACCGTTGCCGATGTGCGTGCGCTGCCACGCCTGCGCGACGAGGAGGTGGGCGCGGTCACCGCCGGTGTGAGGCTGCTGCTGGACGCGCTCGGTGACACCCCGCTGATCGGATTCGCCGGTGCCCCGTTCACTTTGGCGTCGTACCTGGTCGAGGGCGGGCCCAGCAAGAACCACGAGCGCACCAAGGCGATGATGCTCGCCGATCCCGAGACCTGGCACCAGCTGCTGGGCGTGCTCACCGACATCACCATCGAATTCCTGCGCGCCCAGATCGACGCCGGCGTGGACGCCGTGCAGCTGTTCGACTCCTGGGCGGGCGCGCTGAGCCTGGCCCAGTACCGGGAATACGTTCTGCCGCACTCGGAACGGGTCTTCACCGAGATCGCGTCCGCGGGTGTACCGCGCATCCACTTCGGCGTCGGCACCGGAGAACTGCTGGGCGCCATGGGCGAAGCGGGCGCGGACGTGGTCGGCGTCGATTGGCGGATTCCACTGAACGAGGCCGCGCGCCGGGTCGGTCCCGGAAAAGCGTTGCAGGGCAACCTCGATCCGGCCGTGCTCTTCGCGGGCCCGGCGGCGATCGACGCCGAGGTGCGCCGCATTGCCCGCGAGGCCGACGAGGCAATCACCTTGGGCGCCAAGGGGCACATCTTCAACCTCGGCCACGGCGTTCTCCCGAATACCGACCCCGGCGTCATCACCGAGACCGTAGCCCTGATCCACAGCCTCCCGCTCCCGCTCTGACCAGCGCTTCCCGCTGGCCGAGGGGGTGGGGAGTTCGGGGGTGGGGTCGCCGAGGCCGCCCACCGCCGATATGACGGCCTGCGTGAGGGCTGGATCGACGACGTCTGGTGTGAGCTTCCGCTCGTCATCCAGGGATGGCCCGCTGCTCGAAGCCCGGCATCGGTTCGGCCGGGATTCATCGAGATTCCGGCCGAACGCTTGCTGGAATGAGGGCGATGCGCGCCGGGTGTGGCGGGCAGGACTGCGACCGGCGGGGTGTTCGCGGGGCGGTGTCAATCACGTTCCGATGCGTGCCATTTCTGGGCGGACGGCTCGAAGGTGCTGGTGAGCGTGGTTCGGGGCGGCTGTGCCGACGTGGAGCGGGGCTGTGAGGGGCGGGCACCGGAGGCGGGGATAGCGGGTGTCGGGAGTAGGTTGGCTCGGGGCGGCTCGAGGTCGAGGTGCGGGTCGCGGGTCGCGGGTTCGTGTGGTCGCGGTGTTCGACGAGTGGCGAGGAGTTGTCGATGCGGGTCGCGGTTGTCGGTGGTGGCATCAGTGGGCTGGTGGCGGCGTATCGGCTGCGGAAGGCACTCGGGGAGTCGGCGGAACTGATCCTGGTGGAGCGGCGGGATCGGGTCGGGGGGATCCTGCGGACCGTGGAGATCGAGGGGGATCCGGTCGATCTGGGGGCCGAGGCATTCGTGGGCCGGCGGCCCGAGATTCCGGAACTGATGGGGGAGTTGGGGATTGCGGACCAGCTCGTTCATCCGGCGGGCAAGCGGCCGCTGGTGTGGTCCGAGGGGGTGGGGCATCGGCTGCCGGAGCGGACGCTGATGGGCATCCCCGCCGCGCCGGAATCGGTTGCGGGGCTGGTGGATGCGCAGACCCTGGCCGTCGTTGCGGCGGAGCCGTCCCGGTCGCTGCGGTGGGAGCGGGGCGGGGACATGTCGGTGGGGGAGCTGGTGCGGGATCGCTTCGGGGAGCAGGTGGTCCGGCGCAGCGTGGACCCGCTGCTCGGGGGAGTGTATGCGGGACTTGCGGATTCGATCGGCGTGCGGGCCGCGCTACCGACGCTGGCCGCCGCCCTGGATCGCGGCGCGACCAGCCTGACCCGGGCCGTGTCCGAGGCCCTGCCGCCGCCCAGCACCACACCGGTGTTCGGCGGCATCCGTGACGGTTACCGCGCCCTGTTGGACGCGCTGCGTGCCGCCGCCGATGTGAAGGCCGAAACCGGCACGGCGGTCACTACTCTCGCCCGCACCGTGCGGGGCTGGCGGCTCGACCCGGTCGGCGACGTGGACGGCGTGATCCTCGCGACCCCCGCCCCGGTCACCGCGGAACTCCTGCGCGAGGTGGCCCCGGAGGCCGCCGAACTGGCCGCCGGAATCGACCTGGCGTCCTCGGCGGTGGTGGCCCTGGCCCTGCCGCCCGAGACCCCCCTCCCCGACAACTCCGGCATCCTGGTCGCCACCGGTGAACCGTTGCGCGCCAAGGCCTTCACCCTTTCCAGCCGCAAGTGGCCGCACCTGGCCGCCCGTGACGTGGCCCTGGTCCGTGCCTCCTTCGGCCGCTTCGGCGACCCGGCCTCGCTGTCCTGGTCCGACGACGACCTCATCACCGCTGCCGTCGAAGATCTCACCACCGTCACCGCCGCCGCCATCCGTCCCCTGCGTGCCGTGGTCCAGCGCTGGCCCGGCGGCCTCCCGCAGTACGCCCCCGGCCACACCGCCCGCATCGCCGATCTGCGTTCCGCCACGGCCGACCTTCCCGGCCTGGCCCTGGCCGGCGCCTACCTCGATGGTGTCGGCGTCCCCGCCTGCGCCGCCACCGGTACCAAGGCCGCCGCCCGCATCATCGCGCAGCTGTCCTGACCCACTCGCCGGGCCTCGCCTGCCGGGACCCCTCTCGGGTCGGCGTGGTGGTACGACGCGGTCGAGGCCGGCAGGTCTTCGACCCAACAAGTGTCGACGCTGCCTACATCCATCGCCTATGCGCGCGCCGCGCACATTATGTAAGTGAAGTCAACATTTGGAGGTGGATTGCCCGATGACGGGTGACTCGTTCTCGCGGCTGGTACTGCGACCGGTCGATGTGATTGCCCGCGAAAGGTTTTCGGCTGATTTCAGCGAGGTACCAGGTCGACCGGATCGGTGTTCGCGCCGCAGACGATGACCGCCACCCGTTCACCGGGGGCGGGGACGTAGGCGCCCGACAGCAGGGCGGCCAGGGCCGTCGACGCGCCGTGCTCGACGGCGACACGGCGGCAGTCCCACAGGGTTTGCCGAGCAGCGATGATCTGCTTGTCACTGACCAGGACCGAGCGGACATCGCCTGCGTTCGCAGCGGACAGGGCCATCGGCGTGACGCGGCGCGCGCCGAGGGAATCGGCTGCGACGGAGTCGATTTCGACATCGACCGGTTCCCCGGCCTCGACCGCCGCATTGAAGGCGCGGCAGTGTTCGGGTTCGACCGCCACCACCCGCACACCGTGATGATTGGCCGACACCGTGATTCCGGTCAGCAGCCCGCCGCCGCCGACCGCGACCAGTACGGTGTCGAGTTCCGGTACCTGCGCGACGATTTCGTCGAGCAGTGTCCCCGCGCCCGCGGCGATGTGGGGATCGTCGTAGGCGTGTGAGCGCAGCGCCCCGCTGGCCGTGGCGTAGCGCTCGCATTCGGCGGCCGCGTCGGCGTAGGCGTCGCCACCGCACAGCACCTGCGCCCCCAGTGCCCGCAGCCGCGCCACTTTCACCGCGGGTGCGGAGTCGGGCAGGAACACGGTGGCCGCGGAGTCGACCAGCCGGGCGGCCCACGCGCATGCCACCCCGGCGTTCCCGCCGGACGCGATGGTGATCCCCACCTTGGGCAGCATCCCCTGTTCCCGCTGTGCCAGTACGAAATTCGCGGCCCCGCGCGCCTTGAAGCTGCCGGTGTGCTGCATATGCTCGAGCGCGAACCAGACCTCGCCGGCCACCGGGACGGTGTCGGCGTCCGCGCGGGCGAGGACCACCGGGCGGGTGTGGCCGGCGATTCGGTCGGCAGCCGCTGTCACGTCCCCATATGTCGGATGCACTGGCGCTTCTTTCGTTTCCGTCGCTGATTCTCGTTCCGCCGAGCGGCCGTACGGCACGGCTCACGGAACACACCCGAGTCGATGGACCCCCCTTGTTCCACTGTAACTGACGCTGGTCCTAAGCCTGGGAACTCGAAGTTGCTCGAGGAGGCGACGCCCGAGGCCATCGCCCGGTCCAGCCTGGCCGCCCTCGGCCCGGACGAATACCCGGTGCCGGCAACTCATCTGGACGTCATCAGTGAACTGCTCATCAGTGGCGCCGTTTTTCACGGCGGCCGGCGCCGTCTCATCGCCTCCCGGGCCGCCGGTGCGAGCTGAATCACGCTGTCCGCAGTGCCCCATTTCGGGCGGGTTCGGGCGCAGTGGCACGATGGAGGCCATGGCGCGACTCGACTACAAGGCCCTCAACGACACCATCCGCTACCTCATGTTCTCGGTGTTCCAGGTGGAGCCCGGCGTGCTCGGCGAGGATCGCCAGGCGGCGATCAAGGAGGCGCGGGCCTTCTTCGACTCGCTCGAGGAGCGCGGCGTGGTGGTGCGCGGTATCTACGATGTCGCCGGCCTGCGCGCCGACGCCGACTTCATGATCTGGTGGCACGCGGAGAAGATCGAGGATCTGCAGGCCGCCTACGCCGACTTCCGCCGCGTCACCGAGCTGGGCCAGATCTCCAACCCGGTCTGGAGCAATGCGGCCCTGCACCGCCCGGCCGAGTTCAACAAGTCCCACATCCCCGCCTTCCTCGCGGGTGAGGAGCCGGGCAACTACATCTGCGTCTACCCGTTCGTGCGCTCCTACGACTGGTACCTGCTGCCCGACGAGGAGCGCCGCAAGATGCTGGCCGACCACGGCAAGGCCGCCCGCGACTACCCGGACGTGCGCGCCAACACCGTGGCCTCCTTCGCGCTGGGCGACTACGAGTGGATCCTCGCCTTCGAGGCCCCCGAGCTGCACCGCATCGTCGACCTCATGCGCGACCTGCGCGCCACCGAGGCGCGTCGCCATGTGCGCGAGGAGATTCCGTTCTTCACCGGCCCGCGCGTGGAGCTCGAGCAGCTCATCGCCGCACTGCCGTAGCGACCCGTGATGAGATCGGGCCCGGCCGCATACCGCGGCCGGGCCCGATGTCGTCAGCGGGAAGACGGCCGGTGTCCTGCCCGCACAATTCGGGGCATGCGCGAAATCGCGCATGCCCCATAGTGTTCCTGAGACTCACTCAGCTGCGCTGTCCGAGGGGTGCAATCGGAGCGAGATCGAGTTGATGCAGTAGCGCTTGTCCGTGGGCGTGGGATATCCCTCGCCCTCGAACACGTGCCCCAGATGACTGTGGCAGTTCGCGCACAGCACCTCGACGCGCCGCATCCCCAGCGAGTTGTCCTCCACCAGCAGCACGGCCTCCGACTTCGCCGGATCGAAGAACGACGGCCACCCGCAATGCGAGTGGAACTTCTCGGCGCTGCGGAACAATTCGGCCCCGCAGGCCCGGCAGGAGTAGACGCCCTCGGTCTCGGTGTCGGTGTATTCGCCCGTGAACGCCCGCTCGGTGCCCGCTTCGCGCAGCACCCGGTATTCGTCCGGGGTCAGCTTGGTCCGCCATTCCTGCGGGGTCAGCCGGATGCGCGGGGCGGGCAGCCCCTCGATCCCTGTGGAGCTGTCAGCATCGGAACTCATGGCCCTACGCTAATACGAGGCGGTCGCCTTCGTCCGGGGCGAGAGGGTGACCTCGGGTTCGGCGCTGACCCATTCGGGATGCATCCACGCGGGATCCAGGGACTTGCCGGCCTCGAGGCGGCCTTCGCGTCGGGCGGCGAGGTAGCGGTCGCCCAGCACGCAGAACACCACGATCAGCAGCAGCCCCCACCCGAAGGTCGTGCGCAGGTACTCCAGATCGCGGCCGATGCTCTGCCAGCGGTCCGAGAGCCACTTGTCGTAGGACATGAATCCGAAGATCGCCACCCACGCGGGCCAGTTGCGCAGCAGCGAGTTGCGCAACACCACGGTCATCAGCATGGGGAACAGGAACATCGAGTAGTACATCTGGCCCAGCGGGCCCAGCAGCATGGCCGCGGTGATCAGAATGCCGGAGGTGTTGCAGATGTAGAACACCTCGTCCTCGCGGTAGTACCGGTGCAGCAGCCACAGCGAGATCAACACCAGCACGCCGACGGTGATGCGCATGGTCCAGGTCAGCCACTCGGCGACACCGTAGTACCCGGCATTGCCGACGATGGCGCTGTTGAAGTAGTCCCGTGCCTCCGACAGGTACGGCAGCGTGTGGGTCCAGAACCGCTTGTAGTCCACGATCAGCGGCCAGGCCAGCAGGTTCAGCGCCACCGGGATACCCAGCGCGGTGATGAACACCTTCCACTGTCCGCGCACCAGCGGAATCAGCAGCAGGGGTGCCAGCAATGGACCCTTCACCGCGATGGTCAGCCCCAATGCCACACCGGCCCACAGGTCTCTGCGCTTCAGGAGTAGGTGGATGAACACCAGCATGGCCATGAACAGGCAGCCGTTGATATTGGTGAAGGCCAGTGTGTTCGTCACCGTCTCGGAGACGAACATGGCCAGCAGCAGCGCGGGCGCGGCGACGGAGTTCAGCGTGTAGTTGAACAGTTTCAGCAGCAGATACCAGGCCAGCAGCAGAGCGATCGCATTGACCAGGATGAAGGCCCACCGCGACTTTTCCGGATCGATGATGGCCAGCGGGGAGATGAGCAGCGTGCCGCTGGGCGGATACAGATAGGCCGGATCGGTGGAGCTGAAGTTCGCGTTGTATACGGGCCGGTGGTTGAGGAACGCGAGGGACGCGTTGTACACCGGTGTGAAGTCATTGGTGATGTGGTAGTTGACAGCGTTGATGAACACCCGGTGCAACACGGTGAGGACCGCGAGCGGCCACAGAGCGAAGTTCAGTACCTCGGCGGTGGTGCGAGCAGTGCGAGGCTCGAGCTGTCGAAGGAACACTCGGGCACGGTACACCGAATCCCAGCGTCACACATGCGCCGACCCGCCTAATGCGTCGTGCGGGGCACACCACCCACACCGGTCGGATAAAACCCCGGCCTGCCCCGAATGCTCAAGCCGGTCAAGCACACTCCGCGCTCCGTCGAGTAGTGACCGGCGTCACTTCACAGGTGTGTACTCAGGCCGGGCAGGCGGTGCCGTCGGCGGGCAGTGTGGCGTCCTTCAGGTAGTCGGCGAGGGACTGCTGGGCGCAGCCGGAGTGGGCGAAGGTCGGGTGTCCCCAGCCCTGCCAGACGACGGTGGAGGTGCGCGCACCCGCCGCGCCGAGCGCACCGGTGACGGTGGGCCGGCCGTCCTGTCCGGTGACGGGATCGGCGCTGCCACCGAGCACCAGGACCGGCAGGTCGAGCTTGTCGGGCAGGGTCATGGGGGCGGCGGCGGGCCAGGCCGAGCAGGCCATCAGATCGATGGCCGCGACCTTGCCGAACACCGGATACTGTGTGCCCCAGGCGGTTTCGAGCTGCTTGGCCTTGTCGGGGGTGGAGGGTTCGTGATTGTCGCTGCAACGGTTGACGAATTGACCGTCGGTGGCGATCCCCGAGGCGGCGCGCAGCACGAACGGCGTGATGGGGCCGTGGTCGCCCTTGCCGAGGGCGCTGAGGGCGTCGGCGAATTCGGTGATCTGCGCATTGCCGGTCGCGCGGGAGTCGCCGAGGAATCCGCTCAGGGTGGTCACCAGCACGGCGGCCGACAGGTCGCCGAGCTGTCCGGCGCCGGCCCGGTTCACCAGATCGACGACGGCGGCCCGCGGGTCGCCCCCGAGCGAGCAGTTCAGTGAGGCGCACCGCTGCCCGAACGCGGTGAGCGCGGCCTCCTGTCCCTTGACCCGCTGCTCGGCACGCCCGTTGGCGTCCGTGCCGACCACCTGCGGCGAGTCCAGCACCAGCCGGCCCAGGTGCTGTCCGTACTTGCGCACGTAGTTCAACGCCACGTTCGCGCCGGTTCCGGTGCCCAGCAGTGCGAGGTGGTCCACCTGCAGCTGTTTGCGCAGCTGCTCGAGGTCGTCGGCGGCGTGTGGTGCGTCGAAGGTGGCCTGGGCCGGGGCCAGGAAGTCCAGGCAGGCGACGGTGGCGTCGCGCCCGGCGGTGCTCATGGTGTCGACGGGATCGGTTGCGCCCCGGGTGAATTGGGTCTGATCGGCGATGGCCTTGCGTTGCGGGTCGGTCATGCAGGTCACCGGCTGGGAGCTGCCGATGCCGCGCCGGTCGACCGCGATGATCGGCCGCGCGGCCAGCAGCGCGCTGGCAGGCCCGGCCGCGAGCCCGGCCAGGGTGGCAGTCGAGGACCGGTCGGAACCGGAGGTCAGGATGAGCGGCGCGGCGTCCTTGGGCGTCCGGTCGTAGCGGGCCCGCATGGCCGCATTGCGGAAGTTGCCCGCCACATTTCCGGCCACATCCACCTGTGAGGTGTATTCGGCGCATTCGAGTACCAGCCCCTGCGGCGGCGCGCCCAGCGACAGCAGGTTCAATGTCGGTGCGGTGCAGTCCTTCCAGGCCAGGTCGGCCTTGGGCACCTCGGGTGCGGGCGGGGTCGCGTCGGCGGGCGCGGTGGAGGTGGCGATTCCGGCCTGATGCGGCTGTTCCACGGCGACGGCGGGCCGGTCGGACGGCCCGGCCCCACAGGCGGTGGTCACCAATATCGACAGTGTCGACGCCAGCAGAGCGGCCCGAGTCCAGCGCATGCGCTACAGCCTGCCAGGTCCGGCACGCGGTTTCAGCCTCGGGTGTGCGCGCGTTCCCATCGGGTCAAGATCGTGCCGTCGGTGTCGAGCAGCAGGTGGCAGGGGTTCATCGGGGTGGGCAGCGCCTTGGGGGACACTGCGATTCGCCCCGCTGTCCCGCCCACCAGCTGCGGGGATACGGTCAGGCAGAGCTCGTCCACAGCCCCGGCGGTGAGGAATTGGCCGAACAGTGAGGGCCCGCCCTCGCACAGCACTCGCCGCAGTCCGAGACCGTCCAGTGCGGTGTGGACGGCGGTCACGGTGGATTCGTTCGCGTCGGATTCGATCACTTCGGCGCCCGCGTCGACGAGCCGCTTCTTGCGGTCGCCGGGCGCGGCGGTGGTGGTGAGGATGATCGGCCGCGCCCCGGTGTCGGTGAACAGCTTGCTCGCCGGATCCAGCGCGGCGGAGCCGGTGACGACCGCGATGCGCGGCGGCGTCCCGTCCGGATCGCCGCCGAGTCCCTCCCGGTGCAGCCGCTTGCGCAGTTCCGGATCGGTGTGTGCCGCACCGTAGTTCTCCGCACGCACGGTTCCCGCTCCGACCAGCACCACGTCGGCCAGATCCCGCAGCAGCGCGAAGACCTGCCGGTCGGCGGGCGTGCCCAGCGCGCCGGAGCGCCCGTCCACGCTGACCGCGCCGTCGATGCTGGTGACGAAGTTGACACGGACGTACGGAGCGGATGGCTCGACCGGATACGCGTACAACTCGACCAGGTCGTCGCGGGTGAGATCTGTGAGCTGAATCGCATTCGGCATACGCTGCATAAGGACCCATCCCACCACGCATCTACGCTGACGCAGTGCAACAACGCCTCGTCGATCGCCACCCGGAGGTTCCGGCAGACCAGCTCGTGGCCCAGATGGTTCCCCCGCCCACCTTCGACGAGGTGAGCTTCGGTTCCTACATCCCGGATCCGAAGGAACCGTCCCAGGCCGCGGCCGTGCTGAAGGCCGAGCTGTTCGCGGATCAGGTGACCAAACTCCGCAAGTCCGCGGACAAGAAGAGCCTGTTCGGTAAGAAGAAGCCGGTGCGCGGCATCGGCCTGTACCTGGACGGCGGCTTCGGTGTGGGCAAGACCCACCTGCTGGCCTCGATCTTCCACAGCGTGCCGGAGCCCAAGTCCTTCGGCACCTTCGGTGAGGTCACCAATCTGGTTGGCGCACTGGGCTTCAACAATGCCGTCGAGCGGCTCTCGGCCAACAGCGTGCTGTGCATCGACGAGTTCGAGCTCGACGATCCGGGCGACACCATGCTGGTCTCGCGCCTGCTCACCGAGCTGACCGACCGCGGCGTCTCCGTGGTCGCCACCTCCAACACCCTGCCGGGCCAGCTGGGTGAGGGCCGCTTCGCCGCTCAGGACTTCCTGCGCGAGATCAAGAAGCTGGGTGCGCTCTTCGAGGCCGTCCGCGTCGACGGCCCCGACTACCGGCACCGTGATCTGCCGCCCGCCCCGGAGCCCACCGCTGACGAGCTGCTGGCCGAGAAGGCCGCCGACACACCGGGTTCCACGCTCGACGACTTCGACGCGCTGGTGAAGCACCTGAGCACGCTGCACCCGTCCCGCTACGGCGCCCTGATCCACGACGTCTCGGCCGTGTACATCTCGGATGTGCACCCGGTGACCGATCAGGCGGTCGCGCTGCGCATCGTGGTGCTCGCCGACCGTCTGTACGACGCGGGCATCCCGGTCACCATCTCGGGCGCGAAGCTGGATCAGATCTTCACCCAGGAGATGCTCGACGGCGGCTACCGCAAGAAGTACCTGCGCGCGATCTCGCGTCTGCTGGCGCTGTCGCGGTTCGAAGCCCCGGCTCACGCGTAACCGCAGCACCGGCTCACGCGTGACCGCCAGCCCGGGACGCACGTAACCGCCAGGTGGGACCCGGTTTCCCTCATAGTTTCCTTAGGTAATAAATTCCGGGGGTCAGCGAAAGCCGGGCCGGATTCGGTTTTCGGCCCCGGAAGGAGATCTGCCTTGCGTAACCGTGCTGTCCAAGCTGCTGCGGTGGTCACCATCGCCCTGTCCGCGAGCCTCGGGTCGGTGGCGACCGCCTTCGCCGCCGACCCGCCCGCCGTCACCAGCAGCGTGCTCGTCAATACCGACAACCGTGCCCTCGGCCTGACCGGCGTGCTCAACGCCCGGGACGCCGGCGGCTACCAGACCATGAACGGCCACACCGTGCGCACCGGTCTGGTCTTCCGCACCGGCGACCTGAGCAAGGCCACCGACGCCGACCTGGCCAAGCTGGCGTCGCTGAACGTGGCGTCCATCCACGATCTGCGCACCGGCTACGAGCAGCAGTTCATGGGCGTGGACAAGGTCCCCGCCGGCGCCGCCGAGCACCACGACGACATCATCGGCCAAGCCCCGCCGCAGGTGATGGTCTCGACCCTGTCCGCGGGCACCGACCTGTATCGCGCCTTCATCACCGCTCCGGGCGCGAACGAGGGCTTCGCGAACGTGCTGCGCGACATCGCCTACAACCCGGGCGGCGTGCTGTTCCACTGCACAGCGGGCAAGGATCGCACCGGCTGGACCTCGGCAGTGCTGCTGACCATCCTGGGCGTGGACAAGGACACGGTCTACTACGACTACCTGCTGTCCAACTACTACCGGGGCGCCAAGGACGGCGACATGATGAACGGCGTCACCGCCTCGGCGCTGGATTCGGCCTTCGACCAGGTCGACAAGAGCTACGGCAGCTTCGACAACTATGTGCACGACGGCCTGCAGCTCTCCGACGCGGACGTGGCCGCGCTGAAGGCGAAACTGCTGGCCTGACAAGGTCGTTCACGATGTGACGGCGAACGCCGGGTGGGTCTCACCACCCGGCGTTTTCCTTGTCCACGGAGGAGTTGGGTGCGCGGCGGGCCCTGCAGGCCACCCGGACCTATGGCAGTTTCGGCGACTACGTCCGCGACGGATTGGGGCTCTCCGACACCGATATCGCGGCGCTGAAGGCGAAAATGCTTTCCTGAGAACTGCTTTCGCGAGCAGTTACTTCCCCGAGCCGCGCTCGGCGTCCCACCGGTCGATGAGGGCGGGCAGTTCCCGGCCCATCCTTGTGATCGCTTCGTCGCGTCGAGCTTTGCTCCGCGTCGAGTCCCCACTCACGCCTATCCGCCTGTCGGCGTTCGATTTTCGCGTGGGCTTCACCCATCCGGCTCGTCTCGAGCCGAGAACAGGAGACCCTCCTGCTGCGCCTCATCGCCGGTTGCGAAGTCCCCGACAACGGCGAGGTCATCGTGCAGGCCCCGGGCGGCATCGGTTACCTGGGACAAAGCCTCGAGTTGCTGCCCACCGCCACCGTCGGTGCGGCAATCGACCTGGCCCTCAGCGATATTCGCGCGCTGGAGGCCCGGATGTGCACGGCCGAGGCCGAATTGGCCGTGTCCGGACCGCTCGGTCGCCGCCTCGAGCTGGCGGCCACCCTGGCTTCCGCGCCGAAGTTGCTGCTGCTCGACGAGCTCACCAACGCCGGATGCGGCAGCGCTTCACCGGTCGCCGTCTGGGGCTTCAGAATTCGTGCAGCATGACGTAGTCGTGGTGCAGCTGGTTCCCGACGGTGAAGGTCTTGGTGCCGGCGACGGTGAAGCCGTGTTTGCCGTAGAACCGCTGTGCGCGCGCGTTCTGCTGGTTCACGCCCAGCCACACGGCCTTGCTGCTGTCGGCCCGGGAGCGCTCGAGCGCGCTGTGCATGAGTGCCGCCGAGACGCCTTTGCCGTGCTGACCGGGCAGCACGTACATCTTGCTGAGCTCGGTCACCGGGCGCAGGGTGATGACCTCCGCCACGGCGGGATCGGCCGGTCCCGTGGCATTGAGCAGCGCGTAACCGACGATCTCGCCACTCAGCGCCGCCTTCAGAACCACACGGCCGGGATCGGCGAGGTACTCGTGGAACCGGTCCGCGGACAGCACCTCCGCGATGAAGGCGGCCATGTCCTCGGGTGCGGATCCGGGCGGGCAGGCCAGCGGAAAGGTCGCGGCGGCGACGGCGGCGAGTTCGCCGGCGTCGTCCACAGTCGCCGCTGTGATGGTCAGGGTGTCGCTCACTGTTCCAGTCAAGCAGGCTCCGCGGCGGGCTCGGCGGCCTCGGGGGCGTCGTCGGTGCGGCGGTGGAAGACCCGCGCGCAGCCGATCAGCACCACCGCGAAGGCGAGCGGTATCGCGAATCCGGCACGCAGATCGGCGGCGTCGGCGACCGCGCCCACCACCGCGCCGCCGACCAGGGTGCCCGCGTAGTTGAACAGGTTGAGCCGCGCGATGAGCGCGTCCAGTTCGCGCCCGCTGGTGAGTTGCCCGGCCTCGCTGAAGCACAGCGGCGCGATCACCGGCAATCCGATTCCGGCGACCAGGAATCCGAGGATCGCGGCCACCGGTCCCGGGGCGGTGACCACGATCACCAGGCCGACCGACCCGACCGCAGCGGCCACCCGCACCACCATGCGCGGCCCGAACCGGCGCACCCACAGGTCGCCGGTGAGGCGGCCGAGCAGCGACGCGCCCTGGTAGGCGGCCAGCGCCAGCGCGGCGGTCGCGGAGGAGGACAGCAGTTCGTCCTTCAGATACAGCGCCGACCAGTTGCCCACCGCCAGGTCGATGGCGAAGGCGAGGGCGATCACCGCGCCGAAGATCCAGAAGATGCGCATCGGCACCGAGCCGGCCGGCTCGTGTTCGGCCGGACCGGCTTCCGCCTCGTCGGTGCCCAGCAGTCGAGGTCCCGCTGCCAGGCAGCCGATGGCCACCACCGCCGCGGCCACCAGGATCGACGCCTGCAACGGCACTTTCAGCGCCTCGAACGCCGAGACGAACAGCGCGCCGGTGATCGATCCCGCACTCCAGGCCGCGTAGAACGAGACCAGAATGAATCGGCCATAGCCATGTTGTATGAATACCGCCTGCATATTGGTCCCGGCGTCCACGATGCCGACGGCCACGCCGTACACGCCCAGGGCCACGAAGGCCGCGATGATGTTCGGCGACAGCGCGATCGCCACACCGGAGACCGCGATCAGCGCCAGCCCGATCCGCAGCGCGGTGCGGCTCGACCAGTGCAGCGCGATCCGCTCGGCGGTGATGCTGCCCGCGCCCGCGAGCAGGGAGATGAGCGCGACGATCGCCACGATCAGCCCGTCGGAGAGCGTGAATTTGTCCTTCAGCTGCGGGAGCTCGGTGAGAATCACGGCCAGGAAGAACCCCTGCAGCGCGAAGGCCACCGAGTTCGCGGAGCGCGCCGCCCGCAATGTCGGATGGAGAGCGCTGAGCTGCGGCTTCGGGGACTGACTCGGGGGCATTTCGAAAGAGTAGCGGCGGCGGGCCGGTCCGGCATCCCGGGCATGGGTTACGATCCGCGCCGCGCTTGATCACACGCGGCTCGCGGTTGGGTAACGAATCTGGTCGCTTTCGTGTCTTCGGGCGCATGCCCTGCGGCACTCTGGAAGTGACGGCTCGGGCTGGTGGTTTCCGATACAACGGAAACGGTCCTTGCGGTGAGTGTGGTGGCTGGGGTGATCTTGTGAGCACGAGGCGAGTGGAAGTTCCGCGGGAGCGGTCGGTGGCCCTGGCCGACCCGGATCCGCGCGCGAATTCTGCGACGGCCGTGGGGGATTCGGACAAGCCTGTGCGTGGGACGGTGGAGAAGTCTGTGCGGGGCGACGCGGACGCGGCTGTCCGCGGTGCTGACGGGCGTGGCCATGCGGCGGGGGAACGGTGCCGGGAAACCGACTGTGCGGACTGCCGCTGGGATGTGCAGCGGCTCAAATTCTGGCTGCGTGGTCGGCTGCTGGCGGCCGGTGCCGAGGATGTTCAGCTGGATGTCGCTGTCGGCGCGCTGCTCTCGGATGTGCTGTGGCGCAAGGGTGATCGCTGCGGCGCAATCGAGGTGTCCAGCGCGCCACCCGAGTTGGCGCGCGCCCGCGCGGTCACCGCCGAGCTCCGAGCCGGCGGTTCCAGCGAAGTGCTGTGGATCTGCCCGCCGGGTTTCTGGACCGCGCAGCTGCCCGCCCTCGGCCTCGACGATTTCGCCGCCGAGGGTTGCGAGTACCGGGTGGTCGGCGGCATGCTGTCCTCCGGCCCGGGCGGTGTGGTGTCGGCGCGCCAATCCGCTTGTGAACTGCGTGAATTCGTGACCGGCTGGGTGGCCGGAGAAATAGCGTTCGGCTGCCGCGACGAGCACACGGGAGGATGGGCGACGGTGACCGACTGGGAACGCCACACTCGGACACAGGCGGCCGTCATCGCACGGCAGCGCCAGGAACTCATGAATCAGCGCACCGCTCTGGCGCTGGCCCGCAAGGCCACCCGTGACAAGACCAAGCAGCTGCTGCGCATGACCCACCGCCTGGAGCGTGCGGAGATCGCCGCCCAGCAGCAGGCCGATGATCTGGCCCAGACCCGCCGCAAGATCGCCGACCACAATCGGGTCGACGCCACGCTCCGGCTCACGGTCGCCGGCCAGAAGTCCGCGATCCTGCACTGGCAGCTGATCACCTGGTTCGCGGTGATGGTGATCATCACCCTCATCGCCGCGGGCATGGTTCTGAAGTAGCCGTCGTATCGCGAATCGCGACCTGAATTTCCCTCCCCTTTCAACGTATATCGCAGCGGGGGTCTTGCGGCAAGGCCCCGGGGGTGCCGCAGAATCGTCGGCCGAAGGGCGATTACCTGCGGAAATCAGGAGGATGGCGATTCATGGCCGATGTGATCATTGCGGGTGCCGGGCCGACGGGATCGATGCTGGCCGCGGAGTTGCGGTTGCACGGGGTGGATGTGCTCGTGCTGGATCGGGATCCGGAGCCGACAAAGGTGGTGCGGGCGATGGGGATGCACGCACGCAGTGTCGAGGCGCTGGATCAGCGTGGTGTGGCGGATCGATTCCTGGCGCTGGGCAAGCAGCACGATCCGAGTGCCTTCTTCGCCGGGATCGTGCCCGCGCGGCCGGTGCGCTTGGACACCACGTTTCCGTTCGTGCTGGGTCTGCTGCAGCCGATCACGGATCGCCTGCTGGCGGAGCGCGCGGTCGAGCTGGGGGCGGAGCTCCGGCGCGGGTGCGAGGTAACCGGGCTGAGCCAGGGCGCGGACGAGGTGACGGCCCAGTTGGCCGACGGTTCCCAGCTGCGCTCGCGCTACCTGGTCGGCTGTGACGGCGGCCGGTCCACGGTGCGGAAACTGCTCGGCATCGGGTTCCCGGGCGAGCCCGCTCGCCTCGAGACGCTGATGGGCGAGGTGGCGCTGACCACACCGCAGGAGGAGGTGATGGCGCTGGTCACCGAACTGCACAAGACGCATCGGCGCTTCGGTGCCATGCCGCTGGGCAATGGCGTGTACCGGCTGGGCGCCCCCGCCGACGGCGTGGCCGAGGACAGTGACGTCCCGCCCACTCTCGACGAGCTCAAGCGTCAGGTCCGGGCCGTGGCGGGCACCGATTTCGGCGCCCACTCACCCCGCTGGCTCTCCCGCTTCGGCGACGCCACCCGCCTGGCCGACCGCTACCGGTCCGGTCGCGTCTTCTTGGCGGGCGATGCCGCGCACATCCACCCGCCCAACGGCGGTCAGGGCCTCAACCTCGGCGTCCAGGACGCGTTCAACCTGGGCTGGAAGCTCGCCGCGGCCGTGAACGGCTGGGCCCCGGCCGATCTCCTCGACACCTACGAATCCGAACGCCGCCCGGTAGCCGCCGACGTCCTCGACACCGCCCGCGCCATGAGCGAACTCACCTCCCTCGAACCCGGCCCCCAGGCCCTGCGTCGCCTGCTCACTCAACTGATGGAGTTCGAAGAGGTCCACCGGTTCCTGATCGAGCGCGTCACCGCCCTCGGCGTCCGCTACGACTTCGGCCCGGGCGACGACCTCCGCGGTCGCCGCCAGCGTGACGTGGCCCTGAAGCGCGGCCGCCTCTACGGGCTCATGCACCGGGGCCGCGGCCTGCTCCTCGACCAGACCGGGCAGTTGTCGGTCCAGGGCTGGTCCGACCGTGTCGACCACGTGGTCGACGTCAGCGAGGAACTCACCGCCCCCGCCCTCCTGCTGCGCCCGGACGGCCACATCGCCTGGGCGGGCTCCGACCAGCAGGACCTGCTCGAAGTCCTGCCCCGCTGGTTCGGCACCGCCACAAGCTGATTCGGCATGCTCTGGACCGATTCGGCACCACGACAGGCTGATTCGGCCGTGACCGAAATTCCGCTGTGAGAGCTCCCTGATCTTCGAAAGGGTCAGGGGGTCAGGCGGAAGGGGGCGCGGAGCCAGTGCCAGTTGTGGCGTAGGACGAGGGCGGCCAGGTCGAGGAGGTCGATTCCGGTCTCGGTGCGGTAGGCGTCGAGGGTCGACCAGGTCATCGGGCCCGTGGACAGGCGGCTCGTCAGGGTGGACTCGTGGTGGGGGTTCACGGTGCGCGACAGCAGTTCCGGGATGCCGTGGCGGCTGCCGGTCCAGGTGAGCCAGCCCCAGCCGCGGGAGAAGGCGTGGGCGCGGGTGGCGGCGGAGCGGGCGCGTTGTGGGTGCAGTGCGGTGTGGGCGAGGGGGAGGACGTCGATGAGGACGGTGCGGCCATCGGTGAATCGCGCTGCGGCGGTGGGGTAGTGGACGCGGTTGGCGCCGTCGAGTTCGTAGGTTACGGCGGCGGGCAGTTCGCGGAAGGATTCCACGCGCGGGCTGGCGTCCAGCAGGCGGAGCAGGCGCGCCTGCAGGGCGGTGTCGAAAGTGACTTCGCGGCCGAGCTTTTCGGAGTACATGCGCCCGCGCCCGTCATCGTCGTAGTCCAGGCGTCCGGCCGGGAGGACCGGAAGTTCCTCGGGGCTGCCGTCGCCCCATTCGACGCGCCGCAGCCACGTGTTCCACATGTCGTCGGGTGTGTCATCGGATTGCGCCGCGGGCAGCAGATGCCAGCGTCCCTTCTGCTGCCAGCCCGCGATGCGCTGAAAGACGAAGCCCGCCAGTCGTTTCGAGTCCTGCAGATCGTGCCCGGCGAGCCGCAGCTTCAGATATGCCCAGTCCTGTGCCGCGATATCGCCGTCGGTGGCATAGGTTTCCGCGAGCAGTGTCCGCACCAGTCGCTCGTCACCCCACCCCACGGGATACCGGTCCGCGAACACCCCCAGATCGTGCTGCCCGGTGGCCAGTGTCTGCCGCAGCATGGTGCCCACGGCCCGCGTGTACAGCTGCCGCGCCCGATCGCGGGACACCCCGAATCGCGCACCCAGCAGCATGAGCGTCTCCGGACCCTCCCCGTCCAGTCCGAGCCGGCAGGTGATCAGCTCGGCATCGCGTGGCCGATCGGCCACGACGTCGCCGACCATGGCGGCCAGCACCTCATTGACATGCTCCAGCCCGAAGTCGACTCCCTCGGCCGGGTCGTCGCGCGGTGTGGCGCGCGCGGTGCGTGCATCGCTCGTCGTCAAGGCCCCTACCCGTCTTCGCCAGTCTGTTCGACGAGCCTAACGGTGCCCACCGACACACGGCGCACCACGCGCTGAACGGCCGGAATTGCCGTGGAACGGTCAGGATCCGATGACGGCATTCATGATGGTGCCCGCGCTGGTGGCGATGATCCCGCCGATCATCGCTCCGGCCACCATCTTCGGGGAGGCGAGCCCGCCACCCGACCACTTCTCCCAGGCGAAGCGGCCACCGGCGTAGGTGATCCCCAGGACACCCGACAGCAACACGAACCAGGTGAAGTACCGGACGAGCTTCATGAGCTTGTCCGCCACCGGCGGTGTCTCCGGTGTCGGATTGCCGAGCTGGGCGAGCACGGCGTGTTGGGAAAGCACAGTGTCGTGGAAGGCGCTGAGCAACATGGTCACTCTGACAAGGTTACCGCGAAATCACGCCGATATGGCTGCGAATGTGCTCGGGACCTATTGTGTGTGAACAACTTTCGCGGCTCAGGCGCTGCGTCTCGTTGTCTGTGTTGAGCGGATGACGGGATTCGAACCCGCGACCCTCACCTTGGCAAGGTGATGCGCTACCAGCTGCGCTACATCCGCATCGCTTCCGTCCGGCCCGTTTCGGCCCGCCCGGCTGCGAGAGAGAACACTAGCCCACCTTCCCCGCATTTCCAAAACGCCTGGCAAACCCCGAGTTGCCCCGGCGCGCCGCCGGGGCGGGGTGGTGGCGTTCCGGTTGTGGCGCGGTGGCTATTTGGGGGTGTCCTCGTTCATGGGCACGATGGCGGAGATGAGGGTCGCGTCTCCGATCTTGGTGGTGATGACCAGCTGTGGGGACCAGGTGCGTTTGGTGGCGTCGGGGTGCTGTTCGGTGACGACCATGATGTGCTGGCCGTCGAAGGGGCCGGGCATGATCTGCACGCAGTAGGTGGTGCCCACCGGGATGGTGTCGATGCCGGCCTGGATCTGGTCGACGGTCGGCGTGGGTGCGTCCGGCGCGAACATCGCGCGGACCGCCTTGCCGGAGCGGTCGACGTAGTAGCGGTTCTGCAGCGCGAGAATGGCGTCCGGGCCGGATTTGGTGCTGCCGGGACCATTGCCGCGGACATTGCCGCCGTTCACCTCATTGGGGCAGAGGTTGGCGGGCACGCCCGACGCCGGTTGGTCGGTGGGTGACGCTGCGGCGGGTATGGATGCGGCGGGTGCGGCCCGAGGGGTGGCGACATGGGGTTTCGCGGGTGCGTCGCCGCCGGTGACCTTGGAGATCTGAACCGCGATCGCGGCCGTCACCGCGAGGACGGCGAGCAGGCCTAGCAGCGGGACGGCCCACTGACCCCCGTTCAGCGTGGGGAGCGCGAATCTCGGTCGCGACCTGGTCGGCCGCGCGGCCCGCTTCAGGGGCCGGCGGGCGGTCGGGTAGCCCGGCGGGGGACCGTCGGTGCCCGAGGCGTGCCGGGCGAGGTCGTAGGCCGTGAGAGCTCGTGGCGGATCGCCTGCCCGGGCGCGGCCCAGCCGGGCGTGGGACGCGCTCGCCTGCAGGGTGTCCGACGGCTCCTCGATCGACCGAGCGTGGGCCGAGCCGGAAGTCGGCCGGGTGCCCGGCCCGCTGTGCTCCGAAGCGGTTTCGGCCCGGCGGGTCGCCTGCTGGGGATTCGAATCCGCCGACCGCGGTTCGTAGTACTCGTCGTCGAAATCGTCGTACTCGTCGTCGAATTCATCGGCTTCGTACTCGTCGTGACCGGCCGCGTAGCCCTCGCGGCGGGCCGCGCTTTCCCTGCGGCTGCCGGACTGCTCGGAATACTCGCCGTATCCGGCGAGCACCGGCCCGGCCGCGCCGGTGATCCAGTCCGACCAACTGCCCGTATACGCGTGCTCGCCCTCGTCCGGCGGGGTGGGCGGCTCCGATTCCGTTGTCCGCGACTCCGATTCGGTGGTGCTCATGGCGTCGCCCGCGGGCTGAGCTCGGGGATCAGTGGCGCCCCGCTGGTGGTGGGTGTGGTCGGGGCGGGGGAGAAGCTCAGCACCGGGACGCCGCTGCTGGGCGTGCTCGGGCCGGTGCCGCCGCCGAGCGGGAACTGCCCGTTGGGTGCGACGCTGGTGGGAGTCGTCGAGGTGCCCGCGAAATCCATTCCCAGCGTGGGTTTGTCGCTGCCGCCGCTCGGGACTGCGCCCGGGGTGGCGGCCCCGGACAGGTCGTGGGCGACGGCCGCGAACCACTGGCCGACCCAGTCGGTCGGGCTCTCCCCGAATCCCGCGCCCTGGGCGTGGGTGTAGTCGTGCTTCTGTGCGGTGTCCCAGTATCGCACCCAGGTGGTGATGTCGAGCAGATCCTTGTTGTCGGTGACGTTCTGGGTGACGGCCGTGAACGCCTGCGTGGTGAGCCGGCTGATGGTGGTGGGCGGCACCAGATTGGTGACCGCGCCGACCAGCTTGGTCCCGAACACCGCCAGTCCGGCGAGGGGGTTGGCCAGTCCGGCGGTCGCGATCTCGGTGATATTGGCCGGGGTCAGAATGTCCTTCACCACGGCCACAATGGAATTGATGGCGATGGTGCCGACCTTGAGCAGCGCCTGGAACGCCCCCGGGACGTCCACCTGGTTGTTCGGGTTGGAGGCTTCGGCGATGCGCTGCGAGATCGACTTCTGCGGTTGGTACGACAGATCCGTGAGCGAGTTGCCGGATACGTCGTTGTTCACCACCGAGGTGACGGTCTTGATCGAGGTGTAGGCCAGCGCCTCCGCGATGGACTTCAGCGACCCGATCGGGTCACCCGCCGAAATCTCCACCTGCCCAGCGATATTGGCAACCGTCCGTACCAGCGGCGCGCCCACGGGAGTATCGCAGGCCAGGTCGCCCTCGGTGCAGAATTCGGCGACCCGCCCGACCAGGGTCCCGAAGTTCTCCAGTGTGGCGCTGTCGGGGGCGATGCCCGCCCCGGACGCGGTCTTGGTGGCGGGCGGATCCCCCAGTGCCGCCACCGATTTGCCGTCCGTGCCGGGTGCGGCGGTGGGCAGCTTCTGATCCGGCTTGCCCGGGAACAGCGGTGCGTTGGTATTGCGGTTGGGATCGCCGAAGAGCGCGACGGCCGCGATCCGGTCGGCCGGGACGGTGCCCTGGCCCGCGCCGACCTCCTGCGCGAACTGCGAGGCCACGTGTGCGCCCTGCGAGTACCCGGCGATGGCGAGTTTCGTGCTGGGGCAGCGGTCGGCGACCTGTTCGGCCATGGACCGCAGCCGGTCCAGGCCGCCGGTGACGGACTGGCTGTAGGTGGTGGTGGACACCGTCACCGCGCCGCCGAAGGACGCCTCGTAGGGCACGTAGGCGCGGTCCACCAGACCGGCGTCGCTGGCGGCGGCCATCATGGGCCGGAAGACTTCCGACAGCATGCCGGTGTCGGTGGTGACGGCGGCGTCGGGGGAGGATTCGCCGGTGCCCTGGACACCGAGTGCGAACAGCGCCGGGCATTTGTCGATGGGGACCGTGGTGTCCGGTGGCCCGCCCCGGGCTTCCGCCGAATTCAGCACAGCAGGCCCGACGGCTGCCGTCGCCACGATGCAGACGGCTGCGGTCAAGAGTGCCGAACTCCGAAACCCCACGGTGGGCAGCAGTTTTCGATGCATGTCGCACCTCGATCAGGTTATGGACTGGCTGGTTCCGCGCCTTGCTGCGCGCGTTCGGTGATCCGCGCCCCGGCAATGCGCGCCGCGGTGAGAATCTGCTCGGCCAGAAGCCGAACCGGTTGCGGCGGAGTGCGAGTGGGATCCCCGTCGTCCACCGGTGAGCCACCGGCGGCGGGATCCCATTCCGCCATTTCGTAGGGTTCGAGGGCTCGCCACTGTTCGAGCCAGCCCAGCCGCCAGGTGCGGGCCCCGAGCGCGACGGCCAGGCCCTCCATCTCCTCGCGCCGCTGCGCGACCGGAATCGGCAGCGGCCGAGCAGAATCCGACACGGTCACCACGCCGACCACCTGACTGCCGGCGGGCGTGGCCCTGGCCTGATGCGCCAGCAGCGCCCGGTGCAGGGCATTCACCCCGCGCAGATGACTGCGCCCGACGAGCACCACCAGCGGCGAATCCAGATCCCCCGCCAGCCCGATCCGCGCGGGCCACCGCTGCCCCGCGTCCCCCGCCCAGCTGAGACTGGCCGCGAGACTGCTGACCCCCGCACCCCCGTGCACACCGACCAGCCAGACCAGTGGCGGGCGCGGCGGGCGATTGGGTACCGCGCGATGCCACATCGGCACCGGAGGAGCCGCGGGCGCGGGCGGGCTCGGCGGCGGCGCGTCGGAATGGTCTGCGCCGCCGCGCCATTCGCCGCCGCCCAGCGGTTGCCATGCGGTGCTCGGCGCAGACGGCCGACCAGAGGTTGTCTCGTCGCCATCGTAGGGACTGTGGGCGGTTCGCGGTGCTGGACCCGAGTTGCCGGTGTCGTGCGGTGGCGGGGTGTGGGCGGCGTGCGGTGCCGGGTCCGGTTGTGTTGAGGCGCGGCGTGGGTCGTGGAGCGTGGTCATCGCAGCGCTCCGACGAGGGTGAGGTAGGCGTCGCGGGTGGGGGCGGTGAGATGGTGCCAGGTGATGGGGCCGCCGGTGGCGAGGTGGAGGTCGAAGGGGATCGGCACCACGGCGCGGACCCAGGAGCCGAGGTGGGTGCGCACATGGTCGAGAACCGCTGCGGCCGAGCCGGGTACCTGTTCGGTGAGGACGATGACCGCGTCGCCGACGACGAATTCGCTGAAGTTCTCGTCCAGCCAGGTGAGGGCGGGCTGGAGGCGGTTGATGGCGTCAGGGCGTGCGGCCACGGTGATCACCAGCCCCACCCGGGGATCCGCCAGCAGCGGGGCCGCCAGCCGGCTGGTGACCGGTGCGCCCGCATCGAAAACCCCGAGCAGCCCCGCATTTTCGAGATGCCGCGCGACCGACACCAGGGATTCCCTGCGCGGCAATGGATCCGGCGTCCGCCCCAGCACGCGAACCCCGGTCGACGTCTGCCCCGAGCATGCGCCCACGCTCGACGCCAGCCCCGGATACGTAGTGCCGAGCCACTTCTGCAGGCTCCCCACGGGAGCCGCCGCATCACACCCGCGCAGCGCCACGTCCCCGCCCCCGAGTGTGGCGTCCACCACTACCGGCCACACCTCGCCGTCACTGTCCACGGCCGCCGCCGCGGCCAGCCCCAGCGCCGTCGTACTGGCCCCCGACGCCCCCGACCCACCCAGCACCAGCACCGGTGGCACGGCAGCCCGCACCAGCCGCCCCTGCCCACCCCGCAACGGCACACCATCGGTAGGCGAACCGGCGGGGCCGGGTTGCATCAGCTCACTCCACCCCGAATCCCTCGAGCCCCCAGCCTCGTTCGCCCGCACCGCCTCCACCAGCCGTGCCTCCACAACCGCCCGCTGCATCGACCCGCCCGGAGCGGCCGGACCGCCCGGGTGCGCTGAGTCGATCTGTCCCGCAGGATCGGTTGGGTGTGCTGAGTCGATCTGCCCCGTCGGACCCGTTGGGTGTGCTGAGTCAGCGTGGCTCGACGACTCGGCTGTGCGTGATGAATCAGGTTGGCGCGCACTCGTGTTCGGGTGTTCTGGACCGGATCGGAGTCTGGGGGTTGCGGGGGGACCGGGGGCTGTGGGCCGGAGCCGGTCGTCGATGTCGACCATGGCTCACCGGCTTCCGGCGACGATGGAGGTGATGCGGACCTGGCCGTCGCGGGCGGCGGTGGTGATGACCTGCTGCCAGGAGGTCTGGCTGCCGTCGGGATGTTTCTCGTCGACGGTGACGTTCCAGCGGTCGGCGTCCGCGCCGGTGATGGTGACGCAGTGCTTGGTGCCGGCCGGGGTGGCCGAAATCGCGTCGCGGGTGGCCTGTTCCGCGGCGACGTGGGCGTCCGGCGTGAGCAGGGCGCGCACCGCGCCCGCGTCGCGCAGCACGTACCAGGCGTATTCGAGGTGCATGATGACGCCGGGCCCGCTGATGAGGTCGCCCGCGGTGTCGCCGCTCACCCGCTGTGGCGTACTGAGTTCCTGGCACCAGGCGACCAGCCCCGGCTGATTCCCGCCGGAGGCGCGCGTGTCCGCCGTACTGGTCGCCGGAACCGCCTGCGGCGCCTGCGAGTCGCCCGGCGTGAGCGCCAGCCACCCGACCACCGCCACCAGAACCAGTGCCAGCGAAACTCCGGCAATCGCGAGCGCTCGATTGCGAATCCGCAACCGCCGCTGCGTCTGCACCGCCCGCCGCCGTGCCTCGGACACCAGCGCAGCCATCGGATCCTCGGCCCTCAACTCGTCCGCCCGAACCAACTGCCGCCCCGCCTCACCCGCCGCCGGCACCGCCGCCTCGGTCAGCCACGAGGCCCACCCCGGCGCCTCCGCCTCCACCGCCTCCACCGGGTCCCCACCGCCCGGAGCCAGCACCGGCATCACCGGCCGCCCCCCACTCGCCCCCGAACCCCCAACGCCCCCGGCCAGATTCCCGGCGGCCCCTTCCCGGTCCGCCGAGAATCCCTCCCAACCTTCCGCAGCCCGATGCCGCCCAGCCCCGCCTCGACCGTCCATAGCGGCACTTTCGGCCCGGGCTGCGCGGCCTTCGATCCGAGCCGTGGCGGATGCCGGGAGGGCGGGATCGGGGTCGAGGGCGAGGAAGTCGTGGGCGCGGCCGGTTGGGGTGGGGGCGGGGTGACGGGGCGTGGTGGTGGAGTCGGGAGGCAGGTGGCCTGGAGCGGAGTGGGAGGCGTTGGTGTCTGGAGTCACGGCGTTGCCCGTGCCGTTCCGGTCACGCACCCGGCGTGGCGGGTTGCAGGGCGGCCATGAAGGCTTCGGGGGTGAGCGGGGGCATCTGCGCGACGGCGGTGCGGAACGAGTCGACCTGCGCGTTCATACCGTCCACCACCTGCTCGACCACGGGCGCGGCCTGCGGCACCGCCGCGGCCACCTGCTGCCCGACCCCGGTAGCCGCCTGCTCCACCACCGGCGCGACCTGTTGCTCGACCATGGTGGCGACCTGCTGTGCGACCGGTGCGATCTGCTGTTCGACCGTGGTGGCGACCTGCTGGCCGACCAGCGCGACCTGCTGCACTAAAGGCGCGGCCACCTGCGCGATCGGCGCGGGCAATCCGGAGATCGCCGAAACCGGCTGCACCCCGGGCAAACCCGTCGCCGGATCCGAAACCTGTACCTGCGCAGCGGTATCGAGCAAAGCTGTCGGGGCAGCCGGCGGCGTGGTCGGAGTGCCTCCAGTGAGACCGCCGAGAACACCGCCCGCTACCGCGCCGAGGGCGGCACCGACGAACATGCCTGGGAATCCGGCGACTAGTGAGCCTGTTAGGCAACCAACTGAACCACCAATGCCTGCGCCGACGGGGGCGCCCACGCCGCCGGTGGGAATGCCGCCGATCGCAGCCCCGGCGACACCGCCGATAACGCCGCCGACCGCGCACCCGCCAACCACAAAAAGCCCGGTGCTGACCATGCCGACACCCGCACCAGCAACACTGCCTGACACGCTTCCGGCGGCCATTCGGTCGGATTGGTCACGAGGGAAACCCAATCCGTCGTAGAACGCGGCAATCTGCCATTCCGCCATATCGAGATAGGACTGCGCCTTGTCCCGAGTCTTGGTATCGACGAAGTCCGGCAGTTCGACGGCATTCGTGCCGACACGAAGTTTGTGTGGGTCCGACGGCATTACTTCCGGCGCATTGGCTGCGGGCTGGTCCGTCTGCGCCTGCGGTGCATCTGCCTGCGGCTGAATGATGGTGTCCTGCTGCGGTGTTGTCTGCTGCTTCGGCCGGGGACGGTTCGGGGGCGCGATCGGCGGATCCGGGATGTAATCCGCCGGGCTGGGCGTGGAATTCGCGGGCGGCTGTTGCGGCTGGGTGCTCAGGCCCGGTTGCCCGTCGCCGGGTACGGCGAGGCCCGGCTGGCCCGGGGCCGCGGCGGCGACGCCCTGGCCGGCCACCAGCGCGATGGGCAGCATCGACAACAGGATCGAAGTTCGTGTGGTCTTCATGTCCCCAATTCCCCTTCCCCGAATGGACAGCATTGGGCGCACGGCCCGAATCCCCCGGATGCCATGGCATTCCGCACCACTGGCCGATGACACAGGTGACCCATCGGAACCAGGTCCCGACGATCCATCATGAACCCCACCACCTGCGATGATCATGTTGCGGCCCTGATCTTACCCGGATCATGATCCCCCACAACCGGTTCCGTTACAGGAGTGACGAATTGTTAAACCGAGCCGAGCAACACTCGTAGATCATTGCCCGGCACTCGTAGGATCACGACACGTCGCCCGCCTATGCGTCATCCGAACCGGCTTCACCGCAACACTTCTCGATCACGATCAGGTCTACCCGGAGGAATCCTCATGCGCGCCAAGTCAGCACACCACGCGCAAACCTTCGCCGCCGCGGTCTCGACCGTGGTCGTCTCCGCGGCCGTCCTCAGCGTCGCTGCCTGCGGCGTCAGTGATCAGAACGCCGCGAAAACGACCACCACACCGGTCGATCCGGCCCGCGCTCCCGCCGACGTGCACTGGGAGAACTACCAGGGAGTCCAGCTCCCCATCGGCAGTCACGACGGTCCCAGCAAACTCGGCACCACCGCGGCGGGCTTCTCTCACACCCCGCAGGGCGCGGCCCTGGCCGCCATCAATTGCAGCACCCGGCTATCACTGGCCCCGGACGGCGCATGGCCGCAGGTGGCGGCCATTTCGCTGATTCCTGGTCCGGCCAAGGACTCTTGGGTGCTGGCTCGCGCGCAGGTCTCGATCACCGCCCCCGCCAATCCGGTGGTCGCCCCGCGCATCACGGCCTACAAGCTCACCGCCTACACCCCCGATCGCGCCGACCTCACCGTCTATGCCACTTACTCCGACGCCAGCATCACCGCGACCGCCGAGACCGTGCTCTGGGCGTCCGAGGATTGGCGGCTCCTCCTCGCGGATCCCGCCACCAAAACCCAGACCGTGCAATCGGTTCCGAGCGTCCCCGCGGACGCGGTCGAGCTGGATCCCCCGAAATAGCGGCTACCCGACCAGCTTCAACCCGATGACGCACGCCACGATCCCACCCAGCAGCAGCACCTTGACCGCACTGACCGCGGCCCCGCCGGTAGCCATGGAGTAGACGACGGTCAACACCGCCCCGATCCCCACCCACACCGCGTACGCCGTCCCCACGGGCAGCCCCCGCATGGCATAGGCCAGCCCCGCCATGCTCACCACGATCGCCACCCCGAACACCACCGTCGGCCCGAGCCGGGTGAACCCCTCCGACTTCCCGAGCGCGGTGGCCCACACGGCCTCGAAAACCCCGGACACGACCAACACCAGCCACGACATGACAACCTCCGAAGGCCGTCTTGTCGCACACCGGGTACGGCTCCCTCGTCCGGGCCCCCAACCGGGGACTACCTACACGATGGCAAATATTCAGCGACCAGGGCAAATTCTCGGCCGGTGATCTCGGCCTCCATCCGCCGAGATCACCAGCCGCAGCTCAGCGCCAGATCCCACTACCGAGGAATCGATCCCACTGCTCACCGGAGAAGACGAGCACCGGCCCGCCCGGATCTTTCGAGTCGCGCACCCCGACGACGCGCGCGCCCTTACCGATGAAGGCGATCTCGACACACTCGTTGGCGTCGGCTGATCTCGACGACTTGAACCACCTGGCATTCGACTGATCGGCTATCACGCCGTGTGCTCCTTCGCGATGTCCGACATCAGATCTCTGGTGTCATTCTCGCTCAACGCTACTCGCCGAATACTCGAGATTGCCTTTTTGAACCGATCGATCACTCGGTCGCTCTCGAGGTAGAGCGCCCCCTCCGCTCCATCGATGTAGACGCAGGGTGGTTCCATCAAATGGCATGAGAGGGGTGGAAATTCGAGCATCGTGAACGACAGGATGACGAGACCCTCGTGTGTGTTCTTGTTGAACGGCACGACTCGGATCGAAATGTTGTCTCGCGTGCCGGCCTCGCAGAGGTAGCGCAGCTGGGCGGCCATCACCGCTGGCCCCCCGGGCCTGTGGCGCAAGACGGCCTCCGACAGTAGTGCGTCCATGCGGTAGTCCGGTTCTGCGACGCGTTCCTGCCGGCGTGCCGCGAGTTCCAACCGGCGTTCGACATCGATATCCGACAGGTCCGGGTGAGTGGCTCGAATAATCGCTCGGCGATACTCGGACGTCTGCAACAGGCCTGGTACAAGGACGAGTTGGTGACTGACCCAGTGGTTACTCGTCGCTTCGAGTCGCAGGTAATGGTCGAAATGCGGGGCGTACTGGTCGGCGTAGGCCTGCCACCACCCCTTGTACGCGCCCTGAAGCTTGGCGGCCTTGTCTTGCTGCCGGACCTCATACCACATCTCCAGCGCCTCTTGCCGGACAGTTGGGCTGACCTCGTACAGGTCCAGTAGCGACTTCAGCTGCGGCGTAGTGACTTTTGTGGGCCGCCCGTCCTCCAACCGGACCAATGTTTGCTTGGAGGTGTCTATTTGCAAGCTGGCCGTTAGCAACGACGCTCCGACATGCTCGCGGAGCCCGCGAAGAAATCGACCGAATGCCCTTTTGGGAATGGTGGATCCGACCATTTCGTTAGCCTCGCTATCTGGGGAGTGCCTTTCGTGGGGTGGTCCATCGTGGAACGTCAACGTATTTCGTTGAAGCTCTTCCGCAAGGGTGGCTGTGCAATCACAGTGGAGTCAACCGAGAATTCGCTACGAGGAGGTCGAAATGCCCTGGGACGCATGGGCGCTGCTGTCCATCATCGTGGTCTGCACCGCCATTACCGCCCACACCGCGTGGGACTCGTACCGCCTCGGCCGCGAGTCCCGCCACACCACCCTCCGCCTATCCCTCACCACCGGCGGCCACATCGACATCCGCTGCCCGCCAGGCCATCCCACCGGCAGGCACCGCCCCCAAGCCCCGAGGTGACCCCATGACCCCCGCTGAAATAGCCGTACTCACTGCCCTCCACCCCGACCACACCCTCACCGCCCCACAGATTCAGCAATCCGCCGTTCTCAACGGCTACCGCACCCGAAACGCCCTCTCTCAACTCGAATCCCGAGGTCTCGTCACCCCCAGCCGTCCCCGCGGCCGCTACCGCATCACCCCGCGCGGCCGACTCGCCCTGTCTACCAAGTCCCGCCGCTTCGCCTGACCCGGGCCTCGGCGAAGTCGTGTATCACGTGGTGCGACCTGCTGTTCCTGGTGCGAAATGTTGGGGGATGGTGGACGCCGAACGGGCACGGCAGTTTTCGAGATGGCCACGGTGTCCGCGCCGGTTGAATATCGAAGGACACTGCCGTGCTTGCTCGTTCACTCTCGCTCGAATCCCATAGCCGGTGTCGAATCGGCCGTGGATTCGCCGGATGGGGGACCCGAGTTAGGTGTCAACGAAAACGTCGAGACCGTGCCCTCGCTGACGTCGGCTCTCCGCCGCCCCCCGGATCAACCACCGTCATGGGCTCGTCGGAGCTATTCACAACGAGCCTCATCGCCGTGGTGATGCCAGGTCATTTCATGGTGGCGAGGTTGTGCCAGAGGTGTCTGAGGCTGTCGGTGCCGCCGAAGAGCGTGGTGAAGTTGGTGGAGTCGATGAGCAGGATGTCGCCGGCGCGCGGGCCGGCGGGCGGCATCCAGATCAAGGCGTTGAATTCGGTGTTTCCGGCGGTGGTGAAGGGATGCGGTCGGTTGGGGTCGACGCGCTGGCGGGCCAGCACGCGTAGCGAGTCGCTTTCGGGCGCGGTGAGGTGGTAATGCGGCAGATGGGGGTGGAAGTTGAATGTGGTGACCTGGTCGAGGAGCCGGGGTGTGTCCAGGTCGGGGAACGCTGTGACGGGAGCAATCTGATTGGTGCCCTCGACGACTGCCGGGCGTAGGCCCCAGGTGTTGTGCACCGGCACATCGAGCGCTTTCATCAGCGAGCGCGTGTACTGGCCGAATCGTTGCTGGCGCGGCACGAGCGGGTCGCCGTGATGTTCGTATTCGATCTGCCGCTGCGCGTTGTCGTCGGTGAAGCCGACGTCGTGGTGTGGCGCCAGCAGCAGGCAGGTGCCCTCGCGTTGCAGCCACTCACGGATGGCGTCGATCTCCTCGGGGGCGGCCTGCTGTTCGGCGAGGAGATGGTCGAGCCCGAACACCATCAGGGTGTCGGTGTCGGCCAGGACGCGTTCGTCGACGGGCAGGGAGTAGCCGGCCTGGTCGATGCGCTGGAAGACCGCGACGGGGTGACCGGTGGCCTGCCCTGCCAGCTGTTGGAAATCCAGTGTCGAGCGGTGGAACAGCTCGAGGGTGCCGGCGATGCCCTGCAGGAAATGGTCCTTGTCGTAGTCGGGGGTCTCGTAGGCCGGCCATGCGACGTTGCGGACCTCGGTCATCGTGGAGAAGCGGTTGTAGATTTCGGCGGGATCGCGTTGGGCTTCCCAGGGGTAGCTCCACGTCCAGTAGATGCTGATCCGCCGCCGCCCGTCGGCCGTGCGCGGAATGTGGCTCTGGTTGTAGGTGCGTGCCGTCGGCAGGCTGCTCATGAGGTCCCTACCTCTCGGTTTCGAGCGTGGCCAGGTAGCGCAGGGCGCTGATACCGGGCAGGAAGAAGTACGCTCCGCCTTTGAGAGTGGTGAAGGCGGGCAGGCTCGTGTACACCTTTCGGATCGGCCGCTTGGGGATGGTGAATTCCAGGGTGCCGTCCTGGGTTCCGCAAATGGGGTCGTGCTCATTGCCGAGTTCGTGGAATGCCTTGTCGTTGATCCAGACGTTCTGGGCGAACTCGAACTGGCGAACCAGGCTGGCGCAGATGATGAAGGCGGCGATGCCCCGGTCCGCACCGTCGTCGGGCGCATCCTCGGGCAGCGCCGGTCCGTAGGTGGCTCCGCGGCGAATCATCCTGCGCCGGTTCATGTTTACCGCGGTATCGCGCGGGTTGAGTCGGCGCGCATGCGCGCCCAGCGGCACCGCATAACCGTGCGGGTCCATCTGCTCGTAGTTGAAGTCGTTGTTGCGCAAGGGATCCGCGCCCAGCTGGGGATCATCGTGATCCGGTGCCAGCACGAGGGGTGCGCCGCTGCGCCACCGGCCCATGAGTTTGGCGGCGAGGAGTTCCTGACCGTCCGGCGTGTCGGCGTTCTCACGCAGGAAGTCCCGAAATGCACCCACGTGTTCTTGCAGCCGCCGGTAGGCCATGTAGCTGCCGTTGCGGGACAAGACCTCCGGCTGCGGCAGCCCGTGGGGTGGCCCTTCCTCGTCGGGGTAGCCCAGGATGAATTCGCCGGGTTGCAGCGGCGCGCCCGAGCCCGGGGTCGGTTCTTCCCCGGATCCTTCCATCACCGGCTGGGACAAGCGGTCGCGAAACCCGAAGTGGTCGTGGGCGTAGTTGAACGGCGGTGTCGCGTTCAAATCCAGGAACGACAACACGCGCACGCCCGGACAGCCGGCCACCAGTTTCTCGTGCTCGGCCGTACATCGCTGTCGTTCGTCCTCGGTGCGGGCGAACAGGATTGCGATGGCGTGCAGGTCGGCGCCGGCCAGCCCGCCCACCCAGTTGTCGGGATGATTGGCGCCGGTGTCACCCAGGATGTCGGCCCGGGCAGCCATGCCCTCGCGGAATTCGTCGGGAAAGGTGGCAAGCGCTTGCTCTGGCACCCCGAGCGCCCGCAGCCCGTTCCAGGTGAAGGCCAGTGTGACCCAGCGCTGCGAACTGTCCATCGTGGCGCGCGCGTCCGCGGCCGACTGCACCCGGTCCAGCAGCGGAGTCAACCAGGCCCGGCCCCCGGCGGGGTCGTCGAAGGACAGGAACTCATAGCGGCCGGTCACCGCCGGGGTGCGGGTCAGCAGGATGTGCTGAATATCCTCGAGTTCGAGCATGGCGTCGGCTACTGCATCTGATCGAGCATGTCGGAGAATGCCGCCTTCGCGCGCAGCGCCTTCTTGATCTCGTCAGAGGTGACGTAAGGATACTCGCCGTACTCGAGGAAACTCGGAAACTGATGTTTGCGAACGAATTCGACGAATGACTCCGGATTCTCTTTCCAGTCCTCCGGGAATCCCTCGAGGTTTGTGAAGACGGTGTCTATGCCGGTCTGCGAGAACAGCATCACGGCGTCTTCGGTGTACTTGTCGAAATCGGTATCGAAGATGCCCTGATACTGGAAGTACAGTCCGAAGCCGACATCGAACAGCAGCCACCGCAGGTAGTGCAGCCGGAGCGGTGCCAGTACGTCCGGGCTTGCGGCCACCGCGTCTTGGATCCGCTTGCCGTGGGCGCGGATGGCCTCTTCCCGGCCGGGCTTCACCTTGGCGATGATCGAGAACCCGTAACAGGCCGGGGTCCGTGGATAGGTGGGACCGTATCTGCCGCGCTGCAGTTCGAAGTAGCCCTCCTTGGGGATGGCCAGCGCTGCTGGTTTACTCCAGTCCTGATCGGCGGTTGGCATGTTGCCCACACCTTTCGCAGTAAGCCACATATTGAGACCGTGTCGTAACCCGCACTCGGCACCGAAAAATGGATGCCGCGAATCGGCTGAGGTCGAAGGTCGGAAACTGTTGTCGATTTGTTAGGCTGCCGACCGCGATACGCGGCGGCAATACCGCCGAATTACCGGGGCAGGCAACCCATTCTGGCAGGATGACCCCATGCCGACTCCGTCGCAACAAAGCAAGCCTGCGCCGCCTCTGGGTCAACTGTCAACGCCGCGAGCCGCCGCACTGGCAGGGGTGCTCTTCGCGATATTGCTCGGTACAACGCTGGTCTTGATTCGCATCCAAATGCCCGACCACGTCGAGGATTCGGCGCAATGGCTGCAGAGCCGGCACGGCGCGCTCGCCACGGCGACCGTGCTGATGCCATTCGCCGGAATCAGTTTCCTATGGTTCATCGGCGTCGTCCGCGACGGCTTCGGACGCCACGAAGACCGGTTCTTCCTGTCGGTATTCCTGGGCAGCGGACTGCTCTTCCTCGCGATGATGTTCGTCGCGACCGCTGGCATCGCCGGCCTCGTGACGAGCAACAACAGCGTCACCGATTCGGCCGCCCGCACCGAGGTGATCAACTTCGGCAGGATGATGGTGATCTCGGCGAGTCAAACCTACGCACTGCGGATGGCCGCGGTATTCATGATCTCGCTCGCGACGATCTGGGCGAAGACCAGGCTGATGCCCCGGTGGCTCGTCGTGCTCAGCTACGTGCTCGCTGTGGCGCTGCTGATCGGCAGCGAGATGAGCCGGTGGGTGACGCTGGTGTTTCCGGTCTGGGTGCTCGTGGTCAGCGGCTTGCTGCTGGCCCGCGCCGGTCTGATCGGCGAGCAGCGCGGTGAGGGCGATCGGTCTCGGAGGCTTTCGTGAACGAATCATCTTCGCGTTTGCCCGATTTGGAGATGCTCTACTTCGTGGTGGCGGACCGCCATCTGCAATACGAGAATCTGCTCTGGCAGGTGCCTGCGCTCAGCCTGACCGCTCAGGCCTTCCTGTTCAGTATCTCCATGGGAGCAGGCAATGATCCCGTCGCGCGGATCGCATCCTCGCTGCTCGCGCTGATCGTCTCGATCATCTCGATCATGCTGATGGCGAGCCATCGCCTCGCCGGCCGCAAGGACGAGCTCTGGCTGGAGCGTTTCGAACAGAATGAACTCGACGTGGGAACCTGGGGCGCGCACGGCGCGGCATTCGCGATGCAACAAGACATCGCGGACCTGGACGCAGGGTATGTGGGCAAGCTGATACCGATGCGGCAGATGTTCAAGGTATGGGTTGTCGGACTCGGCTGCTTCGGCATGGCCGCTGTCTTCATGATTCTGCGGACAGTGATCGGTCTCGGCGATTGAGCAGTCTCGAAAGCGGGGCCGACCTGCTGGCCCGCGAATGAAGACGTCTGGCCCCTAGCGATGCTGGCCGATCGCGGTTAACCTGAATCAGCGTCCTTTGCCTCAACACTGTGAAAAGGACGTCGCTTCGGTCCAATACAGCTACCGGAGCCGCCAGGTCGACGCGGTCGTGACAGGGCCTGGCACCGGACCATTCGCACAAGGTCTGGTTCGGCAAATTTCACCGTGTGGCTGTCGCTCGTCATGTAGGACCATGACAACCGGTCGGGGTCGAGAACGGACGAAGTGTGTCATGAGCCGCTTCCGAGAGCGGCGAAACGAGCGACAGCATTCATACCACCGTCTGCCGTAGCAGACTTCGCCGCTCAATCGCCAGCGCAGCGGCTCGGCGGCAATCACTGAGGTTGCCCGGCTGCACTGGACAAATCACTCGACATCGAGGAACAGATATGTCCAGCAAAATGATCAAGTTCGTGGCCGCAATCGCTATTGCCTTGCCGCTGGGCGCTATCGCAGCTCCGGCAGCTTCGGCCGCAACGCCTAGTTCGACGTCGACCGCGGTTACTCCTGCGGATGGATCAGTTGCTATCTGCTTCCCCCTGGGCAGTGTGGTCTGGTGCATCTGAGACCAAGGGACTGACGTCTCCGCATGGCTGGAAGGAGCTGCGTGGAAACTGTGGCATCCCCGGATTCCGACTTCTCGGGGCCGGGGATGTCCCCATGTTCACCGGGTAGACATATCGATCGGTTAGTACCTGTGCACCTTGTTCCGTCAACGGGAGAAGGTATGCGATAACGCAATTGAACATTTATCTCGAAGGCACATTACCTTGCCTCCCAGTCGTTTCCACGCTACATCGCGGGTAGCCGGTCTCCCTGGACGAGTTCTATGTCCAATTCGATACGGACGGTGGTGCCCACCGCGGCGATGCCCGCCTGCACCATGACGTTGTAGTCGAGCGCGAAATCCTCCCGGTGCAGGAGGGTTTCGGCGTGGAATGCCGCGCGAACGCCGCCCCACGGGTCGGGGCCGTAGCCGCCGTAGTTGACCGTGAGTTCCGTGGGGCGGGTGCGGCCGTGCAGGGTCAGGGCGCCGGGCATCGACCAGCTGGCAGGGCCGGTGCGGTGGAATCCGGTGCCACGGAAGGTGATCAGCGGATAGCGCTCGACATCGAGGAAGTCCGCCGACCGCAGGTGGTCGTCGCGCATGGCGATGCCGGTGTCGACGGTGGCGGCCTTGATTTCCGCGTATCCGGTAGTGCGCTCGAAGATCTCGGCGATGTCGAGGCGGCCGCCGACCTCGGCGAAGCGGGCCTTGATGCCGGCGATGCCGAGGTGGCGGGCGGTGACCAGGACGGTGGAGTGCGCCGGGTCGATGGTCCAGGGACCCGGGGGTGGGGTGGTGACCGCATCGGCGGAGCGTTCCAGGCGGATTTCGCCGAGAGTGCCCGCGCCGGTGGCCGAGATGCGGGCGATCAGGGCGACCGGCTGGTGGCCGGGCGCGGTGACGACCGCGGTGTGCGTGCCCGGGGGCAGCGGCGCGGTGGCCGCCGCCCCGGTCGCATCGGCGGCGGCCTGGGCGAGCTGGTGGCCGTCGAGGTCGGTGACGGTGAGTACCGCCTCGGCGACCGGCCAGCCCTCCGGATTGCGAATCGCGGCGGTCAGGCCGGTCACGACGACTCCGCGGCCGGACCGGAACCGGTTGCGGAGAACTCGGTTTCGTCGTGCTCGGCCGGAACCCGTTCGGGCTCGGTGCTTTCCAGGTCGTAGCGGAGCTCGACAGAGTGCTCGACCTCGCCGCCGAGCACGGTCACCCGGCTGGTCACCGGCGGATAGCCGCGGGCGACGACGGTGTATGCGCCCGCGTCCAGATCGGTGAGCGTGTAGTGGCCGTCCGCGTCGGTGCGGGTGGTCCCGACCGGAGTACCCGCCGCGTCCAGCACGGTGACCTCAGCGTTCGCCACCGCCTGGCCGTCGCCCCGGACCGTGCCGGTGAGCGTCGCCGTCGGGGTCAGTTCGATGTCGTAGCGCAGCAGGCCACCGGCGGGCACCACCAGTGCAGTGGCCGTCGGGCGCAGTCGTTCGGCCGCCGCCACCAGGGTGTACGTACCGGCTCCGACGCCGTGACAGACATAACCGCCGTCGTCACCGGACATGGCCGCGCCGACCACCTCGCCGTGCAGGTCGGTTACCGTAATGGTCACGCCCGCAAGCAGTTCGCCGCCTGCGGTGCGCACGGTGCCGGACAGTTCGCCCGAGCCCTCCAGCGTGAGATCCAGTTCCGGCGACCGCCCGTTGATCGACACGTTCACCGCGGTCGGCATGTGCCCGTTCGCCGAAGCGATGAGCACATAGCTGCCGGTAGCAGGCGAGTCGATGCGATAGCGGCCGTCGTCACCGCCGGTGGCGCGCGAAACCTGATGCCCGCGTTGATCGATCAGCGTGAGCGCCGCAGCGGGGACAGGGCTGCCGTCCGGCCGCCGGATCCGGCCGCCGATCGACGAGCCGTCCGCCCCGCCGAGTGCGGCCGTCGCGATCCGCTGCGCCACCCGGTCGTCGGCCGTCGCCGCCTGCTCACCGGCCGGCAGCGCGTGGCCGTTCGCGATGACGCTGTGCCCGTTGACAATCGAGCTGTGCGCCGCCGCGGCCGCGGCCAGCACCGGCTCGGGCTGGGAGATCGCCTGGGCCGCACCCTCCCATACCTGATCCTCGGCCCACTCGGCCTCGGCCTCCTGCGCCGCGACCGCCGGATCGGATTGCGCGGCACGGGGATCGGTGCCCTCGGCCGGAGCGGCCGGGGCCTCCTGGAGCGGGATCTCCTTCATGAACAGCAGCACTATGCAGGCCACCAGGGCCACTCCCGCCGCGGCCCAGAACACGCCGTGCATCGAGTTGGTGAACCCGATCAGAATGGGGTCGCGTACCTGGGCCGGCAGCGCCGCGATGCCCGCGGTATTGGACTGCACGCTGGAGAGCTTGTCGGCCGAGAATCCGGGCGGCAGGTGTCCGCCGAACGCGTCGGTGATCTTGTGCGGCAACAGGTTGAACAGGATCGTCAGGAAGACCGCGACGCCCAGCGTGCCGCCGACCTGCCGGAAGAAGGTCGCCGCCGCGGTCGACACACCCATATCCGAACGCGGCCCGGCATTCTGCACCGCGATGATCAGCGTCTGCATGCAGCCACCCAGCCCGAGACCGATGATGCCGCCGTAGACCAGCGGCTGCCACAGCGCGCTGTCGTAATGCACCGTCGCGTACAGCGCACCGCCGCAGGCGATGATGAACGTGCCCAGCACCGGCAGGATCTTGTACCGCCCGGTGCGCTTGGTGACCTGACCGGAGACCAGCGATCCGATCATGATGCCCGCCACCAGCGGCAGCATGAGCAGACCCGCCTTGGTGGGCGAGAAGCCGCGCACCACCTGCATGTACAGCGGGACCATGGAGATCGCGCCGAACATGGCGATACCGACGATGAAGCCGCCCACGATGCACACCGTGAAGGTGGAATTCTTGAACAGCCGCAACGGAATCAGCGCGGCGTCCGCCATCAGGTGCTCGACGACGAGGAACAACACGAGGCCGACGAGCCCGATGGCGTAGCAGACCATCGCCCTGCCCGAACCCCAGCCCCAGCCGCGGCCCTGTTCGGCGACGATGAGCAACGGCACCACGCAGATGGCCAGCGCCACCGCGCCGCCCCAGTCCACGCGCAGGTCACGCCGCTCGTGCGGCACGTTCAGTACGCGCGCCACCACACCGAGCGCGAGCACGCCGATCGGCACGTTCACCAGGAACACCCAGCGCCAGCCCTCGATCCCCCACAGGTGGTCGAAGCCGGAGAACCAGCCGCCCAGCACCGGCCCGAGCACGGTGGCGATACCGAAGGTCATCATGAAATAGCCCTGGTAGCGGGCTCTTTCACGGGGCGGCACGATATCGCCGATGATCGTCATGGCCAGCGACATGAGCCCGCCCGCACCCAGCCCCTGGAAGGCCCGGAACCCGGCCAGCTCGTACATGGAGGTGGCGAAGGTGCAGGCCGCGGAGCCGATGACGAACAGACCGATCGCGGTGAGGTAGAAGGACTTTCGCCCGTAGATGTCGGCCAGCTTGCCGTAGAGCGGGGTGCTGATGGTGGCCGTGATCAGGTAGGCGGTGGTGGCCCAGGCCTGCTGGTCGAACCCGTGCAGGCTGTTGGCGATCTTGACGATCGCCACGCTGACGATGTTCTGGTCCAGCGCGGCCAGGAACATGCCCAGCAGCAGCCCGGACAGGATGGTGAGGATCTGCCGATGCGACAGTTGGGGTGGAGCGCCTGCCGGTGCGCCTGCGTGCGCGTCGGTCGTCGCTGTTGTCATGTGTCGATGCCCTGTTTCGAATCGATTGTTGCGGTGGTCTTTTCGATGCCGTCCACGAGCCGCGCCAGCAGACCGGTCAACGCTGCCCGGTCGGCGGTGGACCAGTCGGCCACCATTTCGGCGATCCAGAGATTGCGCAGCCGCCGGTTCTCGGCGAACACGCGCTCCCCGTCGGCGGTGGCCTTGAGCACGCACGCGCGTCCGTCGATCGGATCGGCGCCGCGCTCGACCAGCCCGTGGCGCACCAGGTTCCGGCTCTGCCGGCTGATGGTGGAGATCTCGGCGTGCAACAGCTCGGCGAGTTTCCCGGTGCGTTGCGGCCCGTCGTGGACCAGAGTGAACAGCATGGCGTAGGCCAGCTGTTCGAGTCCTTCGGGACCGTGTTTGATCACCCGATGCTTGGCCCGACCGACGGCTCGGAGGAGCCGAACCAGTTGCGCCCCTAGCGCGTCGGCATCCCCCAGAGCCCCGGCGTCCGACAGGTCGGTGGTGGTGTCGGGATCGTGGGCGGTGAGAGCCATGATCGGTTCCTTCTCACACTTACTTAGCACGTGCAACTACTTGCGTGTGCTAACTATACCCACGTTCGCTCGCCTGATTCCAGTCCCGAGTTCGGCGGCCATCGCCGCGAACCAAAAGCGCGGCCGGGAAATTCGTGCGACAGGCGGGCGTGATCGGCTTCCACACCCCGGTGCCGGGCTCGGTCGTGCGTTGGAGTTGCCCGGTGCCGAGCTGTTCGATCCGTCGTCGCGGCATCGGCCGATGGAGGACTGGGTGTGCGTGCCGCACGCGAACGCCGGTCGCTGGCCGGAATTCGCCGAGATCGCCTACGGTCGTCCACGCTGAGTAACGTCCTCAACCGGTCGCTCGGCGGTGCTGGATCGCCCACCAGACCTGTAATGCGGTGCCCGCGCCGCGCAGGTCGGTATCGGCCAAGTCCTCGAAACGGGACAGGCGATAGCGAACGGTGTTGGGGTGCACGATGAGTCGCTCGGCCGTGACGTCGACTCGCATGCCGGTGTCGAGGAAGCACTCGGCGGTGTCGATCAGGGTGCGGGCGGCCTCGCCGGAGCCGAGCGGGTCGAGGTAGCGGCGCACGAGCTCGGCGCCCAGCTCGGTGTCGGCGGCGATCGCGGGCAGCAATCCGACGCGATCGAGGTCCAGCGGGCCGGTGAGGTCGAACAGCTGAGCGGTGGCGAGGACCCGGGTGGCCAGGCGGAAGGAGCGGTCCAGATCCGCGATCCGCGTGGCGGGGCCGTAGGCGATCAGGCGCGACCCCTCGAGCCTGCTGGAGTTTTCCACAAAGCCCGCGAGATCGCCGTCCACCGTGGTGGCGAACCCACGTGAGGTCGAGATCCCTTGCAGCGCAGGAGCTGTCGGTCCCTCGTCCGGACGCGCCCGGTACGCGCGGTACTCGCCGTCGACGTCGAGACCGAGCTGCTGGGCACGAATCTGCAGCTCCGCGGGACCGATCGTGCCCAGCAGCAGGGCGCGGGTGGCCTCGGCGCGGAACTGCTCGTCATGGCGGGCGAGCGCGATCTCGACCTCGCGATGGGCGGAGCTGAAGGCGATGGAGGCCTGGTCGACGAGGTCGAGCAGGTCGGTGATGGACTCCAGCAGCACCCGGTCGGGGACCTTGCCGGCATGGGCGGCCGCGGTCAGCTCGGCCAGGATCTCGCGCACCGCGATGCGCCAGCCGCTCTGCACGTCGGCCAGTGAAATGCCCTGGCGGGCACGGGTTGCACCGAAATCCCCAAGGGCGTCGAGGTCGTCGGCCAGCAGCGGGCGGGAGTCGAGCAGAGCCCGGGCCAGCCGCTCCAGAATGGCTTCGGTGCTGCGGACAACGGTTGTCGCGGACAGGCGGGCGTAGACCGGCATCTCGGCCCGGGCGCGGGCGACCACGCGCTCGGACGCCTCGGGGACGCGGTCCAGGACCCCGGTGATCATCCGTTGTTTCGCGGTCGCGCGACTCGAACTCATGGTGCCCCGACCCTACGACCGGTGTCTTGGAGAAATCAACAATCCGGCGACCTCGAATTGAACCCCATCTCCATGGCGCACGTCACAGTGCCCGCGAATACTCGTGACACCGACCACAGTTGTTCGACGAAGGGTTACCCGATGTACCTGACCCAGGGGCTCCACCGCGCCGCCCAGCAGCGGCCCGACGGCGTCATGACCATCTGCGGCGAGCGGACCCGCACCAATCGGGAGGTGCTGGATCGCGTGTCCCGGCTGGCCGGGGCGCTGCGCGGACTGGGGGTCGCACCGGGGGACCGGGTGGCCATGCTGTCGCTGAACTCGGACCGGTACCACGAGTACCTGCTCGCGGTGCCCTGGGCGGACGCGGTGCTCAACCCGGTCAATATCCGCTGGAGCGCCGCCGAAATCGCCTACAGCCTCGCGGATTCCGACAGCCGCGTCCTCCTGGTGGACGACGCCTTCGCACCCCTGGTGCCTGCGCTGCGGGAACGATACGACGGACTGACCACGGTGATCCACTGTGGTGACGGCGCGACGCCCGAGGGCATGGAGTCGTACGAGACGCTGATGGCCGCGGCCGAGCCCATCGCCGACGCGCGCCGCGGCGGTGACGCGCTGGCCGGAATCTTCTACACCGGCGGCACCACCGGATTCCCCAAGGGCGTCATGCTCAGCCACGCGAATCTGATGACCTCCGCGCTCGGCGGTGTCGCCACCGGCTACCTGATGTCCCCGGACGCGGTGTTCCTGCATGCCGCGCCCATGTTCCACCTGGCGGATCTGGCCGGTTGGCTGGGTGTGCTCATCTCCGGCGGCACCCACGTGACGATCCCCGCCTTCGACCCCGTCGCTGTGCTGAGTTCCGTTCAGCAGCACCGGGTCACCTCGAGCGTGCTGGTGCCGGTCATGATCCAGCTGCTGGCCGACCACCCACGGGCGCCCGAATTCGACCTGTCCAGCGTCGAGCACCTCATGTACGGCGCGTCCCCGATCTCGGAGGCGGTGCTGGAGCGGGCCATGCGGCTGTTCCCCCGCGCCGGATTCACGCAGGCCTACGGCCAGACCGAGGCCTCGCCCATCATCACCCTGCTCAGCCCCGACGAGCACCGCGCCGGCCGGTTGCGTTCGGCGGGAAAGGCGGTGCCGCACAGCGAAATCCGCATTGTCGACGGCGACGGGCAGGACGTGCCGGTGGGTGCCGTCGGCGAGGTGGTGGCCCGCGGCGGCAACGTCATGCTCGGCTATTGGAACAAGCCCGACGAGACCGAGGCCGCTCTCCGCGCGGGCTGGCTGCACACCGGCGACGGCGGCTACCTCGACGCAGAGGGCTTCCTGCACATCGTCGACCGGTTGAAGGACATGATCGTGTCCGGCGGTGAGAACGTCTACTCCGCCGAGGTGGAGAACGCCGTCGCCGCGCACCCCGCCGTGGCCGCGGTCGCCGTCATCGGCGTCCCCGACGATGAATGGGGTGAACGAGTCCACGCGGTCATCGTCTGCAAGCCCGGCCACGCCGTGACCCCGGCCGAGATCCGCGATCACACCCGGCAGCTCATCGCCGGCTACAAGGCCCCGCGCAGCGTCGAGATCGTCGACGCCATGCCGGTGTCGGGAGCCGGAAAGATCCTGAAACGCGACCTGCGGGAACGGTATTGGGGAGACCACGCGCGCCTGGTCAACTGACGAGTCGAAACCCTAGCGGGTCGGTGGTGCATCGCAGGCCGCGGGGCGTTCGGCGGCGGTGAAGAACTGGCAGATCCAGCTCGGAACGATCTGCCAGGCACCGTCTTCGGGAACGAGCGGAATCTCGAACGGCAACGCGTGCGATCCGAAACTCATGACTCCGGTCGCCACCAGCAGGCCGTGACGTAGACGGTGGACATCGCGGATCTGGTAGCGGGCCGATTCGGTCGCGTTGTCGGCCGCCCACGCTTTCCTGATGTCGCCGTTCTTGTCCCCTGCGATGCGCAGTGTGGGCGTTCCCGCGGTGGGATCGGTCCGCAGCGTGTCGCTCAGTTCCTGGTCGACCTCCGTGGCCGCCGGGACCGGCGGCTCAACGACTTTGGGGTCGGCGGCCGGTACCAGCCCCGTGCCCGGGTAGAGCGCGTCGACGAGGTCGAACCACAGCAGGGCGGCATCGACCGGCAACAGCTGCGAAGTCCCGGGACCGTATTGGTTGACCGCGACCGCCACGGTGGCGTGCTTGTCCGGCAGGTAGCCCAGCTGGTCGGTGAAGCCGAGGACCGCTCCATTGTGCCCCAGCCACCGGCCCATTCGAGCGATGCCGAGGCCGTAGCCGATGTCCCCGCCGTCCAGCTGCGTGAATCGCGTTCGGGCCTGGAAGGTTTCGGGTTTCAACAGCGTGCCGGTAGCGAGCTGTGGGCCGTAGCCGGCCAGATCCGAGATCGTGGAAACCATCGACCCGGCCGCGCCGTACACCGACGGCGGCACCCGGTTGGTGACGTCGACGGCGGCGTTCTCGTCGAAGGAGTACCCGTCCAAGTGCGGTTCGGGGACGGCCGTATCCCGGGTATAGCTGGTCTCGTGCAGCCCGAAATCCTGTGCGGTGCCGTCGAGTACCTCCGCGACCGGCTTGCCCGTGACCTTCTCCAGCACCAGGCCCAGCAGGTAGAACTCCGAATTCGAATAGCTGGTCTGTTGATTCGGCGGTTTCGCGTGTTCCGGATGCGCGATGATCGCGCGCAGGGTGTCACCGTCGTTCCACACCTTGTCCGGCGCATGCGCCACAGCCTGCGTGCCGAAATCCGTGTCGCCGTCGAGCTTCCACACCCCGCCCCGCATCCCCAGCAGATCAGCGAGGGTGATGGTCGTCCCGTTCGGCACGCCCGGGACATACTGCTCGAGGGTGTCGGTGAGCCGCAGCCGTCCCGCGTCGGCCAGCCGCAACACGGCCGCGGCCGTGAATGTCTTGGTGATGCTCCCGATCCGGAAGTGGTCCTGCACCTGCGCCGTTCGGCCCGTCGCGGTGTCGGCGACACCGTACGCGTGGATGTAGGTGCCCTTCGCCGGATCGACGATGGCGACCTCCGCGCCCGGAATCAGCCCAGCCGCCAGATGCGTGGCCACGATCTCGTCGATGGTGCGCACCAGATCCGCATCCAGCGCTCCCTCACCGCCGCGGGTGTGCGAAGCACACGCCACCGCCGTCGACACCAGGCACACCGACAGGATCGCGCCCGCCATCCGCGCGACTCCGCACCGCTGTGTAAACCTGATCCGCACGTTCAGCCTCCCCTCCGAGCGAAGCTTCAAACGTATCGCGGAGGTGTATTGGGAACCAACCGAATTCGAGCCTCCCGTGCAGCGCTGTGCAGCGGAGTCGAGGGCCGGAGCCCCCACACTTCGGGCCGGGACACCTTCCGTGTCCCGGCCCGAAATGTGCTGCGGAGCAGAAAGAACTACTGGCCCGTCTGGCAGACGCCGTTCAGGATGGCCGCGTTGTTGCCGACCAGTGCGACGTCGCCCTTGGCCAGCGCGTCGGCGTAGTTGTCGATCGCCCACCGCTCCTGGCCGCTGGCGTCGATGGCGTGCAGGCGGTCGGCGGCTTCCTGCTTCTGCTGCGGGCTCGGGCCGAGCGAACCGTAGCTGGCGAGGATGTCGTTGGCCGCCTGGCAGGCCGGGGTGAGGGCGTTGGCGGTGCCGGCGGGCAGCACCAGCAGGGCGCCCACGGCGCTGGCGGCCAGCAGGGCGGAAGGCAGGATCTTGCGCATTCATTCACTCCAAGAGCTCGTGTGCGGTTTGCGCCTCCGAGTTTGCCCGATGCCCGTCGAAAATCGATCACCGACATCTGCTCGACGGCGCATCATCGGGGCTGATTAGGGAGAAATCCCCCAATGGTGTGCGGCTCCCGGGCATCGGGTGGGCGGCTCGCCCGGCATCGGGTGAGCGGCTCGCCCGGCATCGGGTGAGCGGCTCGCCCGGCATCGGATGGGCGGCTCGCCCGGCATCGGATGGGCGGCTCGCCCGGCATCGGATGGGCGGCTCGCCCGGCATCGGATGGGCGGCTCGCCGCCGCCGTGAGTCCACGATGCGCACGGTCGGCCGCTCCCCGCCTCGCGCGAGGCTCAGCGTGTCGCCGGAGCGACGGGGGTGGATCGCCTCGGGGCGGCCGGTGCGGCACGGGCCCTCGGAGTTCCCCGGGGGCCCGTCCGCCCCGTCCGCTCCCGCCTGCTGCTGCCGATCCCGTTCGGCGATCCGGGCGAACAACCGCACCACGGCATCCTCGAGCGGCAGACCGAGCGATTCGGCCCGCAGCGCGGCCATCTCCAACGCGAACTCCCCGTCAGCGGGGGTGGGGTCGCTCAGGATCTCGTCCAGCGCCATCCCGTCGATGGCCTGCTCCCGGGTCAGATCCCACCCCGGCAGCCAGCTCAATACCCATGTCCCACCGTCGGGACCGAATACCAGATGCGCGGTCTCGGGCGTCATGTCGCTGGTAATCGCGCGACCGGATATGCGGAGCGCCATAGCCTTTCACCCTCTCGGAGTGTGGGATCCCCTCGAAATCTACGGGCGCAGCCTTAAAGATCTCTAGCGAATTGCTTGCCCCGCACTACAACCGAAGGTTGTCCTCCGGCCCTGCGGTAGCGTGCGTTCCGCCAGATCGAGATCACTTGCAGAGGGACGGATCATAAGGAGACGCAACGCCGTGCACGCGGCAGGCTGAACGGCGGTCGTCTCGCCGCGGTATGTCTCGCCACGGTTGTGCCGACCGCGACGGCGCAACCGGGTGCTCGATTACCGAGGCCGTAGTGGACCAGGATACCCAACTCCTGTACGTCTACACCGACCGCAAAGTGACGATCCTGTCGCGCCCGCTGAGGGCGACCATATGCCGGTCCGCACCCTGACAGTGCGCGGCGGCAACGAGCAGATCGGCGCCGATCTGGCGGGTCTCGGACACAGCGACCATGCCGCGCGGATCGCGCCCTACGGCGATCCCGCGCGGGCGCGCCCCACCTCCCTCGAACGCAACCATTCCACTCTCGCCGCCGCGCCCGCGGTGTCGCCGACGCCTTCGGGGGTACCGGTCGACGGCAACGAATTCGACACCGCCGCAGTCGGATACGACATACCGGAACGGCCCGCCTGCTCGGCGGTGTGGTGCCAGCCGGCCCTCACCACGACCGGACACCCGATGATCGGCCGCAATGTGGACCGGTACATCCGGCCACTCCGTCACGGATGGGTGGCAGGGATTGCGCCGGTCAGCGAAGTCCGGCGAAGAGGTCGTTTTCCTGGGCGGGTGCAGCGACGACGCGGTTGAAGTGGCGGACGAAGCTTTCGGTGGCGAAGATCGTGTGTTGTAGTTCGGCGGGCATCTGGAGGAACGGCACGCTGTCACTCTGACTGGCGTGGGCCTCGAGCGCCTTGATCTTGCGCCGGGTGTAGGGGGCCACGTCCACGACGGTGGTGATCTGATCCATGGGCGTGCCGAAGTTGTCCGGCGGCTCGAAGTCGATCAGGCCTCTCGCTCGCAGATCCGCGAACATCTCGCGGGAGGACTCGCGCGGAAGCGCGGTGTAGTAGAGCTTGTCCGGGATGCCGGTTGCCGATGCCGCCGCCACCGCGACCCGGTTGGCCTGGATGTGGTCGGGGTGGCCGTAGTTGCCATTTTCGTCATAGGTGACGACCACCTGGGGACGGTAGTGCCGCATGAGGTCTGCGAGTCGTGCGGCCGCCTGGTCGACCGGAATATTCCGGAAGGCTTCGGGGTCGTGGTTGGCGTCCCAGCCGTCCATCCCCGAATCGCGGTAGCCGAGCAGCTCGACGTGCTCGATATCCAGCAGCGCCGCCGACTCCTGAAGTTCGGAGAGTCGTTGGGCTCGCACCGCATTCGGATCGTGGCCCGGCCGTCCCGGCTTGATCCCGCCGGGCGCATCGCCCTGTTCGCCATTGGTGCAGGTCACCAGGACCGTCCGGATTCCTTCGGCGGCATACCGCGCGAAAATCCCACCGGTGCTGAGGACTTCGTCGTCCGGATGAGCGTGTACGGCCATGATCGTCAGTTGCTCGGTCATGAGTCCCGTGTGTGCTCGGCGATTCGGTGCATTCACGCTACGAATGAACACCAGGAACCGGAGGGGTGATTCCCCCGCCGCGGAATCGAACGGCGAACAGCGCGGCGATCGTCACGTGTACCGCGCGGTATCACCGGATGTTCGACGCCGCGAGCCGGTGGCGAGGCGCGGGACCGGTGTTTGGTGTCGACGTACGCGCCGCGGCACTCGGGTCTGCTCGACGCCGAGTCGAATCGGCCGATCTTGAATGAGGTACGTTCGAAAGGGGGGCGCGACAGGAGGATTCAACGGTGACCGCTGTGCACGGGATGTCGGTCGACGTTCGGACGCCGGACGGTATCGCGGACGCGTACGTCGTCCATCCCGACGATGGCGCGGCCCATCCGGGAGTGCTGGTGATCCAGGACGGGTTCGGGCTGCGGCCGAGCCTGCGGTCGCTGGCCGATCGTATTGCCGCCCACGGCTACACCGTCCTGCTGCCCAACGCCTTCTACCGGCACGGGCGTGCACCGGTGATCGAGCTGCCGGACTTCATCGACCCGTCGGAGCGGCCGGAGATCTTCCAGCAGGTCTTCCCGATGATCCGCGAGCTGACTCCGGAGCGAATGCGTTCCGACGCGGGCGCCTACCTCGACTGGATGGCAGCATCGCCGCAGGTCGCGCCGGGCAAGGCCGGTCTCACCGGCTACTGCATGGGTGCGCGGCTGGCGGTGATGATCGCCGCCATGTTCCCCGATCGGGTCGCGGCGGTGGCCGGATTCCACGGCGGACCGCTCGTCACCGACAGTCCGGAAAGTCCGCACCTGACCGTCGGAAACATCACGGGGGAGCTGTATTTCGCCCACGCCGGCGAGGATCACCACATGACTCCGGAGCATATTGCCCAGTTCGACAAGGCACTCGATGCCGCCGGCGTCCGCCACCGCACCGAGGTCTATGAAGGCGCGCAGCACGGCTACACCCAGGCCGACACGTCCGCCTACGACGCCGAGGCCGCCGAACGGCACTACCGCGAACTGCTGGACCTGTTCGACCGCAACCTGCGCTGACACCCGACTCGGCTGAGCCCCGGATCGTCACACATCGGCGAATCGGTCTTGATCGATGACCGAACTCAGCGCATGCGTTGGTAGCGAAGGTAGACGACCTGGGAGCCCACTGTCCGTGACTCGATCAGTCGCAGGTCGAGGTGCTTGTCCAGCGGCGGGAAGTACGGGGTGCCGCTGCCGAGAATGACCGGTCGCACTAACTGGCGGTATTCGTCGATCAGGTCCTCGGCGATAGCGGCCGCGGCGAGTCTCGCCCCACCGACGGCCACCACGCCGCCGCCCAGCCGATCCCGCAACCGGCCGACCTCGGTGACGATGTCCTCGGTGGCCAGGCGCGCGTTGCCCGCCACCGAATTCAGCGTCCGCGAGAACACCACCTTCGGGATCGGCCGCCAGATCCGGGCGAACTCCAATTCCGCGTCGCCGGACATGGTTTGCTCGGCCGTCTCCCACACCAGCATCTCCTGATACAGACGGCGTCCGCACAGGTGAGCGGCGATGTCACGGGTCTGCTCGAGGTGAAATCGCATCTGCTCCGCGTCAGGAGCGGTCCAGCTGATGTCACCACCCGGTCCTGCGATGAAACCATCCAGCGACACGCTCATCGAGTAGATGACAGGCAACATCGGTATCCCCTCGGCGACTGGGCGGTGCGTTCGAGCTGGTCGAGAACCTGATCGAGGCCCTCGGTCCCATAGTCGCACTGCGTCTCGCGATCCGCGGCTTCGTATTCCCAACCGGGCGTGGACATCCGGCGGTGGAGCTCTTCGGGGCCGGGGCTCGCATCGTGGTAATCGTCTGCGCCCCAATCGAAATCACAGAAAGGCAGACGGGAGAACCAATTGGCCGGTTCGGGGCGGGAGATCACCCGGGCGCGGGCGGTGAAGGCGATGGGCTTCGGTGGCCCGTTGTCCGGATGCCCGCCCTCTCACACTCCGGACCCTCGGACGGGCGGCGCCGGAGTGCCGGCGCCGCCCCGTGCGGGTTAACCCACCAACTCGGGGACGCGCAGGTGCGCGAGCGCCAGTTCGAACTCACCGACGTCGGTCACTTCGACGCCGGCCTGCTGGGTTGTGGATGCCCGGAGATCCGCGGCCTCCATGCTGTTGCGGGCCATGGCCTCGGCGCTGTCGAACGAGGCAGACGAGACGGCGGTCCCGGTTGTCCGATTGACCATGAGGCTGGCACTGCAGAACCCTTCCAGCCCTTCCATGCCCGGCAGGGCAACAGATCGGTAGATTCCGATGGCCGAGTCGAGCTGACCCGGAGTGGTCCGGGTCCAGATCGCGCGCACGCAGGCACCCTCCTGCGCGAGGTGGTCCCGATGCAGAACGGCGATATCCCATTCCTCGACCAGCGGGCCGCCACCCCCGAACATTTCGACCACGCGATCACGAATCGAGCGAACTCGACCCTGACTGTCGCGCATCGCTTCTTCCGTTTCCCACGCCGTCGTGGCGATGCACCGGCCGGAGCGTCGGTCGACCAGCAGCGACAGGCCCACCCAACCGGGCATGTCCGCCAGTTCGGACATCACTTCATCGCGCATGTAAGCAATCCCGGCATCGATAGAGGACAGCTGCGCCTGAATCGTGCTAGAGCGTGCGAACACGTTCGATCCACCTCCTCTGAGCGGGGGCAGCGCCTCGGTGACGCCACCGATGCCCCTCAGCCTGCCTCGGCATGATCGCTGTGGCAATAGCCTGCCCGGCAAACATCAGCCTGCCCGGCAAACGTCCGGCAGCCACGGGCGAACACCGGAAACAGATCACCCGGGGAGCGTTCGCCACAGATCGAACAGGTGGGTTGCACGGTCCCGGTGTGTACCAACGGGGATCAGTGTCGTCGGCGGAATCGAGGCCGGAATCTGGTATCCCGCAATCGATTCCGATCCTTCGCCGTCGGCGCCGCGGGATCGATGCGGGCTGGCGTTGCCGACGGCCCGGGTCTGTTGTCGCGGCAAGTCAGGGCTGCCGGTCGAGGGGCCCACGCGCTACCGGAGGTGGGCGACGCAGTTCGTGCTGCCGATGCACTCTTGAAGCTCCGCGGCCGTTATTCGGTGGCTTCCTGTTCTCGGCGGACTGCGGCTTCGTAGGCGGCGGTCAGTTCCGACAGGACGCCGTCGGTCGGGGGCGGTGCGCCGTGCAGGTGGATGGCGCGGAGTTCGGTCATGAATCGCTCCCACAGGGCGGGGCCGCCGGCGGCGAGGAGCTCGGCTCGCACGGTCAGTTCCGGGGTTGTGTCGAGCCAGCGGGCACCCCATGCGCCGAGTTGAGCCATGACCGGCACGAGCTGGATCGCCGCTTCGGTGAGGTGGTATTCGACCTTCTGGCGGTGGCTCGGATCGTCGTCGCGGGTGAGCAGGCCCGCGGCGACGAGTTTCGACAGGCGCGCCGCGAGGATGTTCGAGGCGATGCCCTCGATGGATCCGGAGAGTAGCTCGCGGAAGTGGGTGGCGCCGCTGAACATGATGTCGCGCAGGACGATCAGACTCCACCGGTCCCCGAGCAGCTCGACCGTCATGTTGATCGGGCAGCCCGACTTCCCCGGGGGCGTCATCAGCTTGTCATGAGCAACTGGTTGCACCATGAGATCAGTGTAGGTACAGTTCGGACTGATTGCAGATTGCAACCAGAAGGGATTGTCGATGGCGCAGATGGTTCGGGTTCACAATTTCAATCTCTCCAGCGATGGATACGGCGCGGGCGAGGGGCAGAGCCTTACACGCCCGTTCGGCGACGTCGACGCGACCGCGCTGTTCTCCTGGTCCGGCGCCACCGCCCACGCGCCCACCCGGACCGAGCCCGGCGGCAGCTACGGCCTCGACGACTACTGCACCCGGGAATGGCACCGCAATATCGGCGCAGAGATCATGGGCCGCAACAAATTCGGCCCCCAGCGCGGCCCGTGGGAGAACTACGAATGGGAAGGCTGGTGGGGAGAAGAACCGCCCTTTCGCACACCGGTATTCGTCCTCACCCACCACGTCCGGCCGTCGATCACCCGGGGCGCCACCACATTCCACTTCCTGAACACATCGCCGAAGGACGCCCTGGAACAGGCTCTGGAGGCCGCCGAGGGCAAGGATGTCCGCATCGGCGGGGGCGTGGCCACGGTCCGCCAATTCCTCGATGCCGACCTCATCGATACCCTCCATTTCGCCGTCGCGCCGGTCGAATTCGGCCACGGCGAAAGACTGTGGACGAGCCCCGACGAACTCACCGACCGCTTCCACCTGGAGCAGATCCCAAGCCCGAGCGGCGTGACGCACCACTTCTTCTGGCGCCGATAGATCGGATCCGCTGACGGTGCCGCCCGGGCGCGCAGGGCGGCGCCGAGGCCGGCGCGGTCCTGCGGCCAGCGGCAGTGGTGACGTTGCCGGACACTGAAGTGATGGCTAATCGCTGGGTTGGGGTGACCATCGACTGCGTCGACGTGGAACGGGTGGCGAGCTTTTGGAGTGTGCTGCTGGACCGGCCGCGGGGGTCTTCCGAACCCCGCTGGGTTTATCTCGGGGATCCCGGAGATCAGCAGCCTCGCCTTGTCTTCCAGCCGGTGGCCGAGCCCAAGCGTGGCAAGGTACGTGTGCATCTTGACGTCGCAGTGGACGATATCGATCAGGGGATAGCGCAGGTCGTCGCGCTCGGTGGGAGGTGGACGGGGGAGCGGCACGATTATGACGAGGGTGTGGTCGTTGTGATGACCGATCCCGAGGAGCATGAATTCTGTCTGGTTCAGTACCGTCAGTAGTTCGGGATTACCCGACTCGGTTCGGCCGTGGATGCCGACCGAAGCTGCTACTCGGGCTCGGCAGGCCCCGAGCTGGTGCCGTGTGGTCCCGTCGACCACGATTGAGCGGATCATCCCACCGATGACGGATTCGATGACCAATCCAATGCGCTACTTCGAGAAGTCAAGTGCCTGTTAGAGTTCGCGGCTGTCTTTGTTTCGGGCGTGGCGGGCATTCGACAAGAGGAATGGGTTGGGGATGAAGCGTGTGTTCGGGGTGGGGTCGGCCGGTGCGGCGGCGTTCGCGATGGCAATGGGTGTGGCGGGTGCGGCTCCCGGCGATGTGAGCAACGGCGACCCGAATGTGCTCGCGCAGCAGCAGATTCGGCAGGTGTCGGTAGGCGTGGATATCGCATCCGACACGTGGGTGTTCTCGCCCCCGGCGGCCGGGCTCGCCTGCTACTGGGGGTACGTGCCGTACCCCGGCCATGACGCACAGGGCAAGCCGTATTCGCCGTGGACGGACACCGTGCACGTCGTGGGACCCGGCGGCTGGACCGAACGTCTGGAGTCCGGATCGGTGATCGAAACCAACTGCTACATGCATCGAACCGGGGTCTGAACCAGCACTGGTGGATCAGGTGGCCTGTGCGGCGAGTGCTCGCGTCCAGAACTCGATCACGGCCTCGACGGAGGATTCGATCGTGTGGCCGTCGATGGGCTCGAGCACGACACCGTGGATCTGCGCTTCGACCGCTTGAATCAGTAGCAGTGCGGTCAATGCGGGATCGGCTCCGGCCACACCGAGACGGCTGAGGTGAAAGACGACCTCGCCGGCCAGCAGTTGCTCGAACTGTCGGAGCCTCGCCGTGCCCGCGGGAGTGCGAGGCGCCTGCTCGTAGAGCAGCCGATGCATATGCGGTGCGGCAGTGTGCAAGCGGGCGACTGCGGTGATCAGCCGTCGCACGGTGTCGGCCAAAGGTGGCTGCTCGTTGCGTAATTGGGCTGCTTCGGCCAGCAGGTGCTGGGCGCCGTCGCGGAGATGGCGTTCGGTCAGGGCGTAGAGCAGCGCGTCTTTGTTGGGCACGTAGTGGTAGAGCGTCCCGATGGACACGCCGGCGAGCTCTGCCACCTTGTTGGTGGTGGTCGCGGCGTAGCCGTGTTGCTGGAAAAGTCGAGCAGCCGCGTCGAGGATCGCATCGAAGGTGAACTCCGATCGCTGTTGGCGCGGTGTTTTACGGGGTGTCGACATGGGCTCCCGAAACCGAGTTGTCAAAACCGAGGATTACTCGAATTATTGTGACATGCACGGCATCTACCTCGCCTATCTTCCCGCCGATCTCCGGCGCGACCTGCAACTCCGGCCCGAGTCGACGTGGTGGCCATGGCGTGGCGCGCGCATCCACATCGAGCGCGTCAACCGACCGCAGGCGCGCGTGCGAATGCTGTTGGTGCACGGTGGCGGCGGACATTCGGCGCTGATGTGGCCGTTCGCCGCCTTGGCCATCGCTCAGGGCTTCGAAGTATCGGCACTCGACCTGCCGGGGTATGGCCGCACCGAGGTGGGATCGCCTCGGGCAGTGCGTTATTCGGACTGGGTCGACTGCGTTGCCGACCTGGTCCGGGCCGAGAAGGCGGTCGATCCGCGCCCGCTGGTCGTGTTCGGGGCCAGTATGGGCGGGATGCTCGCCTACGAGGCGGCGGCCCGCACCGGGATGGTCGACGCGATCGCTGCCACCTGCCTCCTCGACCCTCGATCGGCCGGAGCCCGTAGCTCGATCGGCAGGCACCGCTGGCTCGGTCGCTACGGCGCGCAGTTGCTCGTCCCTGCCCTCGACAGCATCCGATTGCCGATGCGATGGGTAGCCAACATCATGGCGATGTCCAGCATTCCGGCCCTCACCTCTACTGTGATCTCGGATCCCCGGGGTGGGGGAGTCCGGATACCGCTGGGCTTCCTGCGTACCTACCTGCGAACAGCCCCGCTGGTCGAGCCGGAGAACTTCACCGCCTGCCCGGTGTGGCTGCTTCACCCGGGCGCGGATCGCTGGACACCGCTGGCGCTCAGCAAATCGTTCTTCAGCCGGATCGCCGCCCCGAAACACCTTGTCGTCCTGGACGATGCGGGCCATTACCCGGTGGAAGACCCCGGAATCCGCCAACTGGCCGCAGCATTGGCGGACATCCATCATCAGATTGCCGCCGCCACCTGACCGAGACGGCATCGGAACACCGGCCAGTTGGCCGCCGAGCTCAGCGACCCGACTGCGTAGGCGCGAGCCGCGCGGGCTCCGTGAGTCGATGCCGCCCACCGGCGGAGGCTGCCACCGGGGCGGGGAGCACGACTGTCGGCGGATCCAGCAGGGCGTACAGGCGGGCGCAGAAAGCATCGATGCTGCCGTAGCGCGCGAGGATCTCGCGCAGCAGCGCGTGGACGGTCGAGCCTGTCGGATCGGTCATCTCGGCCCCTCGGAAGTTCATCGGCCAGCCGGGCCGGTTCTGCCTCGGCACTCTGCATGATCGGTCGGATCACGCAGCTAATTCGGGGATATCTGTCAGTACCGTGCCGTGAACACTCCCGATTCATGCCACGCTCACGGGATTCCTGCCGTTCCAACGCCGGGTATCGCTACTGTCCGGTTCGGGTGGACCGAGTGCTGAACGCGGCATGTCTGAGGGTCTGGTTACCCCGCCGCATTCCCTGCTTAAACCGTCATTTCCGGGCCGCCGCGCCCAAGAGCCGAATCACCACCCGGCCCACCGCATCTCGCTGCTCGTCGGTATTGCTGCTCCGACCGGCCGCAAGGTCACCCCCGGGCCGCGAACTACGGTGTTGCGCAGCCATTTCAGTCCGGTCAGTGGTGCGGGCATGTCATGCCGACCACGGCGTCGGCGAAGGAGACAATTCGTATGGGCTCGTACCTGCGTCCACGCCGGACCGGGATACGATTCGAGCTGCTCGTCCGTTTTTTGTGCTCCACGCTCCACGATTTCAGTTCCAGGAACGAATCGAACGGTGGTTCACATCATGCGTATCGGGAACGCTGTCGGCGCGGTCGCCGGCGCACTCGCGGACACCCTGACCAAGTCCGGCATCGGCGCCACGGCCGATTTCGCGCGCCGCCGCCTCACCGGGGACTATCGTCTCGACGAGTTCGGCCTCGACGAACACCTCCTGGAGTCGGTGATTCTGCCGGCCCTGCGTCCGCTGTCGGAGCTGTGGTTCCGAATACAGGTCGACGGCGTCGAGAACATCCCAGAATCCGGCGCGGCGCTGATCGTGGCGAACCACGCAGGCGTGGTGCCGCTGGACGGGCTGATGCTGCAGCTGGTGGTACACGATCGGCATCCCGGGCAGCGGGCGCTGCGACTACTGGCCGCCGACCTCGTCTTCGAGCTGCCGATCCTGGGCGAGCTGGCCCGCAAAGCCGGGCATACGCACGCCTGCGCCGCCCACGCGGAGCAGCTGTTGCGCACGGGCGCGCTGACGGGCGTCTTTCCTGAGGGCTTCAAGGGTGTGGGCAAGCCGTACAGCGAGCGGTACAAGCTGCAGCGGTTCGGACGCGGCGGTTTCGTCTCCGCGGCCGTGAGAACAGGGGTGCCGATCATTCCGTGCTCGATCGTCGGCTCGGAGGAGATCTATCCGAAGCTCGCCGACATCAAGCCGCTTGCCCGGCTGCTCAGCCTGCCGTATTTTCCGGTGACGCCGCTGTTCCCACACCTGGGAGTGCTGGGCTGCATACCTCTGCCGTCGAAGTGGTACATCGAATTCGGCGAGTCCCTCTCCACCGGTGTCTACGGTCCGGAAACCGCCTACGATCCGATGATCATGTTCGAGGTCACCGATCGGGTCCGCTCGACCATCCAGCAGATGCTGTACAAGCGGCTGACCGAGCGTCGAGGACCATTGACTGGCGGACTGGGTCGACGGGGCTTCCGTCCACCTCTGCTCAGTACGTAGTGAGAACGTCGAAGCCTCGGCTGGAGAACCGGCGCACGCGCCCAATCAGGCGATGACCGATGCCGTTTCGAGGACATTCCCACCCGCCACGCACCGGGTCAGGTGTCGAGCTCGGTGGCGAAGCCCCGGTCGATGCGGGTGAGGAAGTCGGCGACCAGTTCGAGTTCGGCAATGGTGTAATCGGCGATCTCCCGTCGCCACGCGCCCAGTAGTGGACCGAAGATCGGGGCGATGTCGGCGCGCGCCCGGTCTTGCGCCAGGTGGACGAGCACTCGCCGGCGGTCGGTGGCGTCGCGCTCGCGGCGGACCAACGCGGCCCGTTCGAGCCGATCGACCAGTCCCGTCATCGACGCGGTCGTCAATCCGGTGAGTCGGGCCAGCTCACCCGCGGTCCGTGGCTGGTGCTGGAGCAGCTGTAGCACCTGCATGTCGCTGGCATTGATGCCCAACCGGCCCGCGGCGAGCTGGTTCATCCGCATCCCGAGCTCGGCGGTCCGGCCGACGCCTGCCAGCACGGCGTCGATCAAACGCGCCTTCTCCGTTGACATCCCGCATTCCTCTCGTCATCCTGATATCTAGCTATCCTAGTAATTAGATTTTCTTGACATCAGTTTACCGAGAGGAATGACAATGGCGCGCCTACTGTCCCCGCTGTTGTTCGTGCTCACCACCACTGTGCTGGTCGCAGCCTGCGGCTCGGCGCCCGCCGATTCCGTTGCCGAGAGCTACCAGGGTCGGTGGAATTACGACCTGCCCGACGCGGCCACCATGACCAATATCGCGACCATGAACATCGGCGAGGGCCTCCGGGGGCCGCAGATCGGCGACATCGTCTTCACCTCCGCCGGTCCCCACCGGATCGTCGGCCGCACCGACGTCGGCTGCACCTGGCAATTCGACATCACCGGCGACGGTCTGGCCTTGGCCTCACCGGGTCAGACCTGCTACAACCCCACCGCGGGCTATGCCTACACCATGACCGAATGGGCGATCCACGTCTCGGGCGTCCACGAAACCGAATCCATCAAGGCCATCAGCCATCACAGCGACCGCGACTACGAATTCGATCTGGCCCACGGCGCCCGCACCCGCACCACCGAAGACGACCCCGGCTCGGCCAAGGCCTTCCTGGGCGCCTGGTCCTACGGTCTCCCCGACCCCGCAACCGGCGTCAACACCCAACTCACCGCCGGCGCCGCACCCACGCCCCTCACCGGCTCCATCACCATCACCGGCGATTACGGCAGCCGAGTCACCGCACACACCCCCGACGGTTGCGACTGGACGCTGCTCACCCGTGGCGACACCGCCAAGCTGGACCCACCCGCCCAAACCTGCACAGTCGCCAATTCCGCTGTGACGCTGACCTATTGGACCATCGCCACCGACGGCAGCCATCAGATTTCGGCCGCCTACGGCACCACCCCCGACAACACCCGCTTCTCCGCCAATGGCGACCTCCACAAACGATAGAGAGATAGTTTCGCTTGTGCGCCGACGGATACCTCGCGCTGGGCGCGTGCGAACCTCGCGTCTGGTTGCGCGCGATCGACTACCGAGCTGGAATCCATTGCACGCGAACACCATCCACCGCTGAATGCCGTGCGTGGGAGGGCAGTCTGGTCGCGGGGCGGTCTACCTGATCGCGTGGCACCAACCGCACCCAACGCCCATCGGGACGGGACACCCCCTGGACCGGCACGACGCGCCTTACCCGGGCGTTCAGGGGCAGCTGGTGGCCAATGGCACACCACGCAGCGCCGAATCGATCAACTGCTGCAATGCACCGTCGATCGGCTCTTGGCCGTGGGAGACCGTACGGCCGGGGCAGAACGATTGAATACCGACATTGGTCGCACCCGGCAGCGGGCTCTTCTCCGCCCCGGCGTTGTCGGAGAAGAAGTGGTAGGCGATCAGGCCCGACGGCACCGCGGGATCCGCATTGAGCCGAGTCAGGAATGCCGAACCCGGCACCAGATCTTGGCAACCCGGGGACACCCCGGAGCATACGGTTCCGAGGTCGTCACCTTGTTCGGGTGTGCCGTAGTCGATGTAGGTTCCGACCGAATCGATTCCGCCGAGGAATTTCACATAGGCCCGCTGTGCGAGACCGCCCATGGAGTGACCGACCAGATCCACCCGCCGTGCCCCGGTCTGTCGACGGATATCGGCGACCTTGTCGGCGACGGCCTGCGCTGACTCCGAGATCGGTGCTGTCCCCGTAGGATTCCCGGCCAGCACCATCGAAAAGGTGGAATATCCGCGTGCATCGAGCCAACCCTGGAGGCTCTCCAACCGCGCCTGATCCGCATAGATGCCGCCGATCACCAGGACCGGGTCCCGGTCGCCGCCTTCCGCTGCCGCGGTCGCGACGTGCCCCGTGACCAATCCTGTTGCCGCGCACAGCAGGACGATGCCTGTGCGTGCGATCTGCATGAGGGAGTGCATCGGCCCGCTTTCGTGGAAGATCTGACTGCCGTTCTACCACCACAGTGATCAGCGTGCCGAGTCGGTCGGCACAATTAACCCGGTTGTGCCTGTGGTTGCTGACCCCGGGAGTTGAAGGCCCTCGAGATCACGCTCACCGTCACAGCGCTGATCGTCGTTACGTCAGACATGATGTGGTTTCGTCTCTGGCGGCACGGAATGCGAGGTTTCACCCTCTCCATGCTGCCCGGGTACCAAGTGGCCGCACGCTACGGCGCCGATACGGTCGAGTTCCAAACCGCCGTAAGCCGATCCCGTTTCCCCTACTCGACAATCCACGCGGTGACATTCCACGAATCGATCGCGGTGCTGACGACCAATCGAGCATCGATGTATCCGAGCCAGCTGGTCCCGGACCGGGCCCTCGCGCACATGATCGAGCGAAACCCGCGAATCGTCGTCAAACGCTGAGGTGGACAACGGCCTGAGCGCCCGCCAGCGTCCGGCGCAGTGGTGACGTCCGGTGCGGCTGTGAGCGGAATCTGACGGCCTGCCCGGCATAGGATGCTGCCGTCCAAGGTCCGGCGGCAGGCATGGTCCGTTATGCCCGAACGGTTTTAGGATCCCCTGGGCGCGCCGCCGCATGGTGGCCGCGCCGCCCCTCCGCGCCCAAGCACGATTGTCCGACCGGCGGACCGTATCCCCGTGGCGGTGGGGTGAGCGGAAATTCGTCCTTGGCCGGGAGCCTCTGCGGCGCGGCGGGCAGACGATGGGGGCAGGCCGCGGGCCCGCCCCGGACAGAGCGCGGCGCGCTCAGGACCGCGTTCACCGACGGGCAGGACTGCGCCATCCTGGTGTGGCACTGCTCGGAATGCGGTCACTGGGAGCCGTACGAACCCCATCCGATGGATCCGGAAGCGACTGTGCCGAACTGCCTGTGCGGTGCGGTCATGGTCGATGTTTCTCCGTCGCAATGGGATCCGTCGAAGTTCCGAATCGTCATGTGCACCGACTGCGGGGCATATGACACCTGGTGGGCCGCCCGCCACGACAGCGGATACCAGCGGGACACCGGCCACACAACGGAGTGTGCGCACGAAACCCGCCGGTTGATCGATGAATTCAGCGAGGAATGCATCGATTGCGGCATCCGCGCCAGATCATCAACTTCGGCCGCGATGAGGAGCGCCATTTCCTCTGTGCGCCCGATTACACGACACTGCTGCAGATCCTGCTCGAGGAAGTACTCACCGGTGCTTGGCCTGCCACCGAAATGGCCAGCCAGTCGCCCGATGGCACGTGGACCAACCTGCCCTGGTTCGGCGACCCCGACGACCACTTCTTCAATGCTCTCTATAGCCGTTTCGAAGACCGGGGACAGTAGCGAGACCACACTCAACTCGACAAGACCGGACATCCGGGAGTGTTGATCGCAGCGAGTTTCGTCCGCTTTCGGCGAGAGGAACGATCGTGCGGGGTTCGGCGTGACCATCAAATCGGTCACAGCAGGAGTGGCCCTGTTTACCGAAATCCGATCGGCCAGCCGGTCAGGGCGGGTGCGGGTTTTCACCCTGGGGTGGGTGTTGCGCGATCCGTTCACAGACCAGGATTGACCCTGTCCACGTCGTGAGCGATACCGCGCCCAGGGAAGTGATGCAGATGCCTCTTGCTGTTCAGTTTCTGTCTTCTCGTCCAGGGACCCCCGGCAGGCGAATGCACTCGCTTGCCCGGCGCGGCGTCCGGCTGTCGATGGCCCTTACCGGCGGACTCATGCTGCTCGGCCCCAGCGTCTTGGGGATGTCGGGGTCGCTGCCGCTAGCCGCCGCATCACCGGTGGCATCCGTGTCGTCGTTCGATGCCGCCTCGCAAAGCCACTGGCATCCGCCGATGCTTCGGTGCCCTCGCTTCGACTGCTAACTCAGTTCCCCACCGGGCGGCGGGTTCCCCAGGACACGGCGGGGCGGAGGCTCCTGCCAGATCTATCCGGGGTGTTCCAGCCCCGGACCAGGGCGGACTGGCTGCGGCGTCCCGGGCAGCCCACCCTGTGACACGAGCGCAGCGGCTGCGAGGCCAGGCACGGTTGCCCCAGGGAGCAACCGAAGCCCAAGGATCCATGGCCAGACCCACAGCCCCTGCCTCAGCCGGTGCTGGTGCGGATCGCATACGGAAGGCAACCACCGCCCGGACTTACCGAGTTCGCACGTCGTCGCATCGGCATCGAAGACCAGTTGACTTCGTCAGTCCGCATGACGCGAGTTATCGACGTATCGACGTGCGGTCGGCGCTGGTTCGCCGACGCCGCGGAGACATCGGTGCCTACAGCGGGTTCTTTTTGAACCAATCGATCAAACCCTGATCGGTCTTGGGACGGTTCGAGGGGGAATCGGGATCGACTGCTTTGACTCGAATGGCGATGTCGCTGCTCTGATCCAACGCAACGAGCGTCGGCACAGGATCGGTGGTGCAGGTGAACCGGTCGACGGTCGCGCCATTTCGAATCGACGGTTGCTCGGGACCCGTTGCACCGTCGCACGCGCGCCCGCCGGACTTCCTCATGACACCATCGAAAAACTGGGTCGCGATCGGATGGTTGGGAAATTGGAAAAACGTTGCTGTCGGCGCACCAGACTCGTTGCCCAAACATACGACGACGGCGGTCGCATCGCTCTCGGGTGACTCGTGTCGACAGTATCGTGGGTTGTAAGTTTTCGGCAGTTTGGTGAGCAGATCGCGGTCGGCCTGCGTGGTGTAGTCCGGGTCCTTCGGTTTGGTCCGGAATTGCGAATTTCCCTCTCCCGTGTCGTTCAGTGTCCAGAACAAGCTGGCGCTACCACCCACCGACTCGGTGAAGTAGAAGACCGCCATGCTCATGGCCGCGTCGTCGGTTTGGATCACCCCCGAGGTCGGTGGTGTCGTAGTGGCATCCATGAAGCAGGCCGTCCGCCCGACCTCCCTGCCGTCTCTCGTCGCCGCGCCGTCCGGGCCGGGTGGATAGCCCGGGCAGTTGCTGGTCTGTACCGGTAAGCCGTGATAGGCCTTGCCTAGCGCATCGGCGTTGGGAAACAGGTGGAACTCCGCTCTCGGCACGCGGATTTCGGGAATTTCGTCGCAGGCGAGACGGGCTTTCTCCCCCAGAATCGCCTCTGGGTTCCAGTGATGACAGATGCTGCGGTTGTACGGGCCTTGCACGTTCATCAGCAGGGTGATGTCGTCGTCGGTGAACTCCGATTTCGCCGCCCCTGGGGCCGGTGGTGTCGGCTTGTGGAGTCGCGGCCAGGCTCCGACGGCCACGACGGCCACGACAGCCGCGGCAGTGGCGGCAGTGGCGATCCAGAGGGCGCGTGGCCGGCGCCTGGGCCCCCGGACGGATCTCGCCTCGGGTGCGAAGGTCGCCCGGTGTGCGGGATGCACCGCCACGGTGGGATCGTATTCGAATACGGCAAGGGGACCATCGTCTTCGGCGTCGCCGGTAGACGGTACAAGTGCGGCGTGAGCGGCGGCGGCCAGTTCGCCGGCGCTGGAGTAGCGTTCATCGGCCGACTTCGCCATGCCGCGCGCGACGACAGCGTCGATCGCGACCGGGATTCCCGGTGCGTAGCTGCTCGTTCGGGGTGGAAGTTCGATCATGTGGGCCCGCATGATGGCGGCGTCGCCGCCGTCGGTCGCGTAAGGGCGGGTGCCGGTCAGGCATTCGTGCAACACGCACGCCAGGGCATACACGTCGACAGCCGGGGTGGCCGGGCCGGATCCGAAACGTTCCGGTGCCATGTAGTTGAACGACCCGATCGCCGATCCGGTCTGGGTCAGGCGTTCGTCGGTATTCGTGTTGGCCAGGCCGAAGTCGGCCAGGTAGGCGAACCCGTCGTGGGTGAGCAGGATATTGTCCGGCTTCACGTCACGATGGACCAGGCCGTCGTGGTGTGCCGCGTCGAGTCCGGCTGCGATCTGGCAGATCACCGAGACAGCTTGCTCGGGCGGCAGCGGGCCGTGGCTTCTCAGCACTGTGCGGAGGCTTTCGCCGTGCACGAGTCGCATGTCGATGTAGAGCAGCCCGTCGATCTCGCCGTAGTCGTGGATCGGGATGACGTGGGGCTCCTGCAGCAGCGCGGCGATGTGGGATTCGCGCCGGAACCGGGCCCGATAGACCGGGTCGTCGGCCAGCTGTTCGGGCAGCACTTTCACCGCGACCACCCGGCCCTTGGAGGTGTCGAGTGCCTCGAATACCCGGCCCATTCCGCCGGAACCGATCAGCCGCCGCAGGCTATATTTCCCGAACGTCGACCCTGGCATCAGCGGCGGCCGTGGGTTGTTCACGACTGCCTTGCCTGCGTTGTGCGCAACCCGCGCAGGTTGATCAGAATCGAGAATCGGCGCTTGAACATTGTCGACTTGCCGGTGGACGACGACGCGGCCTCGGCCCCTTCGGCGAAAGTACGACCCCACTGCCACACGATCTATGCCCCTCCAAATTTTAGTCCAACGGTATGGGCCGGCTTACTACGACTGCTCGGGGATCGACCGGCTCTCGCGCCGACACATCCAGCGAATGCTGGTGACTCACTGCTGATAGGGGCACCGTCTCGTTCCACAGACTCGCCTGGAGGATTTTGGTTCGCTGCATGCTGCGCGCAGCGTGCGGCACGCGGCCGGTACTGCGATCGCTCCGGCGTACGGGCAACCGAAGCACGCCCGCAAGAACTCGCGTCCAGGCGGATACGGCAACGGCTCCGCCCGATCGGCCTGCGGACGGCACGGTGGCCGGACCCCCACTGCCCGTGCGTCGGAGTCGAGTGCACGATGTTCACCGCCTCCGCGACCAGTTCGCGGCCCACCTCGCGGAAAAAGGTGTAGCGCGGTAGGCCTCGGCTCGGTCGCGAACATCCGCGACAAAGGTGGACGGCATTCGTGAACTCCTGGAAAGCTGGTTCGTGTATCGGCGCTGCGCGCGATGGGTGAGGTCTGCCCGCTTCGTTGGTAGCAGCCTTGACAAGAATCTTCGGCGTCGGCGCTCGTCCCGAATAGCCACCATAGGTGGCGATCATTTTCACCCCTGGGCAACATCTCACGCCCTGGGTGCCGACACAGCACGGCTGGTCGGCGCCGATTCCGCCGCGGTTGTACAACGGGACGGTTTGCTGCGCGACGCGATTCCGCGCCCCCGGTTCCATGTCAACGCCGGCCCGTCCGCCATGAATGAGACCGATATGAATGGCTGCATGTTATCTGCGGCTTGTCGATTCGGCGGGCCGATCGGTGCGTCTGCCGTACTACCTCCTTCACGTCAACCCGGAGTTGTGGGACCTGGTTTACAACGGGATCCGATATTCGGTGGCCAGCGGCCGTGCCCGTCCGGATCATTGGACTCGGCGAGCGCTGCGGCTTCCCTGACCTGCTGCTCGAAGTCGCCAAACCAGGTCCGACACTGTCTACCTGCGCGACCGCACCGCCTTCACCCGATTCTTTGACGGCTTTACTTTGCTGGAGCCGCCCGGCGTCATTTACGCCACTGCGTCGAGTTCCGAAGCGGATCAGCCTCTGCGAAGAAATAGAACGCCGTGTGCATCGCTGCTGGTAGAGACTCTGCTGAGCCCCCATCCGATATCCGAGTGGGGCTCAGCCGTTTCGCCGGCGCCGCGCCGATGACCGGTTCGGACAGCGCACTCAGCGGCAGATGCGGACGTTCAGATGCGGGACCTCGTCGCTCGGCTAGGAACGTTGGAGTGGGAATTCGAGCTCGATGCTTCGCATGCCCGGATCGGGACGTGGTGTCTGGCAGGCCCTATTGAAGGGCGAGTGTTCGTGCAGGTGTAGTGAATTGGTGGAAGCTGTCGACGAAGTCCTTCAGGGCGTGGCGATCTTCGTCACCGGGCGGGCGATGGCCGCGTTCGGCAGTAACCACGACGAGGTCACCGGCTCGTATCTGTAGAACATCCCAGCACACCGGCAACACGAGAGCGTGGACCGTACGTCCATGGCAGCTGATTGTGAGATAGGAGCTGTACCGGCTCGCTACGGCTGCTAGGTCCTCGGCAATGTCCACGGTGAGCTCTCCGGCCGTCCGGAATTCCTCAAAGTGCATGTCGTCGTTCCCCCGTGCCTTCCTGTTCGTGTCGCCGCTCCCCAGCCTATGCAACATTAGGTACTCAACGCGCCAAACTCGGCATGAGCGCACACAGCCGGCGACCGTACGGCACTCTGCCCGTTGATCTTTGGTTGCCCCGCGCTGGCCGGTTCGGTCAGCGCGGTATGCGGCAGGAGAGTGCGCTGCCATGCGGGTATGAACGGCCAACCCAACTGTTCTAAACGTGCACTACAGCTGAGGAATTGGTGTGAAATTGCTGCTCTACGCCGGATTGTGAGGGAGTGCACCGGTCGCACCGAAGATCGGCTGGTCGACCACCACAGTGCCCGACCAAACCCGTGCGCAGTACCGAGATCAGTTAGAAGAGTTGGCCTTCGCTCTCGTGGCCTACCGGCGGCGCGAGCCGGATCGGTGCGGCGGACGCAAGTCCAACAACAACGGCCCCTCGGCAGAATGCCGGTGCGGGCGCAAGATTCGGGTCTCGCGGACTGCGTTCGAGGTTGCGCCGATCTACTGTGGCAGCTGCGGCGCAGAGGTCAGCGCCGAAGGCGAACCTGGGGGAGGGGACCCAGTTCAGATTGAGTTCACAGACCTCAGTTCACGTTGAGCTCATGACAGCAGAAAGGCCCGGCGGAAACCGGGCCGATCTGGTCGAACGTTGGTGCGCGATACTGGGATTGAACCAGTGACCTCTTCCGTGTCAGGGAAGCGCTCTCCCGCTGAGCTAATCGCGCCGAAAAATCCCCCGTGGAGCGGATGACGGGATTCGAACCCGCGACCCTCACCTTGGCAAGGTGATGCGCTACCAGCTGCGCTACATCCGCGTGCTCGCCCGGCCTTGTGGGCCGATCGGCTTGCGGGACAGAACATTAGCCTATGGGTGGGTGGTTAATGCAAATCGCCAGGAAAACGGGGGATTTCGGGCGTGGCGGCGATGGTCAGCCGGTGACGGGCTGGGGTTCGGAGGCGGGGGCGGCCTGGGCGCGGGAAAGGCGCACCGCCGCAACGCACATGACGACGACCGAGGCGGCGACGAAGGCGGTGCCGACGGGGCCGGAGCGCAGCCGCTCGTCGAGGACCGTCATGCCGAGGAAGGCCGCGCCCAGCGGTTCGGCCACGGTGAAGGCCGGCAGGGAAGCCGACAGTGGGCCTACCTGATAGCCGCGCTGTTGCACGTACAGGCCGAGCATGCCGCACGCGGCCAGGACGTAGAGCTCCCAGCTGGTCAGTGCGGTGCCGATGCCGACCCGGAACAGTCGGGTGACATGCTCGGTGAGAGCGGCGGAGATGCCGAACATCAAGCCTGCGGCCGTGCCCAGCAGCAAGGCCTGCAGGGTCGGCACCTTCACCGTGGTTGCCACCGCGATGCCAGCGACGATCGCACCCAGCGTCAACCCCAGCGGCAGCATCCATCGATGCCAGGGCGCGTCGGTCACCCCCTGGGTCGGGTCCCCGACCACCAGGAAGCAGGCCAGCGCGATCGACAGTGCCGCCGCCTGTATCCACATCTCCGCCGTCACCCGGCGTCCGCTGTAGTGCGCGGCCAGCGGCAACGCGAACACCAGCGCTGTCACCAGAATCGGCTGGACCACCAGCACCGAGCCCAGCGCCAGCGCGGCCACCTGGAAGGCGAAACCGCCCGCGTCCCCGATCAAACCCGCCAGCCACCGCGGATTCCGAATCAACTTGGCCAGCAGCGCATCCCCTTCGGGCACATCCGCCGCGGCCCGCTGCTGTGCCACCGCCGACACCGCAAACAGGATCGCACCGATGAACGCACAGACCACCGCTGCCACAGGTAGGTTTCCCATCCGGTCAGTCTGCCCGACCGGCCCATGCCGGTCGGTCGCCAGGGGTCTTCTGCCACCAGCGGAATGTGAGGCGGTCGCCAGAGGGTAGCCGTCAGCGGTCGATTTCCTCGGCCCAGGCTTGCGCGTCGGCCATGAAGCCGCCGCGTTCCGCGGCTGAGCCGGGACCTGGCGCGCAGCAGGGGGTCGGAGCGGCGGTTGATGAAGGTGGCCACATCGTCGCGGGCTGTTGCACATCGCCCGCACCACAACGGCACTGCCGGCCTTCGTGCTCATTATCGCCGTGGTGTCCGGCCCGGAACCGTCGCGTCAAGCGGTTCTGTTGGCTCCCAACTGAATTCGGGCGGCCGGGGCGGCGCCGTGATAGAAGTACCGTCCCAGCCCGACGGAGAACACCAGCATCCCGTACAGCGCGTGCTCGACCGAGGCGGTGAACAGCGACTGTGTCCGCATGTACCGCGCGGCGAACAACCACCCGCCGACGCTGCTCGCCGCCACGGAGAACCAGCTTCCGAATACGATGTGCACGTAGCCGAATGCCGCGGCACTGGCCGCCACCATCGCCCGCCCGTCACCGAACACCGGCTGGTAGCGGTGGAACAGGAACGACCGGAAGATCAACTCCTGCGGATACACGCTCAGAGCGGGATACAGCACCATCACCGCCAGCCAGATCAGCGGATTCCGCCGCGGCAGATCGAACAGATCCTCCCGCCGCAGCGCCGCGGTGACGGCGGTCAGCGCCACCGCGTTGGCCCCGGCGGTCACCGCCATGGACCGCGCCTGCTCGGGGAACGCCTCCGCCCGCCACAGCGACCCTCGATCGAATCCCTTCGACCGCCGCAGGTATACCGTCACCCCGGTCCCCAGCACCAGCAGCGCCGGAATCGGCGGCTTCCCCCGCAGTACCGCGTTGTACAGGGTCGTCCCGCCGAAGAACAACGCCGCGTACTCGGCGGCCAGATAAACCCGCCGCCACCGCCGAATCCTCATGGGCTACACCATAATTTCCCGCGCGTGAACGCGCTGATCAGAACCGATTCTCCCGATTCCCACTTCGCTGACGCAATGTCTAGTTAGTCTGTGTTGTGTTAGTGAATCTGGATTGCTAGGACCTCTCGTGGGCTACTCACTCATCATCGGCAACGGCACGATCGTCGACGGGACCGGAGCGGAACCGTATCCGGCCGACATCGCGGTGGAGAACGGACGGATCGCGCTGATCGCCGCGCCCGGGGCGCTCGCGAACACGCTGGCGCAGAACCGGATCGATGCGACGGGGCTGCTGGTCACCCCGGGCTTCGTGGACATCCACACGCATTACGACGGGCAGATCACCTGGGACCCGCAGCTCACGCCCAGCTGCTGGCACGGCGTGACGACCGTGGTGATGGGGAACTGCGGGGTCGGGTTCGCCCCGGTCACGCCAGAGAAGCGGGAGTGGCTGATCGGGCTGATGGAGGGCGTCGAGGACATTCCGGGCGCGGCGCTGTCGACCGGAATCCGGTGGGACTGGCAGTCTTTCCCACAATTCCTCGACGCGCTGGACCGGCTGCCGCTGGCCATCGACGTCGGCACCCAGGTGCCGCACGGCGCGGTGCGCGCGTACGTGATGGGGGAGCGGGGCGCGAAGAACGATCCAGCTTCGCCCGAGGACATCGCCATGATGGCCAAACTGGTGCGCGAAGGCATCGAGGCCGGAGCACTGGGCTTTTCGACCTCACGCACGATCGTGCACCGCGCCATCGACGGCGAACCCGTGCCCGGCACCTTCGCGGCCGAGGAGGAACTGTTCGGCATCGGCCAGGCGCTGGCCGACGCGGGCGCGGGCGTCTTCGAACTCGCCCCCGCCGGCATCATGGGCGAAGACCTCGCCGCACCGGATCGCGAACTGGCCTGGATGCTGCGCCTTGCCGAACAGACCGGCCGCACAGTGAGTTTCGGTCTCCTCCAGCACGATGGTGCGCCCGACGACTGGAAACGCCTGCTGGACGCGGCTGCCGCCGCCTTCGACTCCGGAATCCCGGTGCGCCCACAGGTTTCCGCGCGTCCACTAGGCCTGCTGATCGGCCTACAGACCTTCAACCCGTTCTCGTTCCGGCCCTCCTACCGGGCCGCGGTCGAACGCGCGGGACAGAACCTCGACGCCCTCGTGGCCGAACTCCGCGATCCGGCACTGCGCGAGACGATCCTGACCGAGGCCGATCTCCCCGACAATCCGATGGCCTTCATCAGCATGGGCCTCGACCGCACGTTCACCCTCGGTGACCCGCCCGACTACGAACCGGACCCGGAAGCCAGCCTGGCCGGCGACGCCGCCCGCGCCGGTGTCGAACCGTTCCGCTACATCTATGACCAGCTGCTCTCCCGCGACGGCCGGGCACTGTTCTACCGCCCGCTGCTCAACTACTCCCGCTTCACGCAGGATCCGATCCGCGAGATGCTCCTGCATCAGGCCACCGCGGTGGGTCTCGGCGACGGCGGCGCGCATGTCGGTGCGATCTGCGACGCCTCCAACACCACCTACCTGCTCACCCACTGGGCGCGCGATCGTGCGCGGGGCGAACGCATTCCGCTACCCGTGGCGGTCCGGAAGATGACCTACGACACCGCCCAGATGTACGGCCTGGACGACCGCGGCGTCATCGCCATCGGTAAGAAAGCCGACCTCAATGTGATCGATTTCGAGGCGCTGCGCCTGCTGCCGCCCGCCATGGCCTACGACCTTCCCGGCGGTGCTCGCCGATTGCTGCAGCGCGCCGAAGGCTACCGCGCGACGATCGTTTCCGGCGAGGTCGTGCTCCGCGACGGCGAGGACACCGGCGCCCGCCCAGGAGCCCTCGTCCGCTCCCAGCGTTCACACTGACCACCGGACATGACCGCCCGCGTTCACTTTTCGAGGAGCGTGAACGCCCTACCTCGAGCCCTGTGACTGCAGCAAGTAGGTGATATCGGCCTCGCCCGTTCTGGGTGAAGTGACATCGGCCGGGCCGGATCAGCTCAGCTGGACCACTGCGGTCGCGCGGCCGAATATCTTGCGGCCCTCGTGCGTTGCGGTGAGCGCGACAGCGGCGGTGCCGGCCGCCGGATCGATCGACTTGACCTTGCCGGTGAATTCGATCGCGGCCGGCTCGTCGCTGCCCACGTAGACCGGATTGCTCATGCGCACGCTCAGCTGCTTCAGCGCGCCCGGATCACCGAGCCAGGACGTGACGAAGGCTCCGGCGTAGGCCATGGTGAGCATGCCGTGCGCGACCACGCCACGCTCCAGACCCACCATGCGGGCGGCGTCGGGGTGCCAATGGATCGGGTTCGCGTCGCCCGCCACCCCCGCGTAGCGGACCAGATCGCCGATGGTGAGAAAGACTGTGCGACTGGGTAACTCGTCGCATTCGTGGACCGAGCCGACCGCCCGCGAGTCGGTGCTCCGGTACGTGGCCGGCGTGGGGATCCAGTCGACGAGCTCGACCTGCTCGGGCGAGTGCCGCACGAAGGTGTCCACCCCGCGGTGCACCAGCGCTCCGATCCGCTGTGCCACCTCCACGCTGTGTTCGGACCGCTCCGATCGCGCGATCATGCTGGTCGTCCCCGTGACCACCGCCTCGCCCCGCTGATCGGTGACGCAATTCTCGAACACCAGCATGTCCCCACCGAACGCCTGGCGAAACGAGTGCAGCAAGACATTGCTGGTCAATCGATCCCCGACCAGAACCGGCCGATGGAACTCCAGCACCTGATCCGTGTGTACCGAAGCCCGCAGGTCGTAACCCAACAGCAGCTCGCTCATCCCGTGCAGCACCGGCCCGCCCAGCAGCGCCACGAATGTCGGCGAAGCCGGCAATGCCGAATACCCCAGCGCGGCCGCGGCCATGTCATCCCAATGCGCCGCATGTTCATCCTGAACCGCTGCCGCGAACTCCAGCACCTTCTCGCGCCCGACCTCGTAGTACCCGTCCAGCCGGAACCGCCGCCCCGCTATCTCCCGCGCAGGTTCCATCACATCGAACCCGCCTCGGATACCCACGCCGACCCTGGCGTTCATTACACCACCTCTTCCACGAACCGAAGCGAACGATCTCGAGTCATCGATGTAGTGCAACAGCCGAGTGGTCCAGCGAACCCCGGTTCGATCGAACGTGAGTCGAGCGAAACCCGTAACGGCGTGACAAGGCAGAGTAACCAACCCGCGCCCACTTTTGTCGCATCGACCCCGAAACAGACAAAGACCCCCGAGTGAGTGGACGGCTCGGCGGCTGCAGTGATTCCGAGTCGATGCCCAACGAGGGATGCGGGCCGCCGACCGATCACCGATACCGCACGACAGCGGCCCATGAAGCGAATCGGCCGCAGGCGCCACAGGGTCGGCGTGATCGAATAGGGTCATGTTGTTCCGCCAGCTCGAGTATTTCGTTGCGCTCGCGCGGGAGCGTCATTTCGCGCGGGCGGCGGCCGCCTGCTACGTCTCGCAACCGGCGTTGTCGGAGGCGATACGCAAACTGGAGAACGAATTGAAGGTGCCGCTCGTGAAGCGCGGCCGCACTTTCGAGGGGTTGACTCCCGAGGGAGAGCGGCTGGTGCTGTGGGCGCGCCGCATCCTGGCCGACCACGACGCGCTCAAACAGGAGGTCACCGCGCTACGGACCGGTCTGTCCGGTGAGCTGCGGCTAGGTGTCATTCCCGCCTCCGCGGCGACCATCGCGCTGCTCACCGACCCGTTCTGCGCCGCGCATCCGCTGGTGCGGATCCACGTCGAGACCAGTCTCGCCTCCTCGGACATCGTCGATCGGTTGCGCCGGTTCGAACTCGACGCGGGTGTCATCTACCCCGACGGGCAGGACACCTCCGGACTGACCGTCACGCCCCTGTACCGCGAAGAACAGGTGCTGCTCGTCGGCGCCGATCTGGTCGCCGAGCGGACGAGCCCGCTCGACTGGATCGACATCGTGGAATTGCCGCTGTGCCTGCTGAATCCCGGAATGCGAGGCCGTCAACTGGTCGACACCGCCCTCGCCGCCCGGAATCTGGTCGCGCATCCGCGCCTCGAAACCGACTCGGTCGCAACCCTTTTCGCGCATGTCTCCACCGGTCGCTGGGCGACCGTCATCCCCTCGACCTGGCTGCGCACCACGCCGCCACCCGCCGGAGCCCGGGTCGTGCCCCTGCGAGACCCTGCCGCCGACTCGATGATCGCGCTGGTCATCCAGTCGGCCGAACCGGTCTCTACGCTGGCCCGAGCCCTGATCGAAACCGCCCGCGCCGCGCGCCCCGATGCCGTCGTACACGAGCCCACAGATCGCCGACCCACTAAGGGTGGTCCCGAAGCGCGTTGATCTCCGGGGCGCGGGGTGGTTTTGAGGTGGGCTGATCTCCGGGTCGACCGGCGTTGATCGGCGTTGTTTATCGGGGGATAAGAATTGCCGTTTGAACTGGGCATTCATGATCGACGACAATGGGTTCGCGGACGAATACCCCGGATCGGTGTCCCCCCGGCGTTGTCGGATCCGGGCGTCGGTCGGCTCGTCCGTCACCACCTCGCACGAACTCCGGCTCACACCCGTCGGTGGGCGTGCCGTATTCCTATGCCCGGTGGCGTCTTCCCATTGTCACCGGCAGGCGATGCGGAGCTGCCCGTACGACGATCGGAGACCGGCTGTGCGCCTGATACGCGGACTGACACGCGAACTGCTGGTGGTCGGCCCCCGCGGCGCCGACCACCACCATGCGGTGCGCGTCGCGTCCGGGCTGGCGATCCCGGGCACCGTACTGGTGCTGGCGGGCAGGACGGATCTGCTGGTATTCGCGGTATTCGGCTCCTTCGTCGGCATGTACGGGCGTGGCCGCACCCGCTGGTCACGGCTGCGGCACCAGCTGCTCGCGGCCGCGCTGATCGGTGCGGGCGCGACGATCGGTGTCCTGCTGGCGGCGATCCACGCCCGTCCGGTGCTCCTGGTCGCCGTCGAGACCGGATTCGCCGCTGCCGGTTCGCTGTTCGCCGATCGCGCCGAACTGCGTCCCGGCGGGCCCTTCTTCGGATTGTTCGCGCTCGGCGCGCTGGCGTCGGTTCCCGCGTGCGCGGCCGCACCATTGCCGGGACTGTCGCTGTTCGCCGCCACCGCGGTGCTCTGCGTCCTGCTCGGGACGCTCCACGCCGACACCGTCGCGCCGACCGTCGAAGCCCGGGCGTTCGAGCTCGGGGAGTCGGCGCGCCACGCCGGCCGCTATGTCCTCGCGGTCGCCCTCGCCGGTGCGGTCGGGGTGGGGTGGGGCGTGGCCCATGCCAATTGGGCGATGGCCGCCGCCGCGGTACCCCTGGCGGCAGCGGACGCGCGCGGCCACGTCCTGCGCGGAATGCACCGCGTACTCGGGACTTTCGTCGGACTGGCCGCCACCGCGGTCCTGCTGTTGCCGCATCTGCCCGCGGCGCTGCTCGGTGTGCTGGTCTTGCTGCTGCTGTTTCCCACCGAACTGTTCATGGCCCGCAATTACGCTCTCGCACTGGGCTTCTTCACCCCGCTGATCATGGTGATGACCGATCTCGCCGCGCCCGCCGACCCGGTTCGGCTACTTCTCGATCGCGGAACGGACACCATCCTGGGGGTGGGCATCGGTATCGGCGTGGCGATCGCCACCCGGCCAGGGACGATTTCCGGGGCGTCGCAGCCCGAGCTCCCGGCGGAGGATCGGGACGACGTCGCGCCGGGGCTCGAACCTCGCCCCTGAGCCGAATATCGAAAGCCTTGTATTCGTCGATGCCCGGTCAGCGTCCCGAGGCCTCGACCCGTACGCTGACGTTCTTCATGATCGGCTGGTCACTCTGGGTGCTGTAGTCGCCGATCGCGCACAGCACATTCATCTCCGGCATGTACCCGGCCGCGCAACCGCGCGGAATGTCGTAGGGAATGACCTTGTAGCGGCTCAACTTCCGGGTGCTGCCGTCACGGGCGATGCTGGTGATGTCGACCTCGTCGAACTCCCGGAGCCCACGCTCGCGCATATCGCCGGCGTTCATGAAGATCAGGGTGCGCAGATTCTTGATGCCCCGGTAGCGATCGTTGTCCGAATAGATGGTGGTGTTCCACTGATCGTGTGAGCGCATGGTCGCCAGCGTCAGCACATCCGCGTTCTGGGCCGGTTGCGGCAGCGGGGCCGCGGAGAACTCCGCGCGCCCCGACGGCGTGCGGAAGACGAGTTCGCGTGCGGGCTGGCGGATCCGGAACCCGAGCGGCAACCGCACCCGCCGGTTGAAGTCCTCGAATCCGTCCAGGACGGCGGCCATGGTCTCGCGGATGCGGTCATAGTCGTCGACGTAGTCCTGCCAGGGGGTGCGGCTGTCGGGCAGCGCGGCCCGCGCGATCCCGGCGATGATCGCCGGTTCGGAGAGCAGATGCGTGGACGCGGGGTTCTTCATGCCGGTCGACAGATGCACCATGCTCATCGAGTCCTCCACCGAGGTGGACTGGATCCCGTTGCGCTGCATGTCCTTCTCGGTGCGGCCCAGGCAGGGGAGGATGAGCGCACGGCGTCCGTGCACCAGATGGCTGCGATTGAGTTTGGTGCTGACATGAATCGTCAACTCGCAGTTGCGCAATGCTTCGAAGGTGTAGGCGGTGTCCGGCGCGGCGAGCGCGAAGTTCCCGCCCATCCCGACGAACACCGTCACCCGCCCGGCGGTCATCGCCTCGATGGTGGCGACCGTGTCCAGGCCGTGTGCGCGCGGTGGCTCGATGCCGCACACCTGGCCGAGCCGGTCCAGGAACGCCTCGGCAGGCCGATGGTCGATGCCGCAGGTGCGGTTGCCCTGCACATTGCTGTGCCCGCGCACCGGTGACGGACCCGCGCCCTCGCGGCCCAGATTGCCGCGGAGCAGGAGCAGGTTCACGATCTCGCGCGCCGTGTCGACGCCGTGCTCGTGCTGCGTGACTCCCAGACACCAGCTGACGATGGTGCGGTCGGCCGCACGGTAGATGTCCACCGCCGCGCGAATTTGCGCTTCGCTGACTCCGGACAGCTGCTCGATCTCGGCCCACGAGGTGGCCTCGCAGACCGCACGATAGGCGTCGAACCCGCTGGTGTAGCGGTCGATGAATTCGTGGTCCAGCGCCTTCGGATCCGACTTCGATTGCTCCAGAACAGCTTTGGCCATACCCCGGAGCAGGGCCATATCGCCGCCGATGCGGGGCTGCAGGTTCAGATTGCTGGTCGGGGTGGCCCGGAAGGTGGCCATCGCGAGGAATTCGTGCGGGATGATCGCCTTGCGCGCAGCGGCCTCGACCAGCGGGTTGATGTGCACGATCCGCGCGCCTCGCTTGTGGGCCTCGACCAGCGCCGTCAGCATGCGCGGCGCGTTCGACGCCGCGTTGACCCCCAGGATGAACAGCGCGTCCGCAGCTTCCCAATCCTTCAGATCGACTGTGCCCTTGGCGGTTCCGAGCGAGGCCTGCAACGCGCGACCGCTGGCTTCGTGGCACATGTTCGAGCAGTCCGGCAGGTTATTGGTGCCGAGCTCCCGCGCGAGCAGCTGATACAGGAACGTGGCCTCGTTGCCGAGTCGGCCGGAGGTGTAGAACGCCGCCCGATTCGGATCGTCCAGCTCCCGCAGCGCGCGCCCGGCCATCTCGAACGCGTCCGGCCAGGAGATGGGAACGTAGCGGTCGGTATCAGGGTCGTAGCTCATCGGTTCCGTCAGCCGGCCCTGGTTCTCCAGGTCGAACTCGCTCCACGCCGACAGCTCCGTGACGGTATGGGCCGCAAAGAATTCGCGCCCGACGCGCTTGTGGGTCATCTCCCAGGTGACGTGCTTGATGCCGTTCTCGCAGATGTCGAGATGCAGGCCCTTCAGGTCGTCGGGCCACGCGCACCCGGGACAGTCGAAGCCGCTGTTCTCGTGGTTCATCTTCAGGATCGCGCGCGGTCCGACGATCAGCTCGCCCTCGCGGGCCAGGAATCCGGTCACGCTCTTGGCTGCACCCCAGCCGGCCGCGGGGTGATGGTAGGGGTGAAAAGCGGGTTCGTGCTCGTCGCTGTCGCCGACGCTCTCGGGTGAAACCGTGGCCATCACGCTTCCCTTCGACGATCCGATGATCCGACCGGGCCGGGCCGGTAACTATCCTCATCCTCGCCAGTGCTCGCCGATGACGTCCAAGACGCATCAACGAATAACGATAGATCTCGCCGATCACCGCGCGCGAGCGCCCCCGCCGATTTCTCGCAGTGCCCATCCACGACGGAGAGCGCAGTGCCCGAGACAGCGGAAAGGCCCGGCGTGAGCCGGGCCCGATCTGTATGAAATATGGTGCGCGATACTGGGATTGAACCAGTACCGTGATCCGGGGTCACGACATTCCTGGGCGTTGCCGGGCTCCCCATTTCATATTCCCGTTGCTGGTCGGGTGGCCGATCCTGGCGTTTTCTCCACGGCCGTGTCCGCGTTGTCGACAACATCCGAGCGGACTCGAGCAGACCGACCGGTTGGAGATCTCGTATGGCCGCTGTCCGCGCCTATATGCTTGTTTGGCGGGTTTCTGTTGCCAGTGTGGGCACCCGAATCGCGGGCTGGGTGTTTGCTGGTCGGGTGTCGGATTGAGGGTGTTCCCGGAAGGGAGGGGTCCTCAGTG